>NZ_JCALEC010000004.1:0-438977 GCF_059813185.1 Mycobacterium sp. NGS18
AGATTGGCCTCATCGAGGCTGCGGTCACCACCGCGGACCTTCACGAATCGCGCGGCCTTGGCCTTCTTGTCTCCGGCCACGATCGCCCGCGCCCGGGCCTCCTGGGCCGCAAGCGTCTTCTGGTCACGCCGCGCCCGTTTGGCCGAGTACGACCAGATCGCCCGCCACGCCCCGGAATCGTGCTCGCGATCCCAGACGGGTTCAGCACGCAGCTTGGTGTCGTTGACCTTGGTGTTGCCGTGCCGGGGAGTGACGGTGTCGATCACCTGGCCATCGGCGAAAACATCGCCGTTCCAATGGAAATGGGACTCCAGATCCCCGGGCGCTTTCGTAACCCGCGAGCCCACGATGAACAACAGGCCCAACTCGTCGAGCGCTTTCAGATTGCTCTGCGACAGCATCCCGGCGTCAGCGGCCACGACCATCGGCGTGTCCTGCAGGCCGTGACGCTCCAGGAAGCTGGTGATGATCGGCACGATGGTCGTGGTCTCGGCGGTATTACCTTCGAAATATCCGATTTCCAAAGGGAATCCGGTCCGGTCGACGAGCAGACCGACAACGATCTGAGGGTCAATGCGCCGCTCTTTGCTGAACCCTACTTTGCGCAGTTCGTCCTCGTTCTCGGCCTCGAAATAGAGCGTCGTTACGTCGTAGAGCAGAAGGGACAGGCCACCGCAATCACTGCTGTAGTCAAAGCATTTGGTGGCGATCGTATCCCGATACCCGCCCGGTCCGACCAGGTCGAGATGACGGGCCATCGTGCGGTAGCACACCGTCGATACGCCCAGATCGGTCAACACCCGCTCGGCGTCGGCCTTGCTCGTGGGTTCCACGATCCGGGCGATGACCAGATCCCGGAACACGTCGTCGGCGACCACACCGAACCCGGCCAGTCGTAGACGCCCGCGAGGACGTCATAGAGCAGTCGTGAGCAAGTGCCCATCGTGCGCCCTGGCGGGACCACGGGCACTACGGCCGGCTTTGCCGGATCGGCGATCAGTGAGCGCTCGGCGCGGAAGTCGGCCACCTCGGTCATCGACTGCGCACGCGCGGCCACCTCGAAATCGAGTGCGGCCTGCCCACCAGCCACGACCTGCCGGGCCGCATCCAGCAGAATGCCCAGCTCAGCATCGGTATGCGCGGAACCCAGATGCGCCAGGATCACCACACGGCCCTGATCTTTGCGCGCGACCTGCACCGCCACCGCGCCTGAGGTCGTGCGCACCTTCCGCACGTACGCCACCGCCCGAACCTACCGGGCTAGTACCCCAAACACAGCACCGGGAAAGGAGAACCCACAGGTCAAAGCCCTAGCCGATCGAAAACTCGCTGTCCATGTCCGAAGTCAGGGCTGCGGCCTTGGATCAACGATCAACCCGATGCTGAATCGGTTGCAGCCCAAAATGATCGCGATCCCGGGCACTCGCTACCATTTACGATTCGTTGACGAGCCGCAAGGCCTGGGCGGGGCAGCTCTTGACCGCAAAACACACCAGATCGTGGTCTTCCTCGCGGATCTTGGCATTGTGCACGATGACCACACCATCGTCGCCGACCTCGAATACAGACGGGTGTATCCCTTCGCAGATCCCGTTGCCGACGCAGTTGTCGTTGGCTTCTACCTTCATGACAACTTTCCTTGGAATTTCAGGCCTCAGGGACGAACGGGATACTGATCGGCCTCCGGGTGAACATGCCCTTGGCGTACTTGATGGCATCGCAGTCGACGCTGAAGTTCGGGCACCGCGCGAGCAACTCTTCGAGAGCCACCCGCGACTCCATCCGTGCCGCGGCGTTGCCGATGCAGTGGTGGTTGCCTTGACCGAAGGTCAGGATCCCTTTTGGCTTGCGCAGCACGTCGAGTTCCTCGGCATCCGGTCCATACTGGCGCCAGTCGCGGTTCGCCGAGCCGTACAGCAATAGCGTCTTGCGCCCGGCGGGGATCGTCACGCCATTTATCTGTACGTCACGAGTTGTGGTGCGGGCCAATCCCTGCACCGGCGACGTCAGACGCAACAACTCCTCCACAGCTTCGCCGATCCGGCTTGGGTCCTCGATCAACTTCGCCCGCTGATCGGGGTGCTCGGTGAGCAACGGGGCGCTCCCGCCGAGCATCCCGGTTACGGTGTCATTACCCCCCGTGACCATGGTGAATGTCCAGCCCATGATCTTCTGCAAGCCACTGACATCGCCGTCAGCGCCGAGGCCAGCCGCAACCATATGGGAAATCGTGTCATCGCCCGGGTCAGCCTTGCGTCTTTCGACCAACTCGGCGAAGTACCCGAACATTTCCATAGCGGCGTCCATGGCCGCCTGCGACTGGCCCTCGGCTACGGCGCCGGAAACGATGGCGTCGGTCCACACGTCGAACTGCCCCTGATCCCCTTCGGGGACACCGAGGTAGTGCGCGACCACCATAGAGGGCAGAGGTTTGAACAACTCGGTGACGATGTCGCCGCCGCCATTGGCGCGCAACCGCTCGATACGCTCGACGACGAATTTGCGAACCGCAGGCTCGACCTTGACCATCTGCTTCGGGGTGAATCCCTTGTGCACCAGACGGCGCAACTCGGTGTGTTCCGGGGGGTCTAGAAACACCAGCGGACGATTGTCGGCGAGGCCCAGCCTCTCGACCTCGCCATAGTCGACGGTCAACCCGTGATAGGACGAGAACGTCTCCCAGTCACGAACCGCATCCACCACATCGGCATAGCGGGACAGCACCCAATAATCCTTGTCCGGAGCGTGGTCCGGAATTACGTGGTGCACGGGGTCGTGTTCACGCAACGCGGCATACATCGGCCACGGACTGCGCCAGGACTCACCCGAGCGCGGTGAGAACGTCACTGCCTCGTCCTGCATCGTCGTCATGCGGCTCCTCCATCTCACGTGCTGCGGCGGCTCAAGTGACACTGCGTAAATGTCGATTATTCGTCATCTGATTACCGAATATTCGTACAATAGTAGTTGTGTGCGAGGACACCTGCAAGCCCAGTTCGGGGTTGGGCCACATCCGGTCGGCTCCTGCGGACCGGCAACGGATTAGATTCGTCGGCATGCACAGCCACACCGACGCCCGGCTGTCCCGGATGGTCATCGCGGCGGTGATCCTGGCCGCGCTGTTCACCGTCGAACTGACCACGGCCGTGGTGATCGGCTCGATCGCGTTGCTGGCCGACGCCGGGCATCTGCTCACCGACCTGGCCGCCCTGTTCATGGGGGTGGCGGCGGTGATGCTGGCCCGGCGCGGCAGCACGTCGCCGTCGCGCACCTACGGCTGGCACCGCGCCGAGGTGTTCACCGCGGTCGCCAACGCGGTGCTGCTGATCGGAATGGCGACGTTCATCCTCACCGAGGCGATCCGCCGCATCGGCACCGCACCGGATGTGCCCGGCGGGCCGATGATCGTCGTCGCGATCGCCGGACTGGCCGTCAACGTCGGGGTGGCCCTGCTGTTGCGCTCGCATTCGGCGCACAGCCTCGCGGTGCGCGGCGCCTACATGGAGGTGGTAGCCGACACCGTCGGCAGCGTGGGCGTGCTGATCGCCGGTGTCGTCACGCTGACCACCAGCTGGCCCTACGCCGACGTGGTGGTCGCCGTCTTCGTCGCGCTGTGGGTGCTGCCGCGGGCGTTCGCGCTGGCCGGGGCCGCGCTGCGAATCCTGTCGGAGGCCTCGCCGAGCCACATCGACGTCAACGAACTGCGCGCGGCGCTGGCCGGCGTCGACGGCGTCACCGACGTCCACGACCTGCACGTCTGGACGCTGGTGCCGGGCCAGGACATGGCCACCGCCCACCTGTGCGCCGATACCGACCCCGGCCGGGTGCTCGGCCAGGCGCGCGCGGTGCTGGCCGCCCGCGGCCTGACCCATGCCACCGTGCAGGTGGAGCCGCCCGGGCAGGGCGGCGACTGCCCCATCGGATGCTGACGAGGGTCAGCTCAGCCCCAGCGCCGAGCGGGCGTCGGGGTCGCAGTCGTCGAGCAGGGCCAGGCAGCGCGCCTGCTCCTCGGTCTCCCCAATGGTGGCGGCGGCACGCGCCAGCGCGGCCACACACCGCAAGAAGCCCCGGTTGGGTTCATGCGCGTACGGCACCGGACCGTGGCCCTTCCACCCGTTGCGGCGCAGCTGGTCCAGGCCCCGGTGGTAACCGGTGCGCGCGTAGGCGTAGGCGGTGACCGCCTTGTCCTCGGCCAATGCCGCTTCGGCCAGCGCCGCCCACGCCACCGAGGCTGCCGGATGCGCGGCCGCGACAATCTCGGGGTTCTGGTTGGCCCGCAGGCCGGCCTCGGCGTCGGGGTCGCCGGGCAGCAAGACCGGATCGGGGCCGAGGAGATTACCGGTGTGAGTCACATCGTTCATTCTGCCGCGCCATCCACGGCCAGCCACTCCGGCAACCCGCCTGCTCGCTCAGTAAGCTGGCGCCCAGCAGATTCGCTAGCGGGAGGACAGCACTAGCCCATGCCGAACCCATCCGGCCCCGACCGCGACGACGTTCCTGCCTCACCAGCACCCGGTCACGGTCCCCAGACCGGCGAAGCCGCCATCGAGCAGCCCGACGGCGACGACCAGGCCACCGAAGTCCACCCCGTCGTCTCGGCGGACGACGACACCGCCACCACGGTGATTACCGAAACCGGCCCGCAATCCGACGACGACGCCGAGGCCGTCACCGAGGTGATCACCACCGAAGCCCCCTCCGGCCCTTCGGCCGCCGGCCCCACCGGGCCGCCGGAGCGCCGATTCACCGCGCCGGGGTTCGACGCCGGACAGACCGAGGTCATTCCGTCGGTGGGCGACGCCGACACGGAATTGTTCGCCCGGCGCGGCGGGAAGGCCGGAAAGGCCACCCCGCAACAGATTCCGCCGCGGCTGGGCGGCAAACTGCCCGTCACCGTCTCCCGCAGCTGGGGCTGGGTGATGGCGCTGATCCTGATCATCCTGGCGCTGGCCGTCGTCGCGGTGCTCGGCACGTTATGGCTGACCCGCGACGAGCGGCAAGCCGCCTCGCAGGAGGAGAAGGTGCGCGGCACGATCTCGAACTTCGACGTCGCCATGCAGAACGGCGACCTGGCTGCGCTGCGCAGCCTGACCTGTGGCGACATCCGCGACCGCTACGTCAACTACGACCAGAAGGCCTGGGACGACACCTACCGCCGGATCGCGGCGGCCAAGCAGTATCCGGTGGTCGCCAGCATCGACGAGGTCGTGGTCAACGAGGGGCACGCCGAAGCCAACGTCACCGCGTTCATGGCCTATGAGCCGCGGGTCCGCTCCACCCGCAGCTTCGACCTGCAGTTCCGCGACGACCAGTGGAAGATCTGCCAGTCCCACGGCGGGTAGCAACCCCGCGAACAGTCGCCAAAGCCCCCAAATCGCGGTGGATTTGGGGGCTTTCGCGACTGCTCGGCGTAAGGCCGGTCAGCTGCTGAGGGTCTTGCCGGCGCTGTGCAGGTCGTTGCACGCCTCGATGACCCGCTCGGTCATTGCGGCCTCGGCCTTCTTGAGGTAGCTGCGCGGGTCGTAGGTCTTCTTGTTGCCGACCTCGCCGTCGATCTTGAGCACCCCGTCGTAGTTGGTGAACATGTGCGCGGCGATCGGGCGGGTGAACGCGTACTGGGTGTCGGTGTCGACGTTCATCTTCACCACACCGTGCTGCAACGCCTCTTCGATCTCGGACTTCAGCGAACCCGAGCCGCCGTGGAAGACGAAGTTGAACGGCTTGGAGCCGGCCGCCAGACCCAGCTTCGCCGCCGCCACCTTCTGACCCTCGCCCAGGATGTCGGGGCGCAGTTTGACGTTGCCGGGCTTGTAGACGCCGTGCACGTTGCCGAAGGTGGCGGCCAGCAGGTACTCGCCGTGGTCGCCGACCCCGAGGGCGTCGATGGTCTTCTCGAAGTCCTCGGGGGTGGTGTAGAGCTTCTCGTTGATCTCGGCTTCCACCCCGTCCTCTTCGCCGCCGACCACGCCGATCTCGATCTCCAGGATGATCTTGGCGGCCGCCGCCTTGGCCAGCAGCTCCTCGGCGATGGCCAGGTTCTCGTCGATCGGCACGGCCGAGCCGTCCCACATGTGCGACTGGAACAGCGGGTCCTTGCCCGCCTTGACCCGCTCGGTCGAGATCGCCAGCAGCGGACGCACGAAACCGTCCAGCTTGTCCTTCGGGCAGTGGTCGGTGTGCAGCGCCACGTTGATCGGGTACTTGGCGGCGATCACGTGGGTGAACTCGGCCAGCGCCACCGCGCCGGTCACCATGTCCTTGACGCCCAGACCGGAGCCGAACTCCGCGCCGCCGGTGGAGAACTGGATGATGCCGTCACTGCCGGCGTCGGCGAAACCCTTGATGGCGGCGTTGATGGTCTCCGACGACGTGCAGTTGATCGCCGGGAACGCGTACGCGTTCTCCTTGGCGCGGCTCAGCATCTCGGCGTAGACCTCGGGGGTGGCGATGGGCATGGAACACTCTCCTCTTGGCTGACCGAACCTGCCCTCGAGTATCTCAGCAACGGTTTCCCACGGAGCCCCGGGTATGTTGGTGCGTCATGAGCATGACGGTGGCGGCGATGCCCCACATCTTGGACCCGATGTACTGGATCGGGCAGGGCGGGGTATTCGAGCACGCCGTACTCCCGGCGATCCTGGTGATTGTCTTCATCGAGACCGGTCTGCTGTTTCCGCTGCTGCCGGGTGAATCACTGTTGGTCACCGGTGGCCTGCTGGCCGCCGCCGGCAACCCCGACATCTGGGTGCTGGCGCCGTCCGTGGCGGTCGTGGCGGTGCTGGGTGACCAGTGCGGCTATTTCATCGGCCGTCGTATCGGTCCGGCGCTGTTCAAGAAGGAGGACTCCCGCTTTTTCAAGAAGCACTATGTGACCGACTCACATGCCTTCTTCGAAAAGTACGGTCCGGTGGCGATCATCCTGGCCCGCTTCGTGCCGTTCGCCCGGACCTTCGTCCCGGCGATCGCCGGCGTGTCCTACATGCGCTACCCGGTCTATCTGGCCTTCGACATCGTCGGCGGGATCCTGTGGGGAGCCGGGATGACGCTGACGGGCTATCTGTTGGGGACCAAGGTGCCGGGCATCACCGACCACCTGGAATTGATCATCATCGGGATCCTGTTCGTCTCGCTGCTGCCGGCGATCTTCTCGGCGACCAAGGCCTACCTGTCGCGCCGGCGCAATCGCGCGGCCGAGACGCCGGACGACGAGTCCGCGCTCAGCCTGCGGAATCCCGACTAAGCCCGCTCGGGCCGGCCGCTGCCACCGTGTGGGCGGCCTCCATCAGCATCCAGCCCGACAGCTGTACCGACAGGTCGCGTTCGGGCACCTCGGACTCGTTGACGGCACCGCCGACGGAGGTGGCCACCGCACCCTCGGCCCGCGGCAGGTCGGCGGCGCGGTCCCAGAACGCCCCGAACAACGGCAGCCCGTCCACCGACTGCCGGTAGTCCCACGCCGATTTCGCCGACGTCAGCACCAGCTCGGCGGCGGTGTCGCGGGCCTCGGTGTCGGCGGCGGAATCACCCGGAAGGTCGGTGGCGACCAACGCCAGATACCGGGCGGTGATCCCGGCGAACAGCCCGCCGTCGCCCCCGCCGGCGCCTTTGAGCACCCCGCCGGGGGCCATCTGCTTGTGTACCGCGGCCACCAGCCGGTGCACGCGGGCGGCGTGCCGCTCAGCTCCGGTGCGCACCGCCAGCTCGGTCTCCAGCCCCAGCACCACGCCCTGGCAGTAGGTGTACTGGGCCCGCACCAGCGACCCACCCCTGATGCCGTCGAACACCAGGTGAGTCTCCGGGTCGATCAGGGTGTCGTCGATCCAGTCGCCCATCTCCCTCGCACGCTGGAGCCACTCGGCTTCGCGGGCCAGGAAGATCCCGGCCGGCCCGTTGGCAGGGGCGTTAAAGAACGGCTCGGTGAACTGTTCGTCTTTGCGCCAGGGGATGCCGCCGCCGGCCTCGGGCATCCAGGAGTCGGTCAGCTGGCGGGTCAGGGTGCCCAGCGCACGGTGCCGGTCGATGCCGGTGACGGCGCAGGCCCGCTGGATCGCTAGCGCCAGCCACGCCATGTCGTCGTAGTAGGCGTTGGTCCAGCGGAACACATTGCGCAGCCGGTGGCTGCGGATCTGCCGCTTGATCCGGGTCGCCCGTTCGGGCTGCGGGTCCCGCAGTTGCGCGTCGACGAGGCAGTCCAGCAGGTGCGCCTGCCACCAGTAGTGCCAATGCGGGGCGCGCCGGACCGGCGGCCAGGCCACCACGCCCAGCTGGGTGCCCGGCAGATGCCAGAGCGGTTTGAGGTGCCTCGCGGTGACAGCGGCCTCGGCACTCTCGGCCCGATTCGCCCATCGCAGATCCATAGCCCCAGATCCTGCCCTACCAGCTCACGTCGTACCGCCACAACCGCCCCGGGCTGCCCGCCCCGGACGCCTCAACAGGTAGGCCAGCGCGACGACCGTCGCGGCGAGCCCGGACAGCGCGGCGACACCCAGCGCCCAGCGCGGGCTGAACGCGTCGGCGATCCAACCGATCAGGGGCGCACCGATCGGCGTGGTGCCCACCGCGATGGCCAGCCGCAGCGCCATCACCCGCCCGCGCATCACCGGGTCGGTGGTCAGTTGCATCAGACTGTTCGTGGCATTGGTGAACGTCAGCGTGCAGACCCCGATCACCGCGAGCGCGACGCCGAACAGCCAGACGCCGGGCGCGACGGCGGCGAAGGCGAAACCGACGCCCAAGACCGCCGCGCTGATGAGCAGTGACTGGAAGCGGGGCCGTTCCCAGCCCGCGGCGAGCAGTGCCCCGGCGAGCGTACCGACCGCCATTACCGAGGACAGTAGCCCGTATTGGTTTGCGCCGCCGTGGAAGACCGTGACCGACATGGTCGAGATGAAGATCGGAAAATTGAGTCCGAAGGTACCGATCAGAAACAGCATCCACAGGATCGCCTTGAGATCCGGACGCGCCCAGACGTAGCGCAAGCCCTCCATGAGGTTGCCCCGGGCCGGTCCGACCGCACGAGGGTTGGGATGGAGCTCGCACACCCGCAGTAGCCCCAGCGAGGCGAGCACGGCACCGAAGGACGCCGCATTGATCAGAAACGCCCATCCGGTGCCGACGGCGGCGATCAGCACACCGGCGACGGCGGGACCGATCATCCGGGCGGCATTGATGGACGCCGAATTCAGCGCCACCGCATTGGAGAGATCGTCGTCTTCCACCAGATCCGAGACGAACGTTTGGCGCGCCGGCATGTCGACCGCGCTGACGCAGCCGGACAGCAACGCCAGGACGTAGACGTGCCATAGCTCGACCAGGCCGGTGACGGTCAGGATGCCGAGGACGAGCGCCAGGATTCCCAACGCCGCCTGGGTGGCGATCAGGAGTCTGCGCCGGTCGAAACGGTCGGCCGCGTAACCGGTCCAGGGCAGCAGGAGCAGCTGCGGCCCGAATTGCAGGCCCATGACGACCCCGACCGCGGTTCCGCTGCGGGCGGTGAGCTCGGTCAGCACCAGCCAGTCTTGGGCGGTGCGCTGCATCCAGATTCCGATATTGGAGACCAGCGCCCCGGCCGCCCAGAGCCGATAGTTGAAGACCTTCAGTGACCTGAATGTGCTTCTGGCCATGCCCGGCTACCTGTTTGATTCACCGTCAGCGCAGGTGCTCGACTAATGTGCCGCCGTCGCCGAAGAGCTTGCGCTGCCACAGTTCCAGCAGCGCTGTGGTGTCCACGTCGTCGGGGTGGAAGCCGGGTTTGAGATAGCGCAGTAGGTCGCGCAACAGCCCTTTGAAGAACGGGCCACGCAGCAGCGCGCGGCTTTCTCGCAGCAGCCGAACCGGATGGCGGCGCGCCACCGGGTCGCGGGCGATCGAGATCGCCACCGCCAGCAAGGTGGCCGGAACCGTGGTGGCGATCAGGAACGTCATCGCCGCGATCCGGATGGGCTCGGTGCCGCCGACGGCACGGTAGACGTCGAACGCCACCGACTTGTGCTCCAGTTCTTCCAGCGCATGCCAATTCAGCAGGTTCCACACCTCCGGTGTACCCGGAATGGCCTGGATCTCCGCGCTGGACAGGATCCGTTCGGCCAGTACCGCGGTGTAGTGCTCGGCACCGGCGGTCATCGCCAGGTGCACCCGCGGTGACATTCGTTGCTCGCGTCGACACAGCTTGTCCCGCATGGATTTCGAGTCGCGCCATGCGATCCGGTAGCCGCGGTCGATGAGTGCGGCGTTGAGCCGGCGATGTTCCCGCCCGTGGGTGGATTCCTGGCCGATGAAGCCGGCGGCCCGGCGCTTGAGCATCGGATCGGTGATCTGGTCGGTGACCCGACGCACCGAACGGATGAACGACTCCTCACCGGGCGGGAAGCTGCCCGACAGCTCGGCGACGAAATGGCTGAGCACCATGTTGTCGTCGGCGAAATAGCGGCCGTCGGGGGCGTGAAACTGGAAGCGGATGCGCCGGGTGGTCAGCTGGTTGTCCCGCACCACGTCTCCAATGCTCGCTGCTACCAGGCGTTTTCCAGGTTGCCATGCCGGGCGATCCAGGCGTGCATGACGATACCGGCGGCCACCCCGACGTTGATGCTGCGGGTCGAGCCGAACTGGGCGATCGACACCAGCACATCGGCGCCCGCGCGCATCTCGTCGCTGATACCGGGGCCTTCCCGGCCGAAGACCAGCAGGCAGTCGGCCGGCAGCGCGGTCTGCTCCAGGCGCACCGCCCCGGCGACGTTGTCGGCCGCGACGACGGTCAGGCCGTGCTGCGCGGCGAAATCCAGCAGTCCGGCGACGTCGTCGTGGTGCCGTAGCCGCTGGTAGCGGTCGGTGACCATGGCGCCGCGCCGGTTCCAGCGCCGCCGCCCGACGATGTGCACGGTGTGCACGGCGAACGCGTTGGCGGTGCGCACCACTGAGCCGATGTTGGCGTCATGCCCGAAGTTCTCGATCGCCACATGCAGCCGGTGCCGCCGCCGGTCGATGTCGGCGATGATCGCCTCGCGGCTCCAGTAGCGGTAGGCGTCGACAACGTTGCGGTGGTCGCCTTCGCGCAGCAGTTCCGGGTCGTAGCGCGGGTCGGCCGGCGGCTCGCCCGGCCACGGCCCGACGCCGTTGGCCGGCGGGAACCACTCGGTCGGGCCCGGCGGTTCAGCGAGGCTCGACGAAGGAGAGGCGAAGCTGGGACCGCCGCATGGGTCCGGGCCCTGTGCGTCGGTCACGTCGTGGTCCATACCGCGGCGTGGGTGCCCACCACCGACACCGAGGCGTAGAGCAGCGCAGCGTTGATCTCTCCGTGTGTGCACAGCGACGTCGGCACGTGCACCGAGTTCAGCGACGCCTCCGGCAGGATCAGCACAGCCGACCCGGAGGCCAGGCAGTCCGGTCCCAGCCCGCGGATCGGCGTCGACGGGCCGGCGATCAGCATCAACGGCCCACCGCGCGCCTGCGCGTCGTCCCGGTACTGACCGGCGAGCGCATCGGCGGTCAGGGTGATCACCATATATCCGTTGCCGGAGAACGCTTTCGGGTCACCGAGGGCGGCCGGCGCCAGCGGCACACCGTCGGCCCGGTAGGCCGCCACGCCCTGCGTGGTGAGCACCAGCCCGGTGTCGTAGGGGTTGACCGGTGGCAGCCCCACCGGGAACGCCGCGCCGTAGGCCACCGTGGTGTCCTTGATCCGGTCGGCCGGCGAGTAGGCGTAAATCCCGCGCACCGCGCTGCGTTCCTTCAACGGGCCCAGGCACACGGTGCCGTCCAGCCGATCCGGTTCGCGGTTCGACAGCGGCGTCGGCGTCAGCTCCCCCAGCGCATCGCAGCTGCCCAGCCCCGTGGCCTCGACCGTGCGCGCCGGGGTGCCGTACACCCCGAATCGCAGCTCGTTGGCCGCGGCGTGCGGCGCATCCGAGTCGGCCAGGTGCCCCTTGACGTCGATCAGCACGTGGTCGACTTCCCAGCGCAGGTTGGTCAGCGTCATCTCCCAGCCCAGCAGGGTCAGCGCCTCACCGAGCCGGGCGCCCTGGGCGCCGTACGGGCCGGTCGGGCCCGGGCTGGAGCAGCCGGCCACGCACGCGACGGCCAGCGCCAGCCACGCCGCGATCAGTGTCCGCACAACCGGGCTCAGCCCAGTCCGAGCTCGGCCAGGCCGAGCACGCTGCGATAGGGCACGCCCTCGGCCTCGATGGCCTCGGCCGCTCCCGTGGCGCGGTCCACCACGGTGGCCACGCCGACGACCTGCCCGCCGGCGTCGCGCACCGCACGCACCGCGGTCAGCGCCGACCCGCCGGTGGTGCTGGTGTCCTCGACCACCAGGACCGGCCGCCCGCTCACGTCGGCGCCTTCGATAAGGCGTTGCATGCCATGGGCTTTCACCGATTTGCGGACTACGAAGGCGTCAATCGGCCGGCCCGGGGCGTGCATGACGGCGGTCGCCACCGGATCCGCGCCCAGGGTCAGACCGCCCACCGCGACGTAGTCCCAGTCGTCGGTGAGCTGGCGGACCAGCCGGCCGATCAGGGCGCCGGCCCGGTGGTGCAAGGTGGAGCGGCGCAGGTCGACGTAGTAGTCGGCCTCGGCGCCCGAGGACAGTGTCACGCGGCCGTGCACGACCGACAGGTCGCGCACCAGCGCGGCCAGTTCGTCGCGCTCGTCGCCGTTAAGTGCGCCCACGGCCCCGCCCGAAGGTGTTGGTCAGCGTCCGCGACAGCCCCCGCGGAATCAGCCGGCTGGCGGTGGTCAAGGCCTTGTACTGCAGGCCCGGGACGCTGATGACGTCGCCGCGGGCGATGTCGGCCAGGCTGGCCGCGACGACGTCGTCGACCTCCATCCACAGAAACGACGGCAAGGTGGCCATGTCGATGCCGGCGCGTTCGTGGAATTCGGTGTGCACGTAGCCCGGGCAGACCACGTGGATGCCGACGCCGGTGCCGTTCAGTCCCCCGGCCAGGCCTTCGGTGAACGACACCACCCAGGCTTTGGACGCCGAGTACGTCGAGCCGCGCCCGGACAGCAGGCCCGCGACGCTGGCCACATTGACGACGGTGCCGGCGCCCGCTTCGACCATCGCGGGCAGTGCGGCCCGGGTCAGCTGCATCACCGCGGTGACGTTGACGTCCAGCTGCGATTGCAGCAGCGCGGGGTCGGCGGTCCAGAACTCACCGGAGGTGCCGAAGCCGGCGTTGTTGACCAGCACCCGCACGCCGGCGCGCAGCCGCTCGGCCACCGTCGCGCGGCCGTCGGCGTCGGCCAGGTCGGCGGGCAGCACTTCGACATCGCAACCGTGACTGCCCCGCAGTTCGGCCGCCAGCGCCTCGAGTCGTTCGGCGTCGCGGGCGACCAGAACCAGGTCATAGCCGTCGGCGGCGTAGCGGCGCGCGTAGCCGGCGCCCAACCCGGAGGTAGGCCCGGTGACCAGGGCCGTGGGTCGTGACATGACGGACAGCGTAGCGGCGATCGCCAGCACGACGAAGTCGGGCGCCGCGGGTCGCCGCCATCAGCCCGAGCCGGTGGACCGGCGGCCGCGGTCAGCGCTGATAGTGCGCGGTCTGCCGGCCGTTGCGGCCCGGAGCCGGGGCGTGCAGCATGCCCTCATCGCGGGCCGTCCGGCGCCGTGGCCGTTCGACGGCGGCGGCGGTGTTGCCCAACGGCGGAGTGGCCGCCCGGGACGGAGCCGCCGTCTGCTCGGCTGCGCCGTCCTCCGCGGATTCCGCCACGCCACCGGAACCCAGCGGGCGGCTGGGCTGCCCGTTGCGCCGGGCCGCCGGCTTGGCCGATGCGGCAGCGGCTTCGACGGGCTGACGCCGCGGCGTCGGCGGCAGCACCCGCAGCAGGTCGTTGAACTGGCGGACGCTGCGCAGACCCTCGTCCCACTGGGCGCGGGTGCTGGTGACCGGCATGCTGACCAGGGTCCAGTTCGCCTCGTTCCACATGATCTCCGCGCAGTCCGGCGCGGTGTGGGCGAAGGTGACCATCCGCCGGTCGCAGGCACGGCGCGCTGCGTCGAGGTTGGTGGAGTAGACCATCCGCGGGCCGATCGCCCCGAGCAGCCAAATGTCGTTCTCGCGTGGCTCTTTGAGACCTTTGAGCCGCACGTCGACGACGACGTTGGTGCTGACCTTGCGGTGCAAGGCGATCACCGTGGCGACCTCGTCCAGGTCGAAGATGTAGACCGCCTCACCGCGGATCTGGCCGAGCACCACGTTGCGGACCGGCGCGTCGCCGACGGTCGAGATCACGCCGCGTTTCCAGCGTCGCAGGATCTCGGTGGACTCCGGTTCGAAGTCGAAGCCGTGCGAGCGGGCCCAGGACTTGCGGCGCCGGCTGCGGCCGCGGCGCTGGTCGAGGTCCACGTACAGCAAGACGCCCGCGCCGACGAAACACAGCGCGGACAGCGTGAACCAGAGCGGGACCATTAGGCCTAGCGTATCTGTTGTCGGCCCGGAAGCGAGAACGCTTGCCGGTCACAACCGCGTATCAGCACGATTCCAAGAGGTCAACGTCACAGCTCGAGGGCGCTGGAGCCGCCGAAGATGGTGGTCCCGGTGCCGCTCGGGCTGTAGGAGATGTAGATCGGCTGCTGGGCGAACGGGAAGTTGCCGGTGTTCATGCTGTCGCCGGAGGTCACGGTCGGGGAGTTGAAGGCCGTGTTCGAGTTGTGCACCGTGTACTCGTACAGCAGGTTGTTGGTGCCGTGCTGGTAGACCGCGATGGTCGTCCCGTCGGGTAGGCCGCCGTTGCTCTCCGGCGTGATGCCGTTGAGCGCCGAGGACGGCATGGTGCCGTACACCCCGCCGGAGTCGACGACCGCGCTGACGGCCTGGTGTGTACCGCCGTTGATGCTGAGGTCCAAGGTCGTCCAGGGCGCCCCGGCGACCGAGGTCCCGTCGGTCAACGGATTGGCGCCGAAGACCAATTCGTGGTTGGCCTGGTCGATCAGCAAGCCCTGACCGAGATCCCCGGGCAGCGCCGCCGTCGGAATGCTGTCCGGTGTCGGCCCGAGCGCGTTGGGTCCGACCCCCAGCACGCCGACGACGTTGGCCGGGCCCAGGTAGTCCTGGATGGACCACGGGCCGAAGAGGTTGAAGTTCGCCGGGAACGCGAAGAGCACGGCATCGACGGTGCTGTCGGCGGTGACGTGGTCGCCGGCGGCGTCGGTGAAGGTGACCGTGGTGGGCAACTCCACATAGAAGTAGTCCAGGGAACCGCCGAACTGGCCGATGTTGAAGCCGGTGGGCAGGCCGGTGATGCCGGTCCACGGGATATCCCAGATCGGCATGACCAGGCCGGCCGCGCCGGAGTCGACCAGCAGGGGTTCCGCCGCGCCGCCGCCCACCGAAACGTTCACCACCGGTTCGGTGGTGGCGTTGACCGTCAGCGGGACGGTGAAGGTGTCCGGGGTGACGACGTCCGGGCTGGACGCGACGGCGCTGCCGGCCGTGCTCGCATCGGCGGCCCCGCCGAACAGCCACTGCTCAAGGTCGTTGATCGGGGTAGCGACCAGGTTCTGGTACCAGCCCTCGAACAGGGAGTCCAAGGAGGCCAGCGCCGAGCCGGGATCGGTATCGGCGGCGATACCGGGATCAACCGCACTGAGCGCATCGATGATCGGCTGGAACAGATCATCGACGTCGGCATTGGCCGCCGGCGCGGCCCCGAACGCCAGGAACGCCCCGGCCGTCGCGGTCGCACCGATCACCTGGCGTCGATGAGCTGCTGACATACCCGCAACCTCCCCCGGTCACGGACAGCCGCAACCAACAGCGGTTACGTTAACCCCCGCAGGGGCGTAGAACACCAGGGGATTTACCCAAGAAACAGCCAAAAATCGCCGGGGACGTCAGCGAGGCCGGTGATGTCATCCCGCCTGGATGAGGGTGCCCCCGACGATGGTCTGCCCGCCGGGCACGGTGTAGTTGATGTAGACCGGCTCCTGGCCGAACAGCCAGTTGCCGGTGTTCATGCCACTGTTGGCGCCAACCACGACCGGGCTGCGCACCTCACCCGCCTGGGAGCCCACCGTGTAGGAGTACAGCAGCGTGCCGTCCTTGGCGTAGACCGAGATGTCCGTCCCGTCGGGCAGGGCTCCGTTGGCGGTCGGGGTAATACCCGCGCCCGTCAACACCGAGGACGGCATGGTGCCGTAGACACCGCCGGAGTCGATCACCGCTTTGACGTCGCTCATCGGCCCGTCATTGAGCTGGACCTTCAAGTCGGCCCAGGGCGACCCGGCAATCACGGTGCCGCCCTCGTACGGGTTGTCCCCGAAGATCAACTGCTTGTTCGCCTGGTCGATCAGCACGCCGTTGCCGAGGTTGCCGGGCAGATCGGCGGTCGGAATGTGGTCGGGAGTGGGCCCGAGCGCGTTGGGACCGATCCCCAAGACCCCGGTGGACGAGCCGGCCAGGTAGTCGTAGATGGACCAGGAGCCAAAGGGATTGAGGTCTGCCGGGAACGCGAAGAGCACCGCGTCCACCGTGGTGTCGGCGGTGACGGTGTTGCCGCCGGCGTCGGCGAAGGTGACCGTGGTGGGCAGCTCCAGATAGAAGTAGTTCAGCGCCCCGCCGAACTGGCCGATGTTGAAGCCGGTGGGCAGTCCGGTGATGCCGAACGGGTTGATGTTCCAGATCGGCACGACCAGCCCGGCCGCGCCGGTGTCGACCAGCACCTCGGTCTGCGCGCCGCCGCCGATCGAAACGTTGACCACCGGCTGGGTCCCGAGGTTGACGTCCATCGGAACCGTGAAGCTGTCCGGGAGGTTGGTGCTGTCCTCGTCGTACGCGACCGCACTGCCGGGCAGATCCGCACCGAACAGCCACGGCGCGACGCCGTGCAGCGGGGTGTAGACGAGGTCCTGGTACCAGCCCTCGAACAGCGCGTCCAACGACGCCAGAGCGGAGCCCGGGTCGGTGTCGGCCGCGATGCCGGGGTCGACGCTGCTGAAGGCGTCGAGGATGGGCTGGAACAGGTCGTCCCAGTCGGCGTGGGCCGCCGGCGCGGGCGCGCTCAGTGCCAGGAAGGCCCCTGCCGCACTGACGGCGCCGACCAGGCGATGACGACGACCTGACATAGCGTGCCCCTCCGAATTAACGACGAAATTGTAAAACCCCGGACTTTCTCAGCATCGTTAGATTAACCGATCAGCTTCGTCATCGCATCCGCGAGCAAGCGGAGGCAAGGAAGAGGTCCCCCGCCGGGCAGCGGGGGACCTCTCACTCTCGGGGGAACGTCAGCCCAGGATCAGCGACTCGCCATCCACGCCGACATTGACCGGCACGACGTCGCCGTCGTGCACTTCCCCGGCCAGCAGCATCTTGGCCAGCTGGTCGCCGATGGCCTGCTGGATCAGCCGGCGCAGCGGACGCGCCCCATAGATCGGGTCGAACCCGCGGTGCGCCAACCACTTCTTGGCCTCCAGGGAGACCTCCAGTTGCAGCCGGCGCTGCGCCAGCCGCTTGGACAGCTGCTCGAGCTGGATGTCGACGATCGACACCAGTTCCTCGGGGTTGAGGCCCTCGAAGATCAGCACGTCGTCGAGCCGGTTGATGAACTCGGGCTTGAACGCGGCCCGCACCGCGGCCATCACCTGCTCGTCGCTGCCCCCCGACCCAAGGTTGGAGGTCAGGATCAGGATGGTGTTGCGGAAGTCGACGGTGCGGCCCTGGCCGTCGGTGAGCCGGCCCTCGTCGAGCACCTGCAGCAGCACGTCGAACACGTCCGGGTGCGCCTTCTCCACCTCGTCGAAGAGCACCACGGTGTAGGGCCGGCGGCGCACCGCCTCGGTCAGCTGACCGCCCTGGTCGTAGCCGATGTAGCCGGGGGGCGCCCCGACCAGCCGCGCGACCGAGTGCTTCTCGCCGTATTCGCTCATGTCGATGCGCACCATCGCCCGCTCGTCGTCGAACAGGAAGTCCGCCAGGGCCTTGGCCAGCTCGGTCTTGCCCACGCCGGTGGGGCCGAGGAACAAGAACGAGCCCGTCGGCCGGTTCGGGTCGGCGACCCCGGCCCGGCTGCGCCGAACCGCGTCGGAGACCGCCTGCACCGGCTTACGTTGCCCGACGACGCGCTTGGCGAGCTCGTCTTCCATCCGCAGCAGCTTGGCGGTCTCGCCCTCCAGCAGCCGCCCGGCCGGAATGCCGGTCCAGGCGCTCACCACGTCGGCGATGTCGTCGGGCCCGACCTCTTCCTTGAGCATGACGTCTTCGCGGGCCTGCGCGTCCGGCAACGCCGCCTCGAGCTTCTTCTCCACCTCAGGGATGCGCCCGTAGCGCAGCTCGGCGGCCTTGGCCAGGTCGCCGTCGCGTTCGGCGCGGTCGGACTCCCCGCGCAGGGTCTCCAGCTGTTCCTTGAGTTCCCGCACGACGTCGATGGCGTTCTTCTCGTTGTGCCACCGGGTGGTCAGCTCGGCCAGCTTCTCCTTGTAGTCAGCCAGCTCGGCGCGCAGCTTCTCCAGCCGATCCTTCGACGCCGCGTCCTCTTCCTTGCTCAGCGCCATCTCTTCGATCTCCAGCCGGCGCACCAGCCGCTCGACCTCGTCGATCTCGACGGGCCGCGAGTCGATCTCCATCCTCAACCGCGAGGCGGCCTCGTCGACCAGGTCGATCGCCTTGTCCGGCAGGAACCGTGCGGTGATGTAGCGGTCGGACAGCGTGGCCGCGGCGACCAGCGCCGAGTCGGTGATCCGCACCCCGTGGTGCACCTCGTAGCGGTCCTTGAGGCCGCGCAGGATGCCGATGGTGTCCTCGGCCGACGGTTCGCCGACGTAGACCTGCTGGAACCGGCGCTCCAGCGCGGCGTCCTTCTCGATGTATTTGCGGTACTCCTCGAGCGTGGTCGCGCCGACCAGCCGCAGCTCACCGCGGGCCAGCATCGGCTTGATCATGTTGCCGGCGTCCATCGCGCCCTCGCCGGTCGCACCGGCGCCGACGATGGTGTGCAGCTCGTCGATGAAGGTGATCACCTGTCCCGCAGCGTTCTTGATCTCGTCGAGGACGGCCTTGAGCCGCTCCTCGAACTCACCGCGGTACTTGGCGCCGGCCACCATCGACCCCAGGTCCAGGGAGACGACGGTCTTGTCGCGCAGGCTGTCCGGGACGTCGCCGGCGACGATGCGCTGGGCCAGGCCCTCCACGATCGCGGTCTTGCCGACGCCGGGCTCACCGATGAGCACCGGGTTGTTCTTGGTGCGCCGGGACAGCACCTGCACGACCCGACGGATTTCGGTGTCGCGCCCGATCACCGGGTCGAGCTTGCCTTCGCGGGCGCGGGCGGTCAGGTCGGTGGAGTATTTCTCCAGGGCCTGGTAGCTGGCCTCCGGGTCAGGGTTGGTGACCCGGGCGCTGCCGCGCACCTTGACGAAGCCGTCCTGCAGGACCTGCGGTGAGGCACCGTGGCCGCTGAGCAGCTTGGCGACGTCGGAGTCGCCGGTGGCCAGACCGACCATCAGGTGCTCGGTGGAGACGTACTCGTCGTCGAGTTCGGTGGCCAGCTGCTGGGCGACGGTGATCGCGGCCAGCGATTCGCGGGACAGCTGCGGTTGCGCGCTGGCGCCGCTGGCCTGCGGCAGCCGGTCGAGCAGGTGCTGGTTCTCGGTGCGAATCGTCGCCGGGTTTACCCCGACCGCCTCCAGCAGCGGCGCGGCGATCCCGTCGTTCTGGGTCAATAAGGCCTGCAGCAGGTGTGCCGGCCGGATTTCGGGATTGCCGGCGGCGGTGGCCGCCTGCAACGCCGCGGTCAGGGCCGCCTGCGTCTTGGTGGTCGGGTTGAACGAGTCCACGACACCTCCATATCGGGGTCAGAGCGGGCCTGGGAAGGCTCGCCAAAAATGCTTGTCGTGTTGTCCAACGTCGTCAAGGTTGAGTCTGTTCCGCTCAACCCTAGATTTCTTTGCGCCGGCTGCGCGATTTCATACCCGACACGCCGTTGCGGGCGTATCAATCGGCACTTTCGGCGGCCTGCGACACCTTCCAAACGGCTAGATGTCGGCATCCGATCGTACGTTCGGCAGCGTGGCCAACCTGCCCGACCTTCGCGACAACATGCGGGACGAACAGATTCCCGTTGATTGTCTGCTGTTGAGGGGAGGACCCGACTCGGTTGCAAAGCTTCTCCGGCACGCCGAGCGAACGCGCCGCATGTTTTGCCTCGACGGTGCTCCGGCGCTCGGCATCTCGATGTTCGCTGCAACCGACGACATTGGTCTTGGTTCCTTGGGCGGAATATTGGCGGGGAAGCTGGGCACCTACAGGTGTATCCACTCCGTACAGCCAGGGGATCTCGCGGCGGCCGGATTCAAGATTCTCCCGACATTCCGTCAGCCGCACGTCACCGTCCTGATCGAATCTGCGGACGAGATTCCAGCACTCCTGTCCGCGCTAGGCCCGGCGCAGGTCAACGATCAGTATGGTGGAGACAAGCATTGGAGGTTCCCCGATGATCGTCGTTGATGTCGCTGCAGACCTGAACGCGGAGGACCAGTCCGGCTACGTCTGGGCCTTTCTCGACGAGGCGCGTGATCCGTCGATCATCACCCCGGGCGCAGTGGTGGTCGCAGGCGACGCCGACGCGGCTGCGGTGGCAGTCGTCGTCGACATGGTCGCCCACCCCAACGGCACGGTCGTACACCTCAATATCCTGCCCGGCCGCGTCGATGACTATCTGGCTCTAGCAAGACGCGTGCACTCAGTGGTTTAAACCAGGCTTGAACCTCACCCCAGCCGCAGCACCCGACGCGCATTCTGCGCCATCCGTGGCAACCGGGAGGCCCCCATCAGCGCCCGGAACAGCCAGCTGTCATCGGAGGGCAGCACGCCGGCCGATTGGGTGGCATCGAGCAGATCGAACAGGGTCTCACCCTCATACATCAGCCCGTCTGCGTTGAAGTGGTAGCGATCCACCGCGGTGCACTGCACGAACGTGCCGACGCCGTGGATGGTCGGCGCGGACTCGTCGTACGGGTAGAACCGCAGACTGCCGCTGAAGTGCCCACTGCCGATGTAGCGGACGATGACCCGGGTCTCGCCCTCCGGGGTGACGTCGAAGTAGACCTGCCCGGGCAGTGGGTCGTAGCGCCAGTCCGGGATGGCGTCCAGGAAGGAGAAGTTGTAGCGCTCGAATTCCTTGAGCCCCACGATGATCCGGCGATGATCCGGCCGAACGTGGTGGGGTCCTTGTAGCGCAGGTCCGGAGTGTAGAGCTCCTCGTTGAGCGACATGTCGCGCACCAGCCAGCTCCACCAGTATTTCTTGGCCCAGTCGGCGGCGAACGCCACGTCGATGCCGCGGTCAGCGTAGTGGGCGATCTTGCGGTCCAGGTCGACGAACCACTGCTCGGTCATGGCGTTGAGCTCCGGCTCGGTGAGCACCTTGACCTTCCCACCCGCCCGGTTTCCGGCGAGGTACTCCGGCAGGGGCTGACGCAACCGCGGTTTGGCGATGGCCTCCCGGAAAAGCGCCTCGTCGAACATGCTGCCCACCTTTCACCCCGATTGGAATCGATTGATTCCTTTAAGAATGACAGGCGCCCCCAGTAGAATCAAGCGATTCCTATAACGCGGGACGGGTGATCGATGGACGCGACGACGCCGCGGGTATGGCGAGGCCAGACCCACGACGACCGGAGTCAGGTTCGCCGAGCCCAGCTGATGCAGGCCGGGTTCGAACTGCTGGGCACCGAGGGCGCAGCCGGTGTCACCATGCGGGCGGTGTGCCGCCACGCCGGGCTGAGCCCTCGCTACTTCTACGAAAGCTTCACCGACACCGACGAATTGACCCTCGCGGTGTACGACCACTGCAATGCCGAGCTGGTGGCCGCCATCGCCGACGCCGCCGGTACCGAATCCCCGGTGAGCGCGGCGGTCGACGCGGCCGCCGGATACTTCGAGGCCGACCCACGCCGGCTGCGGATCCTGCTGCGCGAGCCGCAGTCCAGCGACCTCCTCGCCGGCCACCGCTCCGACGTGCTGCCCGGCCTGTTGACCGAGCTGGCCGGATCAGCCGGCGTCAGCGATCCGCCCCTGCCCCCCGCCGTGCGCGCCATGCACGCCAGCGCGCTCTCGGGTGCGCTCACCGAGTTGGTTCTGGACTGGGTCGGCGGCCGGCTGCGCGTCAGCCGCGCCGAACTGGTGGCGTTCGCAACCGGCCTGGTGCTGGCCAGCCTAGGCGGAACCGGCCCGTCGGGGAGTTGATTCTCCGCAGGCGCCGGGTCGCAAACGCGTCCAGAGGTAGAGCCCGAGCCACACCGCGTAGCCCACCGCCATACCGGTGTACATCACAGCCGGATCGGTTTGGGCGTGCACGCTGAGGTAGAGCACGACGCCGGCCGCCAATGCCGGCAGCGCCGCCGCGCGACGCCGCATGCCGAGCGCTGCGGCGACGAGCACGATCGACACGATCAGCAGCACCGGGCTGATCCGGTGCAACACGTCGAGTGCGCCGGTGAGCCACCCCCCGGCCTCCCCAGCGCCGTGCGCGGCGTGACCCATGCCGGCCGCAGCCGATGCTCCGACGCCGAGTGCCACCAGGATCGCCGGCAGACAGCAACCCAGGGTGCAGACCAATGCCGCGATCAGTCCGGTGACGCCGACCCGGCGTCCCACCATATCCGCCTTGCGCACGCCACTGAACCTATACCCCGTACGGGTATCTAGCAAGGCCAGTGGTGACGTTCCACTACCGACCGGTCGGCTACCGTGCTGCCATGACGTCCGGCTTGGGTTCGGTGTGGACCGCGTTGATTCCTCTCGCGCTGGTGGTGGCGCTCTCCCCGATCACCGTCATCCCGGCGGTGCTGGTGCTGCATACCCCGAGTCCGCGCGAGACCGGGCTGGCATTTCTCGTCGGCTGGCTGGCGGGTCTGGCCGCACTCACCGCGGCCTTCGTGGCCGCATCGGGACTGCTGGGCGGTTTGCGCACCACACCGCCGGCGTGGGCCGCGTGGCTACGGATTGTGGTCGGTGTGACGCTGATCGCGTTCGGTATCTACCGCTGGACCACCCGGCACGGACACGGCGAGATGCCGGGCTGGATGCGCTCATTCACCGCGATGACCCCGCTGCGCGCCGGGCTGATGGCCGCGGTACTGGCCGTGGTCCGACCCGAGGTGCTGTTCATGGCCGCCGCTGCGGGGCTGGCCATCGGCAGCGCCGGGCTGACCAGCGCGGGGGCGTGGCAGGCGGCCGCGTTCTTCGTCGCCATCGCCGCATCCACGGTGGTGGTCCCGATTCTGGGCTATCTCGCGGCCAGCCACCGGCTCGATCCGGCGCTGGAGCGGCTCAAGGACTGGATGCAACAACAGCACGCCGCGCTGGTCGCCGTCATCCTCGTCCTCATCGGTGCCATGGTGACCTACAACGGGATTCACGCGCTGTAGCTGATATCGCCGCCGGCCCGCATAAAATCGCGGCCGTGGGCCTAGACGACCGTGACGCACTGCAGGTGCTGCGCGGCGCGTTCGCCGCCCCCGATGCCAGCGAAGGCACCGACGGCTTTGTGGCCCGCTTGTTCGCCCGCTGGTTCGGCACCGACCCGTCGGCCCGCGATCTGTTCCCGGCCGACCTTTCCGGTACCCGCACGGCGTTCACCCAGGCTTTGAGCTGGGTGTACGGCGAGCTGGTGGCACAGCGTGCGCAGGAGCCGATCTCGTTTATCGCACAGCTCGGCCGAGATCACCGTAAATACGGTGTGACGCAACACCACTACGACACCATGGGACGCGTGCTCTACGCCGCCCTGCGCGACGAGCTGGCCGAGGACTGGACCCCCGCGGTCGAGGACGCCGCCCGCGAGTCGCTGAATCTGATCATCGGGGTGATGGGCGGCGCCGCCGACGCCGAAGAAGGCCCGGCCTGGTGGGACGGCAGCGTCGTCGAGCACCTGCGGGTATCCCGCGACCTGGCCGTGGTCCGGATCCAGCTCGACCACCCGCTGCCCTACTACCCGGGCCAGTACGTCAAAGTCGAGGTGCCGCAGTGCCCGCGCTCGTGGCGTTATCTCTCGCCTGCCATGCCCGCCGACGAGACCGGCGCCATCGAGTTCCACGTCCGCGGGGTGCCGGGCGGGCTGGTCAGCACCGCGATCGTCAACGAGACCCGGCCCGGTGACCGCTGGCGCCTGTCCAGTCCGCACGGCGGCCTGCACGTCGACCGCGACGCCGGTGACGTGCTGATGGTGGCCGGCAGCACCGGCCTGGCGCCGCTACGGGCGATCATCATGGACCTGACCCGGTGGGGCGTGAACCCGCGCGTGCACCTGTTCTTCGGGGGCCGATACCCCTGCGAGCTCTACGACCTGCCCACCCTGTGGCAGATCGCGGCGCACAACCCGTGGCTGTCGGTGACCCCGGTGTCGGAGTACGCCCGCGACCCGAGCTGGGCCGCCGACTACCCCGACGTGACGCCGCCGCGGGGCCTGCACGTGCGACAAACCGGGCAGCTGCCGGATGTGGTCACGCGCTATGGCAACTGGAGCGACCGGCAGATCCTGGTCTGCGGCGGCCCCGAGATGACCCGTGCCACCGAGGCCGCTCTGATCGCCAGAGGCGCTCCTGCGCAACGCATTCAACACGACCCACTGTCGGAGTGAGCATGAGCGAATTCGAATCCTGCACATTGGTTGATCCGTCGTCGGATCTGACGGCGACGTTCGTCCCGAGCGCCGGCATGATCGGCACCTCGCTGTCCGACGGCGGTGTGGAGTTGCTCGGTCAGCGCAAGGGCGTGGCGGCATACGTCTCCGAATACAAGACTATGGGCATCCCGCTGCTGTATCCGTGGGCGAATCGGTTGAGCGGCAACCAATACCGCGTCGCCGGCACCAACGTAGCCCTGGCTCCCGGCACCGGCGGCGTACACACCGACGCGCACGGTGCCCCGATTCACGGCACCCTGGCCGGGGATTCCGGTTGGCTGGTGACCGAGCGGTCGGCGTCGACGGTGACCGCTGAACTCGACTTCGGCTCGCGGCCGGAGTTGTTGGCGTCCTTCCCGTTCCCGCATCTGCTGAGCCTGGCGGTCACTCTGGGAGACCGCACGCTGACCGTGCGCACCACGGTCACCACCACCACCGGCGCCGGGGTGCCGCTGTGCTTCGGGTTCCATCCCTACCTGCGGCTGCCCGGAGTCCCCAGAGATCAGTGGAGCATCGAGACGCCGACGATGCGCGCTCGGCTCGTCGACGCCCGCGGCATCCCGACCGGAGCGACCGAACCTCATGCACAATCCACCGAGTTGTTGGGCGAGCAGGTGTTTGACGACGGTTTCGACGAAGTGCCGGCCGGAGCGGCGTTCGCGGTCAGCGGCGGTGGGCGGCGCATCGAGGTGCACTTCGACAGCGGGTATCCGGCGGCGCAGATCTTCGCCCCGGCCACCGAGGAGGTCATCTGTTTCGAACCGATGGCCGCGCCCACCGACGCGCTGCGCCGCGGCGGCTATCGGATGGCCCGCCCGGGCGAACCCGGAGTAGCCCAGTTCTCCATCCGGGCCCGCTGAAGTCCGGCGAGCAGTCCCCCGCAAGCGGGAGGTGCCCCCAGCGAAAGCCCCCATTTGGCACCCAAATAAGGGGCTTTCATGTCTGCTCGCGCGGAAGAAATCACTTGCGCGGCTGCCAGACCACCACTGCGGTGCTCTTGGGCACCACCGCGATCTCGCGACGCTGGTTGGCGCGCAACATCTCCAGCTCGGCCGCCATCTCCTTGACCCGCGACTGCAGCGCCTCGACCTGGTTGGTCAGCTCGATGATCCGCTTGATTCCGGCCAGGTTGACGCCCTCGTCGTGGGAGAGCCGCTGCACCTCGCGCAGCATGTCGACGTCCCGCTCGGAGTAGCGTCGTCCGCCGCCGGAGCTGCGGCGCGGGCTGACCAGACCGATCCGGTCATAGGTCCGCAGCGTCTGCGCGTGCATACCGGCCAGCTCGGCAGCCACCGAGATCAGGAAGGTGCGGGCATTGTCCGATTTGCTCATGACCGGTTGCCCGCCCATCCGGCCCGCGGGTCGAACCCGGCGGACCGCTCCGCTGCCGCATACGCCTCGAGCGCTTCCTGCGCTTGACCCTCCAGGTTCGGCGGCACGGCGACCTTCACTTTGACCAGCAGGTCGCCGTTGCCACCGCTGCGCTTGGGCACCCCGCGCCCGCGCACCCGCAGGATCCGTCCGTCGGCGGTTCCCTTGGGCACCCGCACACCGACCTTGCCCTCCAGTGTCGGCACCGAAAGCGTGGTGCCCAAGGCGAGTTCGGAGAAACTGACCGGGATGGTGACGGTCAGGTCGTCGCCGTCACGGCCGAAGACCTTGTCCGGACGCACCCGGACCGTCACATACAGGTCGCCCGACGGCGCACCGCGCAACCCCGCCTCGCCCTGGCCGGCCAGCCGAATGCGTTGGCCGTCTTCGACTCCCGGCGGAATCCGCACGTTGATGGTGCGAGTGCGGGCAGCCCGCCCGGTTCCCCTGCACTCCGAGCACGGATGCTCGATGATCGAACCGCTGCCACGGCAGTCGGTGCACGGCTCGGAGAAGCCGAAGGCGCCCTGGTTGCTGCTGATCACCCCGGAGCCGTTGCAGGCGACGCAGACTTTGGGGCTGGTGCCCGGCCGGGCGCCACTGCCATGGCAGTTGGTGCACGGCGCGGCGCTGGTCAGCCGCAACGGCATCTCCACGCCTTTGGTGGCCTCCAGGAAACTCAGCTCGGAGTCGGTCTCGAGGTCATTTCCGCGCCGGGGCCGGCTGGGCCGCTGTTGCGCACCGCGGCCGAACAGGCCTCCGAACAGGTCACCGATGTTCGCCCCGCCGGTTTGCCCGGCCGCACCGAACAGGTCGTTGAGGTTGAACTCGTTGCCGTCGCCGCCGGTGGAGAACCGATCGAAGTTGCCGCCGCCGAAACCGCCTCCGCCGTTGAAGCGCCGCCCGAAACCGCCCCCGGCGAACAGCCGGCGGGTCTCGTCGTACTCCTTGCGCTTGGCCTCATCGGACAGCACGCTGTAGGCCTCGGACACCGCCTTGAATCGCTCCGCGGCAGCCGGGTTGTTCGGGTTCTTGTCCGGATGCAGTTCGGAGGCCAGCTTGCGGTAGGCGCTCTTGATCTCTTTCTCGCCGGCGTCGGAGGAGACGCCCAACTCCTTGTAGAAGTCCTTTTCGACCCATTCACGCTGAGCCATGATGCGTCACCTCCTTACCTGATCAATTCTCGTCAGCAGTGTCACCGTCGACGACGGCGTCGCCGGTCTCGTCGTCGGGGACGGTGTCTATCACCCCGACCATCGCGTGGCGCAGCACCTGCTCGCCGAGTTTGTAGCCCTGCCGCATGACGGTGCCGATCACCGAATGGGTTCCGTCACCTTCATGTTGCACGGCCTCGTGCAAAAGCGGGTCGAATTCTTCGCCTTCGGCACCGAACGCCGCCAAGCCCAGCCCGCTGAGCACACCGGTCAGCTTGCCCGCCAATGCTTTCAGCGGCCCGGATTCCAGGTCGCCGTGGCTACGGGCACGATCCAGATCGTCGAGGATCGGCAGCAGTTCGGTCACCACCGAGGCCTTCGCCCGGTCGGCGACACCCTGCTGGTCGCGCGCCGCCCGCTTGCGGTAGTTGGCGAAGTCCGCCTGCACCCGCTGCAGATCCGCGGTCAGCTCCACAACCTGGTCGACTTCGGCGGCCTCGCCGGCATCAGCGGCCGGCTCCGCCGGTGCCGGCCCACTTGGGGCCGGCCCGGCGGAACTCGCGCGCACCTCACCGGTTTCGGGGTCAATACGCCGCTTGTCGGTTACGGTGATGGTCTCCGGGGTCGGTTCGCGTGAATCGCCTTCGCTCACTTGACATCACCGTCATCGACTACTTCGGCGTCCACGACGTCATCAGCACCGGCGGACGCACCGCCCGCTCCTTCGGAAGCGGACTGCTCGGCCTGCGTGGCCTCGTAGATCGCCTGACCCAGCGCCTGCGACTCGACGCCCAGCTTCTCCATCGCCGACTTGATGGCGCCGATGTCGGTGCCCTCCAGCGCCTTCTTGGCCTCGCCGATCGCGGCGTCGACCTTGGCCAGGGTGTCCTCGGGAACCTTGGAGCCGCCCTCGGCCTCACGCTGCTCGGTGACGAACTTCTCGGTCTGGTAGACCAGCGACTCGGCCTGGTTGCGCACGTCGGCCTCCTCGCGACGCTTGCGGTCCTCGTCGGCGTGCGCCTCGGCGTCCTTGATCATCCGGTCGATCTCCTCCTGGGACAGGCCGGAGCCCTCCTGGATCTTGATCGTGTTCTCCTTGCCGGTGCCCTTGTCCTTGGCGGTGACGTGCACGATGCCGTTGGCGTCGATGTCGAAGGTGACCTCGATCTGCGGGACACCGCGCGGTGCCGGCGGGATACCGGTCAGCTCGAAGGAGCCGAGCAGCTTGTTGTGCGAGGCGATCTCGCGCTCACCCTGGAAGACCTGGATCTGCACCGACGGCTGGTTGTCGTCGGCGGTGGTGAAGGTCTCACTGCGCTTGGTCGGGATCGTGGTGTTGCGCTCGATCAGCTTGGTCATCACGCCGCCCTTGGTCTCGATACCCAGCGACAGCGGGGTGACGTCAAGCAGCAGAACGTCTTTCACCTCACCCTTGAGCACGCCGGCCTGCAGCGCGGCGCCCACGGCCACCACCTCGTCGGGGTTGACACCCTTGTTGGGCTCCTGGCCACCGGTCAGCTCCTTGACCAGATCGGTCACCGCGGGCATCCGGGTGGAACCACCCACCAGCACCACGTGGTCGATCTCGGACACCGAGATGCCGGCGTCCTTGATCACCGACTGGAACGGCTTGCGCGTGCGGTCCAGCAGGTCCTGGGTGATCTTCTGGAACTCCGAGCGGGTCAGCTGCTCGTCGAGGAACAGCGGGTTCTTGTCGGCGTCGACAGTGATGTAGGGCAGGTTGATCGAGGTGCTCTGCGAGCTCGACAGCTCGATTTTGGCCTTCTCGGCCGCTTCACGCAGCCGCTGCATCGCCATCTTGTCCTTGGTCAGGTCGATGCCCGAGGTGCCCTTGAACTTGTCGACCAGCCATTCGACGACGCGGTCGTCCCAGTCGTCGCCACCGAGGTGGTTGTCGCCGGAGGTGGCCCGGACCTCGACCACGCCCTCGCCGATTTCCAGCAGCGAGACGTCGAAGGTGCCGCCACCGAGGTCGAACACCAGGATGGTCTGTTCCTTCTGGCCCTTGTCCAGGCCATAGGCCAGCGCGGCCGCGGTCGGCTCGTTGACGATGCGCAGCACGTTCAGCCCGGCGATCTGGCCGGCTTCCTTGGTGGACTGACGCTGGGCGTCGTTGAAGTAGGCGGGCACGGTGATGACCGCATCGGTGATGTCCTCACCGAGGTAGGCCTCCGCGTCGCGCTTGAGCTTCATCAGCACGCGGGCGCTGATCTCTTGCGCGGTGTAGTCCTTGCCGTCGATCTCGACCTTCCAGTCGGTGCCCATGTGGCGCTTGACCGAGCGGATGGTGCGGTCGACGTTGGTGACCGCCTGGTTCTTGGCGGGCTGGCCGACCAGCACTTCGCCGTTACGGGCGAACGCGACGACCGACGGGGTGGTACGCGAGCCCTCCGAGTTGGCTACGACGACGGGATCGCCGCCCTCCAGCACCGAGACGCACGAGTTGGTGGTCCCGAGGTCGATTCCGACCGCACGAGCCATTGTGGTTTCCTCCCTATAGACGTTTACCGAGTCTGAGTGGACTGCGCTCAAGGATGCTCTTCTGGCGGTCCCGCTGTCAACCCAGACTTGAGTACTGGTGACTCAACTTGTCGATGTGCTCAACGGGCGGGCTCGGGGTTTTGTTCCACAGCTCAGCCGACGCGGCCGATACCAGGCAGGAAACGCCCCACCGTCTGCAGGTACCGGCGGTAAGCGTCGCCGTGGACGCCCTCCAGATAGGGCTCCTCGACAACGCGGACCTGCAGCTCGATCGTTCCCAGCAGCACGCAGAACGCGCTCAGCGCCAGCGGGTTGGACGCCATCAAGGTGATGCCGGCAGCGAAGGCCAACATGGCGGCGAAGATGGGATTGCGCACCCGCGCGAACACGCCGTGTCGGACCAGGGTGGTGGTCTCCCCGGCGTCGACACCGATGCGCCAGGAGTCGCCCATGTCGAGCTGGCTGTACACCGTCGCCGCGATGCCGACGAGGGCCAGCACCGTCCCCGCCCCCTGCAGCCCGGGCAGCTGCAGCACCGAGACCGGCGAGACCGCACCGGCAAGCTGCAGCACCGGGGCCGCGATGCCGGCGATGAGGGCTACCACGAACCCGGCGCCGGCGAGCCATTCCAGTGAACCGAGGCGCCCGCTCACGCCGCGAAATCCGGAACTCCCGGTGCGGCGGTACTGCACCCAGCTCCGCCAGCCGAAACCGAGCGCGGCGAAGACGACATAGAGCGCTATCGCGATGACGGCCATGATCGAGGACTCCTGCCGGACGGGACGATATGACGGTCACCGCAATATATGCATGTATTGCTATATAAGCAATAGAACGAGACGGGTCCGCGACATGCATCGCTCAGCCGTCGACGACCGTCATCACCCCCGGTGCCGCGTCGAGCGCTTTGAGGGTGACCGCGACGGCGGTGTCGATGTGCACCCGCGGCGCCGGCGGGAGTTCGCCCGGGTAGTAGGTGCCGGGTCCGTAAAGCAGCCCGTAGCGCAGCACCACCCCCTCGGCGGCAAGCACGGCCTCCTCGAGGAAGGCGACCGCGTCGGCTTCTCGGCCGGGCTGCATCGTCCACGCGACGCTTTGGGCGATCACCTTCGCCGGGCGCGAGATGTCCAACGCCTCGATGAGGTTGCGGGTGCCCTCGGCCCGTATCCGGGCATTGACCAGTGACTCCGCGGGCAGCTCCGCCAAGTCGTCGGGAAGGTCGGTCAGCTCATGCAAGAGCACGTCGGGCGCAAAAGAACGGACGGCCCGGGTCAGCGCCGGTCGGTCGAAGACGTCGCAGACGATCGGTTGTGCCCCCAGCGCGGCCAGCCGATCGGCTTTCCCTGCCGATCTCGTCATGGCGCCGACGGTGTGGCCGGCGTCGATCAGCAGAGGCACCAGGCGAGCACCGATCACACCCGAAGCACCCGCAAAGAAGATGCGCCGTCCCGCTGCGGAGCCACCGGCCGTCATGCCGTGACCTTCGCGGCCAGCGCGGCCAGCTTGACGTCAAGCTCCGCGGCGGCCGCATGCAGCTCAGGATTGGGCTCGACGACCATCAATGACGACGGCTTGACGTAGGTCAGACTGCTGCCGTTGTCCTCACCGACCAGCAGCAACTCCACCGGTGCAAACAACCCCGCGGTCACGTCGTGGCGCAACATCGTGATCGCGATCAGCGGGTTACCGATAATGACGCGCAACGCTTTCCGGTCGATGCCGGCCTTGGCGATCCAGCCGCCGTGATCGAAGACCGTGAACAACATGAATCCGCCACGACCGACGTGAGTTTGGACCTGATCGCGATACGACTCCCAGCCGGCGAAGTCCTTCGCGATGTCGTCGATCGGAACCGGCCGGTCGCCGACTTCGGAGAACAACGCGGCCACCAATTCGTCGTAGCTCTTCGTGCTCTCGTAGCACACCCTGGCTCCAGAGAACCGGATCTCGCGCGGATCAGACTGCGACACGGTCCACCTCCTCGACATCGGCTTCCGTGGATCCGTCGAAGCGGTCCCGAACATGTGCATGCGGGGTGCGGTCCACCAGCAGGCTCAGCAGATCCGGCCGGCTGTAGTGACCGGCGGCATCCATCTGCGACTTCCGGGCATCGATCACCGAGAAGTCCAGGTCGGCGATGACCTCGCCCTCGCCGACGAGCAGTGGCTCCCCCAGCAGCTCGCCTTGCGGATTGACGATCGCGGTGAAGCACCCGCCCGAGATCGGGCCGATCGGACACCCGGTGTCGGCCATGATCCGGGCCTGTTGGTCGGCATCCAGCCAGGCGGTGGCGTTGACGACGAAAGCGGCCGATTCGAGTGCGTGATTGCGCACGCTGGTCTCGATCTGGCGGGTGAACAGTTCGCCGGCGAACGATCCCGGCCACATGGCCGAGTGGATCTGCTCGCCGTCGGCGATCAGCGCATGGCGGGCCAGCGGGATGTAGTGCTCCCAGCAGGCCAGCTGGCCGACGCGCCCGACCGCGCTGTCCACAGCACGCAGTCCGGTGCCGTCGCCCTGTCCCCAGATCATCCGTTCGTGATACGTCGGCATGATCTTGCGACGGCGTTGCAGCAGGCTCCCGTCGGCGTCGAACAGCAACTGCGTGTTGTACAGCGAGCCGCCGTCGCGCTCGGTGACGCCTATCGAGACCACCATTTCGGCCTGTCGGGCCGCCGCGCTGATCGCATCGATCTCCGGTGACGGGATCGTCACGGCCTGCTCCATCAATGTGAGGTGTTGCGGACGCATCTCGAACGGACGCTGCACGAACGAGAAGTAGGGGTAATACGGGATCACCGTTTCGGGGAAGACCGCGAACCGCACACTGTGGCGCGACAACTGCTCGATCTTGGCGATCACCCGCTCGACGGTCCCTTCCCGGCTGTAAAGCACCGGGCTGATCTGCACGGCGGCAGCTCGAATCTCATTCATTGCCAACCTTCTTTCCTCTTGCGTCCAATCCGTTATTGGGGCGCCAGTCCGAGAGCACGCCGAGGTGTTCCAGATCGGCGACGTACTTTGCCACCAGTTCCGACGACAGCTGCGGAATGTCTTTGTCGTCACCGACCTGTGCGGCTCGCACCGCGGCGCGGAAGGCCGCCGTCGGAGCCGGGGCACCGCGCAGCGGTTGCTGCGGTTTCCGGTAAGCGTCCAGCAGCGGTAGCACGCTGTGCCGGCGCTGCCTTTCGGGAAGCGTCCGCAACGCCGTTTCGAAACGTGCCAACCATGCGTCGTAGTCATCGAGGCGCTCGATCGGATGGCCGGCACCGACGAGCCAATCGACGAAGGTGTCCAACGAGATACCGTCATCGTGCGGGTTCATCACGTCGAAGGAGCGGAACCCTCCACTGCCCCGAGCGCCGAGGACCGCGATCGCCTCGGCGACGAAATCGACCGGCAAGCCGCTGTAGTGCGCGCGCGGCCGGTCGCCGAAGGGCCCGGTTTCGTAGAAGGAGCGTGGAGCGAGACCGGTCACCAGCAGGCTGAAGACCAGCCGGGTGAATGCGTCCGGGACGTTGAGCTGTCCCGGGTATCGACGGTGCGCGAGAATCATGTCCGATCGGAAGACCGTCACCGGCAGCGTGCAGTGATCAAAAGCCTGACGCAACAACACCTCCCCGGCCCACTTGCTGTTGCCGTAGCCGCTGGCGTAACCGTCGGCGACCGTTCGGACGGGGCTGACCTGACGAATGTCACCGTCCTCGATGAAGTCGGCCGGGTCCACCGTCATGGCAACCGCCACCGTCGACAGGAACGTGATCGGCTTGATCCGGGTGGTGATCGCCAGCCGGATCAACTCCGCGGTGCCGACGACGTTCGGGCCGAACAATTGCTCGTAGGGCAGTACGTGGTTGACCAGGGCGGCGGCATGCACGATCAGATCCACGCTGCGTCCCAGCCGATTCCAGACGGCCGCGTCCAGCCCGAGGTCGGGTTCGCCGATGTCGCCGGCAAGCACCTCGAGATGCTCGGCGGCCAGCGCACGATAGCGCCCCCTCAGCGTTGCGTCACCGCTGTCGAACATCTGCTCAAGGCGCACCCACGCCGCCGCATCATCGCTGCCCCGCACGATGCAGATCAGGGTGCCGCCGGTCCGCGACAGCCTTTCCAGCCAGTGCAAGGCGATGAACCGGCCGAGATAACCGTTGGCTCCGGTGAGCAGGACGGTACGCGGTTCGCCGGTGACGTGCGGAAGCGTCCCGGCCTTGGCCAACGTCGTGGCATCGATGAACTTGTCCAGCGTCAGATCGCTCGCCCGCAAGACGGCGGCACCCGGCCCGTGCACCGTGGCGGCAGTGGCACGTGTTGATGCCGACCCGCGTTGAGCCGCGATGTGGTCGGCAAGCCGGGCGAGCGTTGACGTGGGGCTGATGATGACTCCCACGGGTACGTCGGCCCCAAAGACTTCCTGAAGCAGCTCCGAGAAGGTCAGGGCAGACAGCGAATCGCCACCAAGATCGGTGAAATGAGCGTTCGCGTCGACTTCGGCGCCTGCGGAACCGAGTACCGCAACCGCGGCCCGGCGCACGATCTCGAGTACCGGCTGGTCCGTCGCGGAGTTGCGCAGCGCACGCAGTTCGTCGGCCTGAGCCAGGTCGATATCGGCGTAAAGCTGCTCAAGCCGCTGTCCGAAGTGCGCCTTGAGCTTGGGCCGCAACAGTTTTCCGACACCGGAAACGAGCCCGTTGGCTGCGGTGAACGGCTGCGTCTCGATGAGGAAGTCGACGGGGACTTCGTAAGATTGCAGCTCCGCCGATTTTGCGGCCTGCCGCAGCGAATCCCGAAGCATGGACTTCAACGCGGCGGCGTCGTCGGCGAATTCCGCACGGGCCTGCGGGGTCGGAACGATCACCGCAAGCAGGTATGCGCGTGCACTGTTGCCGTAGACGTAGATCTGGCTCACCCCGGGCGCCGCAGCGAAAACCGCGTCCAAGCGCGCCACCGCGACGAACTCGCCCTGCGCAAGCTTGAGGACGTTTCGGCTGCGATCGACGTAGGCCAACCGGTCCGGAGCCAACTCGGCCATCACATCACCGGTGCGGTAATAGCCGTCGTCGTCGAAGACCTCGGCGGTGACTTCGGGGCGCTTGAAATAGCCCATCGTCGCGGTTGCCGACTTGATCAGCAGCTCACCGCGCGGGTATGGCCGGTCGGTGGTGAAGTACCCGAGCTCAGGAACGTCGACGAGCTTGTAGGCGAGCACCGGGGGGCGAAGGACGGTGCCATCCCGGCTGACACCGCCGACCTCGGTCAAGCCGTAGCCGTCAGACAGGTGTATGTCCAGTGCGGAATCGAGAAACGACGCCATTGCCGGAGCCAGCGGTGCCGTGCCGACGAACCCGCCCAGGAGCCGGCCGCCCAGCAGTCCCTCGCGCAGCTCTGCCGCCGCTTCGGCCTCCGCGGCTTCGGGAGTGGCGCCGCCGGCGATCAGTCCGGCCACTGCGCTGCGGTGACGCTGATACAGCATGTCGATCACCCTTGGTACCAGCGGAAGCTCGGTGGGGCGCACCAGTGACCAGTCCTCGAACAGCGTCGACAGGTCAGGGTCGGGGACGAAATAGCTGGTACCGCCGGCCATGAACGACGACACCAGCGGCAGCCGGCCGCCAAGGTGATTGAGCGGCATGAAGTTGACGTTGAACACCGGTGTCTCCGACGACGAAAGAAACGTTGCCGATGCCGTCCACAATCGCGTGAGCGTCCGTTCGGAATGCATGGCGCCCTTCGGGGCACCGGTACTTCCCGAGGTGTAGAGAATCATCGCCAGCCGCTCGTCGGTGTCGGCGGTGTAGAGCGGTTCGGGCGGCAGTGCGCGTCCACGCTGTACTACCTCGTCCAGCGTCTCGACGACAACCGGCACCCCGGCGCCGCTGACGCGCTCGCGAGCCCGTGCCAGCGCCTCCCGGTGCGCGTCGAGTTCCGGTTGGTGGTCGAAGACCAACAGGTGTCGCAGCGACGCACTGTCCAACGCGGACTCCAGCGCGAGCTCCAGGTAGGCGGTGCCCACCGCGACCACCGACGGCTGCACCTCGGCGATGATCGAGGCGAGTTGCGATGCGGAGGCGGTGTGCTGCAACGGAACCGATACCAGGCCGAGATAGGCGCAAGCAAGATCGATCGCCAGATAGTCCGGGCTGGCGAAACCGATGGTGGCCACGAAATCGCCGGGGCCGAGCGGATAGCTGCGGTGGTGCCGCCAGGAGGCGGCGATCGCCCCCGCCCGCCCCCACAGCTCGCGATAGCTGATCGTCTCGAACCGAGGCAACAGGCGCGCAGTCGTGCGGCCCGTCGCGGAATCGGTCACCACCTCACGGGCGCGCTGGCCCACCGCCGGGCGGTCCCCATAGCCGTCGACCAAGGTCTGCAACACCTGGGCGAGCCGCAGGCCGGGCCGGCGCGCCGCCGCGATGATGTCGGGGTTCGGTTGCGCCGCTTGAAATTGGGCGTCGGCGGCGTAGAAGCCGGCGATGCGATCTGTCAGTCGCTCGGCGCGGGTGCCGATCCGTTCGGTGGTCATGGCGGAGCCCTCCTAGCCGAGGCGTTCGATGATGGTGGCGTTGGCCATGCCGCCGCCCTCGCACATCGTCTGCAGTCCGTAGCGTTTTCCGCTGCGCTGCAAGGTGTTGACAAGAGTTGTCATGAGGCGTGCACCGCTGGCCCCCAACGGATGCCCGATGGCGATAGCGCCGCCGTTGACGTTCGTCTTCGCCAGATCGGCACCGGTTTCCTTCGCCCAGGCCAGCACCACCGGAGCAAAGGCCTCGTTGACCTCGAACACGTCGATGTCTGACAGCCTCATCCCGGCCCGGCGCAACACCTTCTCGGTGGCCGGAATCACCCCGGTGAGCATGTAGAGCGGATCCGAGCCGACGATGGTGGCGGTGTGGATGCGTGCGAGTGGCCGCAGACCCATCTTCTCGGCGGCTTCGCCGCTGGCGATCAGCACCGCTGCGCTGCCATCGGAGAGCGGCGACGAGTTTCCGGCGGTGATCTCCCAATTGATTTGCGGGAAGCGCGCTTGCACTGCCTCGTCGTAGAACGCGGGCCGCAGCGCCGACAGCGTCTCGACGGTGGTGCCGGGCCGGATGGCCTCGTCGGTACTCAGCCCGGCGAGCGGAGCGAGCTCGTCGTCGAAGAGCCCGTCTTTGGTGGCCGTCGCCGCCTTTTCGTGGCTGGCCGCGGAGAACTCGTCGAGTTCGGCGCGGGAGAAACCCCACCGGGCGGCGATCAGCTCGGCGCTGATGCCCTGCGACACCAGGCCGTCCGGGTAGCGACGTGCCAGACCGTGGCCGAAGGGGTTGGCGCCGGGCAGAACCGAGGAGCCCATCGGGACACGGCTCATCGACTCCACTCCGGCCGCGATGACGACGTCGTAGGCGCCGGCCACCACGCCCTGGGCGGCGAAGCTGATGGCCTGCTGGCTGCTCCCGCATTGCCGGTCGATGGTGGTGCCGGGAACCGATTCGGGGAATCCGGCGCCCAACAGGGCGTTGCGCCCGATGTTGACGGCCTGATCGCCCACCTGGGTGACGGCTCCGGCGATCACGTCGTCGATGTCGACCGGGTCGATGCCGGCGCGTCGGACCACTTCGCGCAGGCTGTGGGCCAGCAGGTCGGCGGGCAGGACGTCGTGCAATGCGCCACCGGGCTTGCCCTTGCCGATCGGGGTGCGAACGGCGCCGACGATCACGGCGTCGCGACCTTGATATCCGCTCATCATGGATCCTCCCGGCTAGCTAAGTATTGTTCTCTATACTCAGCTATACACCCTGGGTATAGTAGAGTCAACCCAGATGGGGAGGTGAGCTGAGATGAATTTCCTGCAGGGGCCGCTGGCAGACCGCGAGAGCTGGTCGGCGATCGGCGAGTGCCCGGTCGAAAAAACCATGGCTGTGGTCGGCACCAAGTCCGCGATGCTGGTCATGCGCGAGGCCTACTACGGCACCACCAGGTTCGACGATTTCGCCCAGCGGGTTGGCATCACCAAGGCCGCAACCGCGACACGGCTCGCCGAGCTGGTCGACCTCGGGTTACTGGCCCGGCGGCCCTACCGTGAGCCGGGCCAGCGTAGCCGCGACGAATACGTCCTGACCGAAGCCGGCATCGATTTCATGCCGGTGGTGTGGGCAATGTTCCAGTGGGGCCAACGTCACCTGCCGAACCGCGGCCGGCTACGCCTGACGCATCTGGGCTGCGGGGCCGACGCGGCGGTCGAAATCCGCTGCACCGAAGGCCACCGAGTCGAGGCCGATGAACTCGGCGCAGAGCTGGTCGAGCCAACGAGGGCCACCTCGTGACCACCGCGGTGGGTTACCCTCGCACCGATGTCCCACGCCCCTGACCCCAACCTGGCCTCGCCGGCGGCGCTGGCCCGCGAAGACGAGGGTTATCACAAGGGCCTGGCCCCCCGACAAGTGCAGATGATCGCCATCGGCGGCGCGATCGGAACCGGGCTGTTCTTGGGAGCAGGACGACGGCTCCACGAGGCCGGGCCCAGCCTGTTTCTGATCTACGGCATCTGCGGCGTCTTTGTGTTCTTCATCCTGCGGGCGCTCGGCGAACTCGTGCTGCACCGGCCGACATCAGGTTCTTTCGTCTCCTACGCGCGCGAATTCTTCGGTGAGAAAACGGCTTTCGTCGCGGGCTGGCTGTATTTCCTGAACTGGTCGATGACCGGCATCGTCGACACCACCGCGATCGCGACCTACTTCCACTACTGGGGCGCCTTCCACGTGGTCCCGCAGTGGGTGTTGGCGCTGACCGCGCTGGTGGCGGTGGTGGCGATGAACCTCATCTCGGTGAAGCTCTTCGGCGAGCTGGAGTTCTGGGCGGCGCTGATCAAGGTGGTGGCGCTGATGACGTTCCTGGTCGTCGGGACCGTCTTTTTAGGGGGGCGCTTCCAGGTCGACGGACAAGACACCGGCCTGCACCTGTGGGGCGACAACGGCGGGTTCCTCCCGACCGGACTGCTGCCGTTGGTCCTGGTCACCTCGGGTGTGGTGTTCTCCTATGCCGCGGTCGAGCTGGTCGGGACCGCCGCCGGCGAGACCCCCGAGCCAGAGAAGGTCATGCCGCGTGCGATCAACTCGGTGGTGGCCCGCATCGCGATCTTCTACATCGGCTCCGTGGTGCTGCTGGCCCTGTTGCTGCCCTACACCGCCTACCGGCATGGCGAGAGCCCCTTCGTCACGTTCTTCTCCAAGATCGGTTTCGCCGGGGCCGGCGGCCTGATGAACCTGGTGGTGCTGACCGCGGCGTTCTCCAGCCTCAACGCCGGGTTGTACTCCACCGGTCGGATCCTGCGGTCGATGGCGGTCAACGGCAGCGGGCCGAAGTTCACCGCACCGTTGTCGCGAAACGGCGTGCCCTACGGCGGGATTCTGCTGACCGGAACGATCGGTCTGTTCGGGGTCGCGCTCAATGCGGTGATACCCGAGCACGCCTTCGAAATCGTGCTCAACATCGCCGCGGTGGGTGTGGTGGCCGCGTGGTCCACGATCGTGGCCTGCCAACTGCGGTTCTTCAGGTTGACCAAAACCGGAGAGCTGCAACGACCGGGGTTCCGGATGCCGCTGGCTCCGTACAGCGGTTACGTCACGCTGCTGTTCCTGGCCGCCGTGTTCGCCCTGATGCTGTTCGACCCCGAGTACGGCACCTGGATCCGTGCCGCGGTGCTGATCGGCGCACCGGCACTGGTCATCGGCTGGTATTTGGTTCGCGGGCGGGTCATGGCCGCGGCCGCGCTCGCACCCGCCGATCCCGAGAAACCGCCCGCGGTCATGGCACCGGCGGAAACCGACGAGCAGTAAGGCCGAAAAGATATGGCCCGCAATCGATATGCCGACAAGCCGCCGCTTTACGGGATGGCGCTGGTGTTCTGCGCCATCGCGATTGTGGCTATCACCGCCTATCTGCACGCCGGCTGGTGGTCGGCGCTCGGTTATGGCCTCGCCGCGGTGACGGCGGTGGCCGGCGGCGCGTTGGCGTTCCGCGACCTGTCCTGACCGGCAGCCGGTCAGGCAAACCGCGAGTCACTGCTGCCACTTGCGTCACACGGTGCGTAGGCTGGGCGTCAATCTATGTCGGCGGGGGATCAATTGCGGGTACCGGATCGGACGAGAACGGCGGCGATCGGCGGACGGCTGACGCTGGCCGCCGCGCTCCTGCTGGCCGGCTGCACCTCTACCATCGACGGCCACCCGACCGCTGCTCCCGGCGGCGGCGGTCCACCGGAGCCCTCGTTGCGCACGCCCCGCCCTACCACGGCGCCTCCCAATACCCCGACCCCGTCCAAACCGCCCCCCTCAGGCACCACAAAAGTGCCCGCCGGCGTCGTCCCCTTGGCGCCCGACGAGAACGGTTACGTCTTCATTGAGACGAAGTCGGGCAGGACCCGCTGCCAGATCTCGACGCCGCAAGTCGACTGCGAGGCGGAGTTCACCAACACCCCGCTCAAGGACGGCCAACACGCCAACGGCGTCAGCGTCGGTACCGACGGCACCGTGCGATGGGTGCTGGGAAACCTGGGCGACATCCCGGTCGTCACCATCGACTACCTGACCTACCAGGCGCAGGGGTGGCGCATCAAAGCCGATATCGACGGCACCCGGTTCACCAATGACCGCACCGGTCACGGCATGTTCGTCAGCATCGACAACGTCGAAACGTTCTGACCTCTCAGTCGGGTCGCCGGTAACCGCTGTCCATTACGATCGCTGGAATGGCGCGCTACGGATCTTCAGACCGCCCCGGCAACCCCGGCGACGACCCCACCCGCTCCACTCAATACGGCCAGCGCGGACCTCAGCCGCCCGGGCCGCAACCCGCGCCCTTCGGCCCCGCCGGCCTGGGCCCCCGTCCCGGCGAGCCGGGCTACCACCCCGGCAATGCGCCGACCCAGTACGGGCCGGCCTACAACCCGTTCGACCAGCAGCCTGCCGCCGAGGCCGACACCGCGAACTTCGCCGCTGTAACGCCCACACCCTGGTTCCGGCGACGGTCGGTGCTGATCGCCTGGTTCGCGCTGATCGCGGTGATGCTGGGGCTGGTGATCTGGGGCATCATCCAGCTGACCAGCCGGGGCCCCGGAGGGGGCAGCCCAGCGCCGCAGACCAGCTCCTCGAGCACCACCAGCACGACCACCAGCAGCAGCACCACCTCCAGCACCACGCCGTCGGAGAGTTCCTCGAGCACGTCGGCCCCACCGGCGGCCCCACCGCAGCAGGCCCCGCCGCAACAACCACCGGCCCAGCAGCCCCCGGCGCCCGGCGAATCGCACCGCCACCGCCTGCCGTCGCTGCCGTCGGTGATCACCATCCCGCCGATCCCCAAGGTTCCGGAGCTGCCGACGGTGATCACCATCCCGCCACACCGGTAGGCGGCGCACTGGCCCAGTAGTCTCGCCGCATGCGACCGCAGCAGAAACCGGCCTGGCTCGGTATGGATCTGGTGGCCGTTCTGATCTTCTGCGCCCTAGGCCGGCGCAGCCACGACGAGGGCGTCGACTTCAGCGACTTGGCGGTGACGGCCTGGCCCTTTCTGAGCGGCACGGTGCTGGGCTGGCTGTTGTCCCGGGCCTGGCGCCGGCCGGCCGCCCTGGTTCCCACCGGGGTGATCGTCTGGATATCGACGGTGCTGGTCGGCATGGTCTTGCGCGCAGCGACATCGGCGGGTGTGGCGTGGTCCTTCATTGTGGTCGCCTCGACAGCGACGGCGGTCTTGTTGCTCGGCTGGCGAGCCGTGTTCGCGCTCGCTGCACGACGGACCGCTACCGGTCGGGAATGACCCGGCCGTCCGGAGACGGCACAGCGACTCGTCAGGCGGCGCCGCCGCCTTTCGTCAGCCGCGGCACCTACCATTGGTGCGCGTGGAACGAACGCCGGACGATCCGAACAACGAACCGACCCAGATGGCCGGCTACGACTACCGCGGGACCGGCAACTACGGCGAGCCGGCCGGCTACTACAGCGAATACGGCGAACCCGGTGGCCCGCCCGCCAGCTGGTCCGCACCGCCCGAACCGCCACCGACTCCCTGGTACCTGCAGCCGCTCGCGCTGATCGGCTGGGGCGTGCTGACGGCGCTGCTGATCGCGGCGATGGTGTGGGGCATGGTCCGGCTGGTGAACAAGGACTCCGGTGACACCACACCGGCGACGACGTCGGTCACCTCGACCCCGGTGGCGCCCGGCGACGCACCGATCGCCCCGGTCCCCGGGCCGGTCGCCCCGGAGACCACCACCGAAGAAAACGCGCCGCCGGCCACGACAACGGAGTCAACGGCCACCGAGGCACCGACCACCACCACCGAATCCCCGACCACGACGGCTCCGACCACGACGCAACCGCCGACGACGACCACGGAGGCGCCGACCACGACCGCGTCTCAGGCGCCCGCCACCACGACCGCGGAGGAGAACGGATAGCCGTCGCCCGCCGAGAAAGCCCGTGCCGAAGGGTCGCCGACCGATACAGTTAGGCCAACCTTTGTCGCGCCGGGCGGGTGCGGGGTGGCACTATGAGCGAGCACCGAGCAGGGCTTGAACAGGTGCTGCGCAAGGTTGGCGTAAGTTACCCGTCAGTAACCGCAGTGGGGTTACCAGTCAGTAACTTGTGGATGGGAGAGGCTCTCCGTGACCGAAAACACCCAGATGCTGATCAGGCTGGTCGTCGGCCTGGGCATGACGGCAATCGTCGGCCTGCTGTCCGCACGCCGGGTCTTCTGGCTGTACCGGCTGGTCATGTCCGGTCAGAAGACCGGCGCCGAGCGGATGACCGACATCAAAGACCGCGTCTGGACGCAGATCCGCGAGGTCGCCGGCCAGGCCAAGTTGCTGAAGTGGTCGATCCCGGGCATCGCGCACTTCTTCACCATGTGGGCGTTCTTCGTCCTGCTCACGGTCTACATCGAGGCCTACGGCCAGCTGTTCAAGCACGACTTCGCCATCCCGCTCATCGGGCACTGGGACGCGCTGGGCTTCCTGCAGGACTTCTTCATCACCGCGGTGACCCTGTCGATCTTCGCGTTCATGATCATCCGCATCATCCGCAACCCAACCGAGCACGGCCGGGACTCCCGGTTCTACGGCTCGCACAATGGCGGCGCCTGGCTGATCCTGGTGATGATCCTCAACGTCGTCTGGACCTTCCTGCTGCTGCGCGGGGCCGCGGTCAACACCGGCAGCCTGCCCTACGGCAATGGCGCCTTCCTGTCGCACCTGATGGGCAAGCTCATGGAGCCGCTGGGCCTGTCCGCCAACGAGACGATCGAGACCGTCTCGCTGCTGCTGCACATCGGGGTGGCGCTGGCGTTCCTGGTCATCGTGCTGCACTCCAAGCACCTGCACATCTTCCTGGCGCCGGTCAACGTCACGTTCAAGCGGCTGCCCAACGGCCTGGGTCCGCTGCTGCCGATCGAGTACGACGGTGAGCCGCTGAACTTCGACGACCCGCCGGAGGACGCGGTGTTCGGCCGCGGCAAGATCGAGGACTTCTCCTGGAAGGGCATGCTCGACTTCGCCACCTGCACCGAGTGTGGCCGCTGCCAGTCGCAGTGTCCGGCGTGGAACACCGGTAAGCCGCTGAGTCCCAAGTTGCTGATCATGGACCTGCGCGACCACTGGATGGCCAAGGCGCCGTACCTGCTCGGCACCTCGGAGGCGCCGGCCATGGACGTCGACCTCGCCGACGCCAAACCGCTGGCGGGCCACCACGTGCCGGAGAAGGGCTTCGAGCGCATCGGCGGCTCCGGTCCGGAGCAGGCGGTCCGGCCGCTGGTCGGCACCGAGGAACAGGGCGGCGTGATCGATCCCGACGTGCTGTGGTCCTGCACCAACTGCGGCGCCTGCGTCGAGCAGTGCCCGGTGGACATCGAGCACATCGACCACATCCTGGACATGCGCCGCTACCAGGTGCTGGTGGAGTCGGAGTTCCCGTCCGAGCTGGCTGTGCTGTTCAAGAACCTGGAGAACAAGGGCAACCCATGGGGGCAGAACGCCAGCGAGCGCACCGCCTGGATCGACGAGCTCAACTTCGACATCCCGGTCTACGGCCAGGACGTCGACAGCTTCGACGGGTTCGAGTACCTGTTCTGGGTGGGCTGCGCGGGTGCCTATGAGGACCGGGCCAAGAAGACCACCAAGGCCACCGCGGAGCTGCTGGCCGCGGCCGGGGTGAAGTTCCTGGTGCTGGGCACCGGCGAGACCTGCACCGGTGACCCGGCCCGCCGGTCCGGCAACGAGTTCCTGTTCCAGCAGCTGGCCACTCAGAACGTCGAGATGCTCAACGAGGTGTTCGACGGGGTGGACAAGCCGGAGCGCAAGATCATCGCCAGCTGCCCGCACTGCTTCAACACCATCTCCCGCGAATACCCGCAGCTGGGCAGCGAATACACGGTGCTGCACCACAGCCAGGTGCTCAACCGGCTGATCCGGGACAAGAGGCTGATCCCGGTCACCCCGATGGCGCGGGACGTCACCTACCACGACCCGTGCTTCCTGGGCCGGCACAACAAGGTGTACGAGCCGCCGCGCGAGCTCGTCACCGCCTCAGGCGCCAATCTGGTCGAGATGCCGCGGAACCGCGACCGCTCGTTCTGCTGCGGGGCCGGCGGGGCGCGGATGTGGATGGAAGAGCACATCGGCAAGCGGGTGAACCACGACCGCGTCGACGAGGCGCTGGCCACCGGTGCCACCACCATCGCCACCGCCTGTCCGTTCTGCCGGGTGATGATCTCCGACGGTCTCGACGACCGCATCGAGGCTTCCGGGCGCACCGGTGTGGACGTGCGTGACATCGCGCAGATCCTGCTGGACTCACTGGACCTGTCCGGCGTGACGTTGCCGGCCAAGGGCACCGCCGCGGCGGCGGCCGAGCGGGCCCCCAAGAAGGCCGAGCAGGAGGCGCCCGCCCCCGCCGCTGTGGCCACCGTGACGGCGGAGAAGCCCGCCGAGGCCCCGGCGGCCGAGGCCAAAACCGCGGCCCCGGTCAAGGGACTGGGGATGGCCGGTGGGGCCAAGCGCCCTGGCGCCAAGAAGGCGGCCGCGGCCCCGGCTGCCCAGGCCGGTACTGCGGCACCTGCCGAACCGGCCGCGCCCGCTGCTCCGGTCAAGGGCTTGGGCATCGCCGGTGGGGCCAAGCGCCCCGGCGCCAAGAAGGCGGCCGCGGCCCCGGCCGAACCCGTCAGCTCTGCGGCGGAACTGGCCAGCACGGCCAGCGAGCCGACCAGCACCGCCGCGGAGCCCGCGGCTGCCCCACCGGTCAAGGGTCTGGGGATGGCGGCAGGCGCCCGCAAGCCCGGCGCCAAGAAGGCCGCGGCGGCTCCGGCTGCCGAACCCGCCAAGACCGAGCCGGCCGCAGCCGAGCCCGCGGCTGAGCCGGCTGCTGAAGCTGCCCCCACCGAGGCGGCTCCCGAGGCGGCACCGGCGGCCGAGGCTCCCAAGGAACAGCCGCCGGTGAAGGGGCTGGGGATCCAGCGCGGCGCGAAGCCACCGGGCAAACGCTGAGATAACAGGTTGGGGCCGTGTGGGTGCACATACGGCCCCGATCTGTTTCTCGGGCAAATTTTGATTGGACAGTTATGGGACCATTGTCGACGTGACCGCTCACCAGTTGCCTCATCAGATGCCCTGGCCTGCGCCCGGCAGCCAGCTGCGGCAGCGCACCTTCGCGCAGTCGACCAAGCTGCAGGACGTCCTCTACGAGATCCGCGGTCCGATCCACGCCCAGGCCGCCCGGATGGAGGCCGAGGGGCACCGCATCCTCAAGCTCAACATCGGTAACCCGGCACCGTTCGGGTTCGAGGCGCCCGACGTCATCATGCGGGACATGATCCAGGCGCTGCCGCACGCACAGGGCTACTCCGATTCGCAGGGCATCCTGCCGGCCCGCCGGGCAGTGGTCACGCGCTACGAACTCGTCGAGGGCTTCCCGCGCTTCGACGTCGACGACGTGTACCTGGGCAACGGGGTGTCCGAGCTGATCTCCCTGGTGCTGCAGGCCCTGCTGGACAACGGCGACCAGGTGCTGATCCCGGCGCCGGACTATCCGCTGTGGACGGCGTCGACCTCGCTGGCCGGCGGCACGCCCGTGCATTACCTGTGCGACGAGACGCAGGGCTGGCAACCCGACATCGCCGACATGGAATCGAAGATCACCGAGCGCACCAAGGCGCTAGTGGTGATCAACCCGAACAACCCCACCGGCGCGGTCTACGGCCGGGAGGTGCTCGACCAGATCGCCGAGTTGGCCCGCAAGCATCAACTGCTGCTGCTGGCCGATGAGATCTACGACAAGATCCTCTACGACGACGCCGAGCACATCAACCTGGCCTCCCTGGCGCCGGATCTGCTGTGCCTGACCTTCAACGGGCTGTCGAAGGCCTACCGGGTGGCCGGCTACCGGGCGGGCTGGGTGGCGATCACCGGCCCCAAGGAGCACGCGACCAGTTTCCTCGAGGGCATCAACCTGCTGGCCAATATGCGGCTATGCCCGAATGTGCCGGCCCAGCATGCCATTCAGGTGGCATTGGGCGGTCATCAGAGCATCGACGATCTGGTGCTGCCCGGCGGGCGGCTGCTCGAACAGCGCGACGTCGCCTGGACCAAGCTCAACGAGATTCCGGGCGTCTCCTGTGTCAAGCCGAGCGGTGCGCTGTACGCGTTCCCGCGGCTAGACCCCGAGGTCTACCCGATCGCCGATGACGAGCAGCTGGTCCTGGATCTGCTGTTGCAGGAGAAGATCCTGGTCACCCAGGGCACCGGATTCAACTGGCCCGCCCCGGACCACCTGCGTATCGTGACGCTGCCGTGGGCTCGTGATTTGTCCAGCGCTATCGAACGTTTGGGCAATTTCCTGGTCGGCTACCGGGTGTAGTTGTTCGCCGTTTGCGCCGAAACTGTCGTTAGCGCGGGAAAGTTCGAGTACCGAACACGCTAACGACAGGGTCGGCGGCACGGGAAGCCCTTCGCCCACACGCCCCAACGGGAATCGCGTGGGAGACGATCCCGATGCCCCAGCCGAGGATGGGCCAAGCCGGCCAGAAATACCACGCCCCGGCGGCCACGGCGGTCGCCAGCCAGATTCCGATCATCAGCACCGACACGGCCAGATAGGCGAACAGGTGAATCCGCACGGCACGACCGGCGGCGGCGTGGCGCGCGGCACGACGCTGCGGATCCCGCCGGCCAATCCGCCCGACGGGCAGATCGACGAGCAGGTCGTCGAGAGCACGAACGGTCTCAGCTTCAAACGCCCGCCCCAGTCGTGTCTCGTACTCCTCCATAGAAAGATATCCCTGGGCGAATGCCTGTCCGAGATGGGCGGCAGTGCTTCCCCGCTCCGGATCGCCGGCCCGCATAGCGGGCTCCGACGGCGTTACCAACCTCGTGCTCATCTCGACCTCCTACTGCCCGCTGGGCACCCAGTTGCCGTGGAAGCCGGCGGGAACACGATGCGGCAGCTGGATACCGGCGACGTCCTCCAGCGTGGCCGCATCCAGGATGGCCAGCCCGCTGCGATCGGTCGCGCTGTCGTACACGAAGCCCATCAGCACACCGTCGTCTTCGGCCGCGTCGGTTGCGGACGGATGGAAGACGAACTCGCCCAACTGTTTTCCCGCCCCAAACGAGCGCGTCGCCGTCGAACCGCCGACGAGGTCATGCTTGAGCAGCGTCGACTCGTCGCCGTTGAAACCAACCGCATAGCCGAACCGGTGCCGTCGTCCGACCCGGCGCTCGTCAACCCGGGGGAACTCCTGGCCCCGGTCGTCAATGCGGGACTCCCGGACTTTGCCATCGGCCAGGTCCACCGTCCACCGATCCAGCGTGGGCGGACCCTCCGCCGGACCACGAAGGTCAGTGTCGAACATCTTGGGGTGGCGCACCACATCGAGCACGACGGTGTCGCCGTCGTCGTAGGCGTTCAGCGGGTGGAACACGTAGCACGGTTCCACGTCGAACCACCGCACGTCTGAACTGTCGCCATCACGGGGCATAACCCCGACCCGCGCAGGGTATTTCGGGTTCCACCGATACGGCATGCGGCGGTCGCCGTCCTTGGGCCTCGGTAACCGGGCGGTGATCGGGTCCGGGATGCGGACCCGCCCGATCAAGGCATTCAGGACCAGTCGCACCGGCAGCCGCAGGCCCGGAGGCGCCGACCCCTCGACGACCTGGCGTACATCGAAGGTCACCGGAAGGTCGTAGAAGACGACGTGGTTTTCGGTCAGCGAGAAGTCATGCATCATCGGCGAGCCGGTGACTTCGATGTCGATGGCGCGCCGCGTCCGGCCATCGGCGCCGATCACCGAGTACTGCACGGTGTTACCGCGGTTGAACGCGTACGACACGGCATGCAGCTCGCCGGTGTCCGGGTCGCGTTTGGGATGCGCGGTGTAGCCGCCGGGCAGGGTGCCGTCGAAGTCGCAGGCGCCGATGGTGTCCAGCTCGTCGGTCAGCTCATAGCAGGAGACGCCGCCCTCGATCAGCGCGTAGGTGCGCCCGGCGTGGCCGATCACATTGGTGTTGGCACCGATGCCCATCGCCCCGCGGTGGTAGCCGCGCGGCGGCGGTTCGCCGAGTGCTTGGGCTGTCTGCGGCCCGCGCACGTAGCGGTTGCGATACCACTCGGCCTTGCCCTCGCGCAGCCGCACGCCGTGGACCATCCCGTCTCCGATGAACCAGTGGTAGACGGCGGGATCGATTTCGCCGACCGGGTTGGGGCCGTTGCGCAGGTAGCGGCCGTCCAGGTAGTCGGGGATGACCCCGGACATCTTGAGGTCGGTGAGGGTGTATTCCTGGGCGATCGGGGCGTAACCGCCCTCCAGGTACGGATTGTTCATACTGGCACCTCCTTGCCATAACGACGTTATGTTCGTGTATAACATCGTTATGGCAGGATGGCAAGGGTGAATCCGCGTGAGCGCTTGATCGAAGCCGGGCTGCACCTATTGGAAACCTCGGGTCCCGAGGCGCTACAGGCACGGAAGGTCGCCGCCGAGATCGGGGCGTCGACGATGGCGGTCTACACCCACTTCGGCGGAATGAACGGCCTGCTGGACGCCATCGTCGCGGCGTCGTTTGAGCGGTTCGGCGCTGCGCTCGGCGCGGGTCCGCGAATCGACGACCCGATGGCCGATTTCTTCGTGATGGGCTACAACTACCGCGAGTTCGCGCTGGAGAATCCGCAGCGGTACCGGCTGATGTTCGGGCTGGCGTCGCCCCGGCTGATCGGCACGCCGAACATCGGAATGCCGGTGGGGAACAATGCATTCGAACAACTCATCGCCGCCGTGCAGCGCATGGTCACCGCCGGGAGGATCCGCGCGGACGACGTCGTGGATTTGGCCGGGCGGATCTGGAGCATGATCCACGGCGTGGTGTTGCTGGAGATTGTCGGCACCTTCGAGCGGGACGGCCGTGCACTCACGAACATCCTGGGGCCGATGACCGTCGACATGTTCGTCGGGATGGGCGATCGGCGTGAAGACGCCGAGCGCTCGCTGCAGCGCGCGGCGGCGACGATCGCCGGCGCTCGGTAGCCGATCAACGCCGGTCCAGCAACTCCAGCAGATAACCGCCGTATCCGGACTTGAGCAGGGCTTGCGCGCGGTCCGCGAGTTGGGCGTCGTCGATGAACCCCATCCGCCAGGCGACCTCCTCGGGGATGCCGATCTTGAGGCCCTGGCGGCGCTCGATGGTGCGGACGTAATCGCCGGCGTCCAGCAGTGAATCGAACGTCCCGGTGTCCAGCCAGGCGGTGCCGCGGGCCAGCGTCTCGACCCGCAGCCGGCCCTGCTCGAGGTAGGTCTGGTTGATATCGGTGATCTCGTACTCGCCGCGCCCGGATGGCTTCAAGCCCCGGGCGATCTCGACGACGTCGTTGTCGTAGAAGTACAGCCCCGGTATCGCGTGGTGCGATTTGGGGGCCGTCGGCTTCTCCACCACCGACACCGCGGTGCCGTCCGCGTCGAACTCGACGACGCCGTAGGCCGAGGGGTCCGCCATCCAGTAGGCGAATATGACTGCGCCGGAAACGGATTGGTGACGCCGCAGGCTGGTTCCCAGCCCGGGGCCGTAGAAGATGTTGTCCCCCAATACCAGCGCGACCGAGTCGGTGCCGATGTGCTCGGCGCCGATGAGGAACGCCTGCCCCAGTCCCTCGGGCCGATCCTGGACCGCGTAGGTGATGTCGACCCCGAATGTGCTGCCGTCGCCCAGCAATCGCTGAAAGGCCGGCGCGTCATGGCCGGTGGTGATCACCTGGATGTCGCGGATACCGGCCAGCATCAAGGTGCATAGCGGGTAGTAGACCAGCGGCTTGTCGTAGACCGGCAGCAGCTGTTTGCTGACGCCCATCGTGATCGGATACAGGCGGGTGCCTGAGCCGCCGGCCAGGATGATCCCGCGCATGGGGTAGAGAGTAACGGTTCAGTCGGCGCGGTCGGCCTCGGTGAGGTCCGTAGCGGTCAGCGCCGCGTCGAGGTCGTCGTGACGGAACACCGCCGTGACGTGGTCGTGCACCACCCGGAAGGCAACCGCCTGGGCGGTGGCGCCGGCTTCGGCGGGCGTCAACTCGGCCACCACCACCCCGCCGTGCACATACATCCGGCCGATCCCGGCGCTGGTCTTCGCCAAGGCTGCCCACTGCCGCAGCGCCTGATGGCCTTGCGCGGCACCGTCGGCGTCGGCTACCTCGATGTCCTCGCTGGACAGCTGCTCCAAGGTGTCCACGTCACCGGCGGCCAGGGCGTCGTGCCAGGCGAGGACGGTCGCGATCTCCGATGTGCTCATGGTCTGCAAACTACCGTGTCGGCGCGCCCTCAGAACGCGGTGTGCTCGACCCAGTCCTGCCACACCGCGGCGTCACCGAACACCGCGATGTCGGTGTCGGCCACCGCAACCCGGCGCATGACCACCAAGAACAGGTCGCGGGCCGGGCCGCGCAGTGCCACCGAGCCCTTGCCGTGCTCATGCGACCAGCTCAGTGCGCCGGTGTCGGCCGACCGGCTGATCGTCCACTCGCCCGCCGATCCCAGGCCGTCATCGGTGGCGTGCAGGTGCACGCTCTGACCGCCGGTCAGCGGCGATTGCCCGTCGCGGCCAGGCCGTGCGGTGACCAGATCGAGCCATTCGGAGATCCCGTCGGCAGCCAACTCCGGCGACAGGTTGAAGTCAGCGCCGAGTGCCAGGGCGGCGTCGGCGCGGTGCACCGTCGCCTCGTGCAGCCGGCGGCGCAGCCACCAGACGGCCGGGCGGGGACCCAGAAACGTCCATGCCGGATTGTCCGGCCCGATGCCGGTGATCGCGTCGAGCACCCGCTGGGCGCCGTCGTGCAGCCAGTCGATGGCCGCGTCGGGGTCCGCGGGCGGTTTGCCGTCGACGACCTCGCGTGGGTCCAGCGCGTGGTCCAAGCGGTCGGCGACGGTCTGGGCGGCCCAACGGTGTCCGCGTCCGACGTGCCGGAACAGCTGCGTCAGGTTCCACTCCGGGCAGGTCGGGATCCGCACTTCCGGATCCCCGGAGCGGACCAGCTCACCGAAGGCGCGGTTCTCGTCGAGCAATGCTGCGGCGTAGTCCACGCCGCCAGGCTAGTGGACTGGGCGTCAACTCAGAAGGGCCAGCCGCCGCCCTTGCCGCCGCCGCCCTTGCCCCCGCCGCCACCAAGGCCCGGGAACCAGGAGCCGCCGCCACCACCGCGGGCGCCGCTGCTACCGCCGCCCAGGCCCGGCAACCAGGGATTGTTTCCACCGCCGTTGGTGCCGACGCCGGGCAGCCACGGCGAGGGGTTATTGCCCTTGTTGCCGCCACCGTTATTGCCCGGCAGCCACGATGGGTTGCCGCCCTTGTTGCCGCCACCGTTGTTCCCCGGCAGCCACGACGGATTGTCACCTCTGTCGCCGCCACCGTTGTTCCCCGGCAGCCACGACGGATTGTCGTTCTTGGGCGGACTCTGCTTGGGAGGGTCGAAGATCCGTGGCCACTCGGGCTGCTTGACCGGCGGGGCCGGTGCGGCCGGCGGGGGAATCTCGACCGCCGGCGGGCTGGGCACCTGAATGGGGACCGGAATCGGCACAGGGGCCGGGGCCGCCGGGGCGGGAGCCGCCGGCGCGGGCGCAGGCGCCGCGGGCACCGGCGCAGGAGCCGCCGGGGCCTGCGCGACGGGCGGCGCCGGGGCCGCTGGTGCTGGAGCCGCTGGGGCGGGCGCGGCAGGTGGCACCTTGGGCGCCACCTGGGGAACCGGGGCCGGCGCCTGCTGCGTGGGTACCACGATGTGCTGGCCGGGCGCAGGACGGTCCGACGCGGTGGGCCGGATACTGACCGCCAGCGCCACCAGCAACGAAGCCACCCCGACGACGAAGAAGGCCGCCAGCCCGCTGCCGGCCAGCAGGAACGGATTGCGGCGGCGGGGATGCTCGGTCTCTTCGAACAGCCGCAGACCGGAGCTCGGCGCGTAGTCCTCGGCGACGGCGCCCTGGGTAGTGCCGGTGTCGGAGAACGCCAGGTAGTCGGCGTCGGCGTCGTCGGGAACGGCGCTGTAGGCCAGGGCGTACTCGCCCCTGGTGGCGTCGTAGTCGCCACCGGCCTGGTAGGCGTAGCCCAGCGCGACCAGATTCGGGTCAAGTACGCCGGTGCCCGGGTCGCGCGCCCACGCCAACGCCGACGTCGACGAGTCGAACAACGGCGCGTGTGCGCTGGCCAGCGCGGCACCCCGGGCCAGCGCCGTCTCGGGCTCCTCGGGCACGCTGACCGGGATGGGGCTGGCCGCATCCAGGTCGGGCTTGACCACGCCGACATTGACGCCGGAGCCGACCACGAACAACCCGTCGGGCCGAGACTCGAGCCGGCCGGCCTGCGCGGCCAGGGCGGTCAATTCGCCGAGGGCGGCGGCGTCGTCGGACGGCAGTGCCACCCGGTGCACCTCGGTGATCGAGCCGTCCGACGAGTCGACGACCGCCAGCGTGGCGCCGTCGGGCTCGATGAACATCAGCGCGGTCCGCTGGTAGCCGACCGTCCCGCCCACCGTCTGCGCCAGCGCGGCCGCGGCCAAAAACGCCGAGACCAGCATCACGTTCTCGACCCGGCGATGGGCCAGCGCGTCGCGCAACTGGCCGGCCTGCAGCTGATTGGCGACGGTCACCCCGGTCGAGGCCAGCCGATAGCCGCCCTCTTCAGCGCTCTCCTGGGTGCCCAGGATGGCCGACACCACCTGGTCGGGAAACGCCGGCCCGCCGGAGTCGACCTCGAAGCCGTCCTCGTCGACGGTGACGCCACCGGCGTTCTCCCCTTCGACGAGCACCATCCGTACCGACGGCGGTGCCGTCGACACGCCCAGAACGATGTCCATCGCACCTCCTCCCCTACGGCCGGTGATTGATTAGCCCATCTTAGGTGTTTGCGGGGGAAACCCCCACCTCAGAAGTGCAGGCCCGGAATCGGCAACGGGATCTTGATCCCGCCGCCGCCGCGGCCCTTGCCACCACCGCGACCGTGACCACCGCCGTGACCAGGGCCGTCCCATCCGCCCCGGGGCGGGCCGAGGATCGGCGGACCGCCGGGCAGGCCGGGAATCTCCAGATTCGGGATCATCGGCGGCGGCAGCGCCGGCGGGGGCGGCAGCGCCGGCGGGGGCGGGGCCGGGGCCACCGGCTGCGGGGCGGGCGCCCGCGGCGCCGGAGCGGGGGCCGGGGCTTGCGGGGGCGGGGCAGGCTCGGCGGCCGGTGCCGGCGGCGCCGAGGGTGGCGGCGCCGGGGGTGGGACAGCGGCCTTGGGTGGCGGGGGCTGGTGAGTGACGACGTTGGCCCGCACGTCCGGCCCGTGGTGGTTGGCCGCCCGCATGCCCACGGCCAGCGCGACCGCCAGGGCCAGCACACCGACCACGAACAGTGCCGCCACCCCACCGGTCACCAGTATCGGTTTGCGCTCCCGCTGCTGGATTCCGGTGCTGAAGTCCAGCATGCGGGAGTCGACGAGCTCGGGCTGGTCGACGACGTCCTGGATGCCCGAGGGCAGGTAGCCGCTGTCGGCGAAGTCAGGAACCGCGCTGTAGGCCAGCGGCTCGATGTCCGAGGTGGCGTTGTAGTCCACCGCCCCGGGGGGGACGTAGGCGTAGCCGGCACTGACCAGCGCCGGGTCCACTGCGCCGGTGCCGGGGTCCTGCGCCCAGGCCAGCGCCCGGGTGGACGAGTTGAACAGCGGGGCGTGTGCACTGGCCAGCGCAGCTCCTCGAGCCAGCGCCATGTCCGGTTCTTCGGGGGCGCTGACCGGCAGCGGGCTGGCCTTGTCCAGCTCCGGCTTGATCATGGCGACGTTGACGCCGCCCGATCCGACCACGAACAGCCCGTCGGGACGCGACTCCAGGCGTTGGGCGCCGGCCGCCAGCTCGGTCAGCTCACCGACGGCGCTGGCGTCATCGCTCGACAGCGGCTGCCGGTGGATCTCGGCGATCGAGCCGTCGTCGGAGTTGACCACCGCAAGGGTGGCGGCCTCCGGCTCGACGAACAGCAAGGCCGTCCGGTTGTAGCGGGTCGCGCTGCCGACCGCCTGGGCCAGCGCCGCGGCGGCCAGGAACGCCGACACCAGCATCACGTTCTCGACCTTGTGGCTGACCAGGGCATCGCGCAGCGCGGCGGCCTCGGCGGGATGACTCCAGGTCACCCCGGTCGAGCTGAGCTGATAGCCGCCCTCGCGCGCACCCTCGCGGGTGCCCAGGATCGCCGAGACCACCCGCTCCGGGGCGCCCTCGTTACCGGCGCCGACGTCGAAGTCGTCATGCTCGACCGTCACCCCGTTGGCGGTTTCACCTTCCACCAACACCATGCGGACCGTCGAGGGTGCTACCGACACCCCGAGAACGATGTCCACCAATACCTCCACACGCTGCTGATCGGCCAGTGATGAGGGCCAGACCCCCGCCAAGGCCAGCGGTACCGGCTTCATCCCGGCGGCGCGGCGGCCGTCGCATCCGAAGGGCTAACCGGACTGGATGAAGTTCTGGTACGAGCGGGACGGCGTCGGCCCGCGCTGGCCCTGATATTTCGACCCTACCCGCGTGCTGCCGTAAGGGTGCTCCGCCGGACTCGTCAGCCGCAGTAGGCACAGCTGACCGATCTTCATCCCCGGCCACAACGTGATCGGCAGATTCGCCACGTTGGACAGCTCCAACGTGATGTGCCCGGAGAAGCCCGGGTCGATGAAACCCGCGGTCGAATGGGTCAACAATCCCAGCCGGCCCAGGCTCGATTTGCCCTCCAGCCGGCCGGCCAGATCGTCGGGCAGCGTGCAGCACTCCAGGGTGGAGCCCAGCACGAACTCGCCGGGATGCAGCACGAACGGCTCACCGGGATCGGGCTCGAACAGCGTCGTCAGCTCGTCCTGCTGTTTCGCCGGGTCGATGTGGGTGTAGCGGGTGTTGTTGAACACCCGGAACAGGCTGTCGAGGCGGACGTCCACGCTGGACGGCTGTACCAGGGCGTCATCGAAGGGGTCGATGCCCAGCCGGCCGGCGGCGATTTCGGCCCGCAGATCGCGATCGGAGAGCAGCACCGCACGAGCGTATCCGCTGACCGCTTGGATGGGCCGTACCACGGGGCGCCGAGGGTGCGGTTTCATCCGCAACACGCCGCGTCCGGCGGATGAAGATGCACTCTCGCAGGCAGCGAGCGCCCAGATGCTAGCCTGCTAGCGCAGCAATGCCGATGTAGTTCAATGGCAGAACATCAGCTTCCCAAGCTGAATACGCGGGTTCGATTCCCGTCATCGGCTCCACGTCGCTCAGGCAAGACTCTGTTCGAGCCGTTCGGTTCCCCGCTTCGGTGCCACACCCCGGTTGGATGTGTCACTTCTAGAAGATCGTTGTGCGAGGGCGGCGTAGAGTCGCTCTTCCGCACCTCATATACCTCGGTGGAGGCGAACACGCCTTCGGTGCCATTGGCCGGGCCCCGGATCGACTGCACGTGCGTTCAGCTCAAGATGTATTCAGAAAAAATGAACAACGCATACACTGAACACATGGACACTGTTCCTAGGTCGCTGGCGGAGGCTGTTCAGAGGCAACTCGCTGATCTCAACATCCAGATCGGCGACCTCACCGAGATCAATTGGCTACGCCCGACGCCCATGACCCTTGCCACCGGCGACCGATTCATCGATATCGCCGTTCTGTACCTACCTCACATGTCTGCCACTGAAGCATTGCAAGCAGCCCACGCTGCCCCTCAAGGAATTCCACTATTGGTCATCGGTCCCCGCGTTCACGAATCGAGTGCTAAAACCTTTCGGGCACGCGGTATTTGGTATCTAGACCAAGCTGGAAATGCATACTTGCGCAACGATGGACTCTTGATTGATGTCCGTGGCAGGCGAAGCGATAGATCGTCACTGCACGACGACAGCGTCCACGTCGGGCCGACCAATCCTTTTTCCCCCAGACGGGCTCAGGTTGTGTTCGTACTGCTCAGTCGCCCCGACCTTGCCGCTGCGCCGCTCCGAGAGATCGCCCGCCACGCAGGCGTATCGGTCGGAATCGCGAAGGAAACCATCGACACCCTTGCGTCCATCGGATTCGTGGAACAAACGGCAAGCTATCGAGAACTGATTCGCGCGAACGAACTGCTGGACCTTTGGGGATCGACCTACTCAGCAAACCTCGGCAGAGCAAACCAGATGTTTGTGGGGAGCGGCGATGTGAGCGACTGGTCGGTGCCGGAGGGGATGGAGTTCGCAGTCAGCGGCGAGCAGGCCACGCCAGGCTACATCCGGCACGCCGAAACATTGGTCCTCTACATTCGGGCCGACAAAAACACCCGTACACCCACTGACCTGCTTCGACGGAATCGTTGGCACCGAGAACCAGGGGGGAACGTCACGATACGCAGACTATTCTGGCGGGATCTTGACAGCCTCGCCAACAACGTCGCTCCGCCGCTCCTGATTTACGCCGACCTGCTCGCAGCCCACGAACCACGTCAGACTCAGGCCGCACATGAGATGAGACGCGATCTTGAGCTACGAATTTAGTTACAGCCAAGAACTTTTGGCGGAGATCGCCCCCGTAGTGCAGGCCATATCAGATGTCATCCTTCCTGAGCAGGCGATGCTCGTCGGCGCTCAGTGCCGAAATCTCCTACATTCAAGGCTTGTAGGGGGTGCGCCACTGCGGCGCACCAACGACACCGACATCGCGGTAGCGATAGCGGACTGGAATCAGTTCGTTCAGTTGCGTGACCGGTTTACCTCTGAGGGTGAATCGGGTCATCGGTTCCGCATTAATGGAATCCTCACCGATGTAATTCCTTTCGGTGCTGTCGAAGCGCCCCAAGGAACGTCAAGCCATCCGCCTGGGGACTCGAGCATGAACGTCCACGGCTTCCAGGACGCGTTTGTGCGCGCAGACCGGCTGAATGTCGCCGATGGGTTGTCGATCAAGATTCCGCAGGTCGAGGGCTACGCAGTCCTAAAGGCGCACGCCTGGCTCGATCGTTCCACATATGGCGAATACCGAGACGGGCCGGACTTGGCGCTTGCAGCGTACTGGCTTTTCATGGACACCGACTTGCTCTACCACGACGCGAACATCTGGGCGCTCGAACTCCACGATCATGAGCTTCGCCAAGCTGCGGCAGCCTTGCTGGGCGCCTCGATGCGCCAAGGCCTCAGCGCCGACGAGCAAGCTGCACTAAGCAGGAGAATCGCTACCGCGAACGTCGATCGCCTAGCGCACAACTTTGGCGTTGGCCATCCTGGCTGGCCCACCACTGCCGCAGCCAGACAGCCCCTGGTGGTTGCACTGTTCGATCAGATCACGACAGGTGACGTTCGGCCGCACGAGACGTTCAGTTTTTATGAAAGGCAGAAAGACTGAACGGCACTTGTGCAACTACGTTCATCTCTGCTGCTGGCCGGCGCTATGGAGTCGTACAAGAACCGACATGCATCGCAGTGGCCGTGGTGCGTCACGCGTCACACATCAGCCTTCCCAAGCTGAATACGCGGGTTCGATTCCCGTCATCGGCTTAACATCGCTCAGCGATGCACGCCACAATCAACGCCATGGGTCTGTTCCCCAAGCCGCACCCCGCCCTCACCGACGCCGAAGTCGCCGACGCTCTCGGTCGCGCGGTGGCGATCATCAACCCGCTGCTCGACCTGCTCGCGCAAGCGGATCCCATCGGCCTGCGCGACCGCACCCATCGGCTGCTCACTCCGCCCCGCGGTCTGATCCAGCGGATCCGCCGCTTACGGCTGAGGCGGCGCCGCCAGGAGGCCGGCCGCGGTCCCAGCAACGCCGACCGGGCCCGCAACGCCGGCGCGCAGTTGATGAACGCCGCCGACCTTCCGGGCACCGCCGCCTGGGAGCGGATGAGCCGCGACGAGCGCGTCCATTGGTGGGTGCACCGGGTCGGCGCGCTGAACACCCTGGTGGTGGCCTCACCGCGCGTCTTCGGCTGGCTGGCGCGGCTGCTGCCGGTCGACGAGCTGGCCGGATTCGTCAACCACGCCATCGTGCTGTGCGCGCTGGCCCGCGAGTACGGCGTCACCGACCGGCGCCAGCAGGTGCGGCTGCTCGCCGCGGTGCTGTGCCGACGTGAGCTGCCCGAGAATGTCGACGTGCCGCCACCGCCCGAACCCGAGCCGCTCCCGCAACGCCGGGCGATCCCCCGGACTCTCTGGCGGCTGGCCGGGATCTTGCGGGCGACTTTCGAGGAGGCCGCCAAGCGGCCGCAGCCCAAGAAGCTCTACCAGCGGCTGAGTGTCCTGCCCGGGGTCGGGGCGATCGCCGGCTACTTCGGCGAGCGCGACGCGCTGTTCCGATCCGCTGCCGACGGTGTGGCCTGGCTCGACGCGCACACCGCCGGTTAGGACACCCGGATCCAGTCGACCAGCATCTCCGCCGGGTAGCTGCCCGCCCCGGGATCGCCCCCGCCGGACCCGGCGACGGCCAGATTCAACACCGAAAACACTTGGTAGCCGGGGTCATTGAACGGCCAGTCGGCGATCGAGTTCGCCGGAACGGTGAAGTAGGGCTGCGCGCCGTCGACGTAGTCGCGCCAGAACCGGATGCCCTCGTCATCCCAGCGGCATCGCCAGGTGTGCCAGGCGGTGTCCATGGCGATCTGGTGGGTGGCCCACTCGGCCCCGTTCGCCTTGGTGTGGACGGTGGTCGCCGACGGCCAGTTGCCGTTGCCGTACCACTCCAGCACGTCGATCTCGCCGCGATCGTCGTTGCCCATCCACCAGGCGGGCCAGGCGCCGGGGGTCAGGCAGTTGAGTTTGATGCGGGCTTCCCAGGTGTGGCCGATGCCGCCGGTCCACCGGCTCTGGACCTTGCCGCTGTAGTAGGTGTTGCGGTCTTTGGCGGCGCGCAGCACCAGGTTGGACTTGCCGTCGAGGAACACGTTCTGGCGATCGTCGCGGTATTGCCCGACGTTCTCGGGCCGCTCCCAGAACGTCGGGTCCTTCATGGATTCGCGCGCCCGCGCCACCGTCCACTTCGCCGAATCGGGGGCCGACCCGGCGGGACCGTCGAACTCGTCACTGAATAGGTAGGTCTGGGCGGGGGCGGCGGGCAGCGGACCGGCCGGCGCCGGCTGCGCCCAGGCCTGCGGAACGCGCATCGCGGTGGCCAGCATCCCGACCCCGGTGCTCAGCATCAGGTTGCGGCGATTCATCTCGGGCACCTTCGCATGGTGCCACTGAATCCCCGCCGCCGTTAGAAGACCCGCACCCAGTCGATCAGCATGTCCGCCGGGTAGGACCCCTGACGGGCGTCGCCGCCCCCAGATCCGCCGACGGCCAGGTTCAGGATCGGGAACACCGTGTAGCCGGGGTCGTTGAACGGCCACTCCCGGCCGGGTTCTTCGATGTTCTCGATGCCCACAGCCGGGACGGAAAAGTAGGGCTCCATGCCCTCGGCGTAGTCCTGCCAGAAGTACATGCCGCTGGCGTTCCAGGTGACCCGCCAGGTGTGCCAGTTGCCGTCGACGGGAAACGCGAACGTTTCGAACGCGGTGCCATACGGGTTGGCGTGCACCGTGGTGCCGGACGGCCACTCGCCGTTGCCGTACCACTCCATCATGTCGATTTCGCCTTCGCGGCCCGGGTCGTCGTTGGACAACCACCAGGCGGGCCAGGCGCCCGCGGTCTGGCAGTTCAGTTTGATCCGCGCTTCCCAGGTGGTGCCGAGGCCGCCGCGCCAGTTGCCGTGCACCAGGCCGCCGAAGTAGGTGTTGCCCTCCTGGGTGGCCCGGAGGACGAGGTTGGACTTGCCGTCGAGGAAGACGTTCTTGCGACTGTCGCGGTACTGGTAGAAGTACTCCGGCCGGTCCCAGCCGACCGGGCGGCGGATCGGGGTGCGGTGGTTGGAGATCGTCCACTTGGACGGGTCCGGGGCCGAACCGGCCGGGCCGTCGAATTCGTCATGCCAGATAAAGCCGCCGGGCTTGGCAGCGGCCGGCGGTGCCGCGGGATCGGCCGGGGAGACCGGTTGCTGCGCCGGGTCGCCGGGCGCCCTGGGAGACGCGGGAACGGCTCTGGCCAGCGGATTCGGGGCGGCGGCGGCCAGCGCCCCGGCACCCAGCATCAACATGACGTGGCGGCGGTTCATCTCAGGCACGGTGGCAATGTAACCCACGCCGCAACGGTGTCAAACCAGGCGAGCCGCGCCCATCAGTGGGCTATCTCACTCGCTCGCGCCGGCACTGTCGTCGAGCACACCGACCGCAATCCCGTAGGGCAAAAACCGTACTTTTCGTTTGGGATCGGGATTGCGCTGGCTGGCACGCAGGGCATCGATCTCGGTGGCGAACACCTGCTCGACCCGGGCCGCGCCGTCGTCGCCGACGGTATAGATGGCCCACACCCCATCGCCGGTCTCGCCGGTGGTCGGCGGCCCGGAACGCGCCGCGTGAGCCAGGTCGGCGAACAGCGCGCCCCAGCCGGCGCGGTTTCCGGCGGAGCCGAACGTTCCGGAGAAGCGGTCGAACGCCGCGCGCAGCCCCTCACCCGCCTCGCGGAGCACCCGGTCCAAGTCCTCGGCATCGAATCCGAACGCACCCTCATCGCTCATGGCTCGCTCCTATCTGCCTCGGTGGCCACACCCCAGTGTGCCTGCCGCAGGCAGGGCCCGGCCAGCATCGGCCGGGCGGCTAGTTCTCCGGAACGGTGATCGGGATCGGTATCGGCACCAGCGGGATGCGCAGGTACTCCGTGGTCATCGGCACCGTCGTGGTCGGCGGCACCGTGGTGGTCGGCGGCGCCGTGGTAGTCGGGGGTGCGGTGGTAGTCGTCGGTGGCGCCGTTGTCGTCGTGGTGCTCGGCGGCGCGGTGGTGGTCGTGGTGGGCGGCGCCGTCGTGGTGGTGGTGACCGGCGCCTCGGTGGTGGTCACCGGCGGCGGCGCCGGGGTGGTGGCCACCGGCGGCGGCGGAGGTGCGGGCGTGCTGGGCGCCGGCGGCGGCGGCAACGCGCTGGACGACGGTACCGGCGGCACGACGGCGCTGGTCTCCGGCTGCACCGGCGCTTCGTCCTGCGAGGTGCGGGCCAGGTTGAACAGGGCGCCGGCGACGGCGATCAGCGCCACCAGGATGCCGATACCGAGCGCGTAGCGCGGCCACTGCGACGGGTGCCGACGGGCCGGCACCGGCGCCGAGGGCGGTGCCGCGACGGGGCGGCGGCCGGTGCCCGGCGCCGGGTCGTAGAAGTCGTCGACGTAGGGCACCGGTTCGGCGCTGGCGCTGCCGTCCTCCTGCGACCAGGCCAGGGCGTCCACCACGGAACCGGAGGCGGGGCCGGACGTCACCGTCGGCGCCATCTCGGTTGCTCCGATTGCGTCGGCTTCCCGGGTGACCTCGTCGTCCTGCGGGTCATACATATGCGGCATACCTTGGATCGACAACGGCTGGGGATTGCCCCACGATAGGGGCACGGCGCGGTGTGCCGCCACCGCCGAGACCGTAGGGTTATACAACCGTTAGCGGCAACGATTTTCGGGTACGGAACACGAAATTCGCCCCGCCACTGACCTTGGTCACCATCACCTCGGGCAGCTCGGATGCCGCGGTGTCGGTCTCGGTCAGCCGGGCGGTCCACTCGGTGTCCGACCCGTCGACCGTCACCCGCAGGTGCGGGTTGACAGCGGTCGCGATGGCCTGCAGCGGATTGACCTCGGTCGGCGAACACAGCGCGAGCCAGGCGCCGTCATCGTGTGCGGGCGAGTGGCGCACCGCGATCCGGCCCTCGCCGATCTCGGCGCACACGTAGCCGACCGGATTGAGCAGCGGGTGCAACTCGAAGGTGCGCAGCGCCCCGTCGATGTCCTCGGAGAGCCGCAGGGCGTTTTTGATGCGCATCGCGCCCAGCCCGGCCAGCCCGGTGAGCTGGCGCCGGCCCACCGAGGCGGCCAGTTCGTCGGTTGCGGCGCGGGCACGCACCGCCAGCGCGAAGGACAGGTACAGCAGGTGCATCTGCAGGCACACCTCGTCGGCCAGCCGGACCAGCGCCGAGTGCGAGAACGCGGTGAAGTCGACGTCGGACAGCAGTGGCCCGGTGTAGTCGGCCAGACCGTCGTCGGTGCGGTCGATGTCCGCGAGTTCCCAAGTGGCGGCCCGTGTTTGACTGACCAGCTCCAGGGCCGGGATCGGCTGGGCCGGCGGGTAGGACTCGTCGATGATGACGGTCCAGCAGCAGTGCGGTTGGCGGTCCGACGGGGTGCGCGGCGGCCGGTGCACGGGGCGGCACTGCGCCTTGACATTGGTGGCCACCGCGGTGGCGTCGAACGTCGGGTCCTCGATGGTGTGACACATGCCGAAGACGTAGTCGTCACCCATCGGCTCCACGTCGAGCAGCGCACCGCAGCTGGCCAGCTCGAACTCGCCGTGCCAGCGGTCGTGGACGGTGAAGCGGAAGTCCATGAACTGCGGCGGTGAGCCGATGTCGAACTGGATGCCCTTGAAGATGGTCGGCACGTCGTCGCCGACGAAGTTCAGCGCCCGCTGCATCCGCCGGGTGTAGATCGGACTGGAGCCCGCCCACTCCTCGATGGCGATCTGCAACATCTCCTCGCGGCCGAATTCCTGGATGCACCAGGCCATCCCGGAGCGGTCGATCATGTGCCCGATCAGCAGCAGCTCGGGTACCAGCACGGCCAACTCGTCGCGCGACAGCGACGCATACCTGGATTCGGTCACAGAGGAAAAATAGACCGGTCTATGTTATAAAGTCAACAATGGTTATTTCCGCAGGTCCCAGCCCGACTCGGCGAACCAGCGCGCCCCGCAAGCGCGGCGACGACACGCGCGCCCGGATCATCGACGAGACGGTGCGCTGCATCCTGGAGGAGGGCTTCGGCGCGGCGAACGCCAAGCACGTCGCCGAACGGGCCGGGGTGACCTGGGGCGTCATCCAGTACCACTTCGGCGATCGCAACGGCCTGCTGATGGCCGTGGTCGACGACGGCGTGGCCCGGTTGTTGGACAGCCTCTCAGCGGTCGACGTCGGCGAACTGGAACTGCGCCAGCGCATCGAGGCCGTCGTCGACACCGCCTGGCGCTGCTACGCCAGCCCCACCTCGCTGGCCGCGTTCGAGATCCTGCGGGCCACCCGCGGCAGCCTCGGCGAGCAGTCCCACGAGCACCTGTTGCAGATGAACGACGCGATCAACCGACTGGGCCGGCTGGTATCTGATGACCCGGCGGACTCCGGTGTGGCCGAGGTGATTTGGGCATCGCTACGGGGAATCATATTGGCGCAGATGATCGTCGGCGGTGCCTTCGACTGGCAGGCCGAGCGGCGGACGTTGATCGAGATGGTCAGCCACTACTTGGAACGCGACCGCGGCTGACCCGGGCGCCTATTGCGCGATGGCCATCACCGCGCCGGGGCGCAGCCACTGAATGACCTGCACCAGCTTGGCGTCGTCGATGGCGACGCAGCCCGCGGTCGGGCCGCCGTCGGTGGTGTGAAAGAAGAACGCCGCCCCGTCGCCCGGGGTGCGCGCGGTGTTGACGCCCATCACCACCGCGTGCTTGTACTGCGGAATCTGAAGGTTCTCGCTCGCACTGGTATCGAACGCGCACTGCGCCTTTTTGCAGACCTGCATGGTGTTGAAGGTGGGGCTGTGGTCGTCGCCGTCCCACCAGTGGTCCGGACCGACCTGGACATATTGCAGTCCCCCACCGGGATTCGGTGCGGTGCCGAACGCGTACGGCAGTGTGAAGACGCCCATCGGCGTCGCCGGGTAGCCACTCTTGGCCTTCTGCGCCATCCCGGCCGAGCCGACGAAGGTGGGAATTCCCGCGGCCACCGGCTGCCAACCCGTCGCGCTGCGCTGGTAAACGTCCATCTTGGCGTTTGAACCACCAACTCCGACAACGGATATCACCTGGCTGGCATTGCCGACCGACCGGGCGAACCACGGAGTGACATCGGCTTGGGCTCCCGGCGAAGCGCCGAGCGTCGTACCGGCGGCGCATACCGCAGCGCACAACAAGCTCAGCAGTCGGCGCATGGACTCATGATCGGTGCAGACCGGGGTCCGGTCAAACACCGCTCACGGCGTGCCGGGGCTTTTAGGGTTCCGCGCGCCGCTGCAGCTGCTCGACCGGCGTCTCGTCCTTGAGCAGGCCCCGCGACGACAGATAACCGCGGAAGTACTCCCGGTGCTCGGGACAGGTCAGCCAGACCTTGCGCCGTTCGGGGGTGTGCAGCTTCGGGTTGTTCCACAGCATGCCGAAGGTCGCCGCGGCGCTGCAGCCCTTGCGCGAACAGACGAGCTCCCCTACCGGGTCGGGTTCACAACTGGTCATCAAGATCATCCTGCGGCGCGGACGTGGACCGGTCAACCTGCCACGGTGTCAGCAGCATCGCCCAGAGCGCCAGATAGGCCCAGCCCAGCGCCCAGCCGGCCAGCACATCGGAGGGATGGTGCACGTTGAGCGCCACCCGGGCGATCCCGACCGCGGCCACCACCAGCACGCCGGCACACACCGCAGCCACCCGGGCCCGGCGTCGCAGCAACGGCAGCGTCAGGGCCAGCAGTGCGCCGACCGCGACCATCACGCCCAGTGCGTGGCCGGAGGGAAACGACGACGACGATGCCGTGGCCAAAGCGGTACCCGGACGGGGCCGGTCGACCGAACCCTTGGCCACGACGGTGAGCAGCCAGCTCATCTCGACGGTCACCAGCAGAAACAGCGCCGGCCGCAACCGGCGGCGCGCCAGCGCGACCACCGACGCCACCATGGCCAGCACCCGGAACACCGCCGGCGCGAAGACCGTGGACAACCCGTCCCAGAACCGCACCCAGCCCCGATGCTTGATCCCGATGTCGTAGCTCGTGTCCAGCGCGGCGGCGTCGACGGTGGCCAGCCAACCCCAATGCTGCCAATAGCCCACCAGCATCAGCACATACACCGCCGCGGCCGCCAGCACCGAGACCAGCGCGGTCGCACGCACGCTCGACGGCGTCATAAGGCCTCGTCGCGGCGAGCACCGGTGCCCCGCAGGTCCGGCCACGGCGGGCGGCGCAGCACCGCCAGCGACGCGATCACCGCCGACAACAGACCGGTGAGTACCCCCACCAACGCGATCCGGTCCGCATCGACGGCGGGCACCCACTTGGCCCGGTCACCGCGGATCACCACCACGCCCAGCGGCGTGGCGGTCATCCCGGAATCGCCCGCAACCTTCACGCGGGCGGCGGTGATGACTGTGGCGCCGTCGGGGGTCTGGTGCGGTTCGCCGTAGACCAGGCTTCCGGCGGAGTCGGTGAACAGGCGGTCGAGCGGTTCCGAACGTTTCATGGCGGGCGTCCCTTCTCCTGACTCCTACCATGATCGCGTGGCCGATCCTTCCTTCACCGCTCAGGAGCGTCAAGCCGTGTACCGGGTGATCGCCGAACGCCGCGATATGCGCCGGTTCGTTCCCGGCAGCACCGTCGAGCCCGACGTCCTGGCGCGCCTGCTGGCCGCGGCCCACGCCGCACCGAGTGTGGGGCTCATGCAGCCGTGGCGATTCGTCCGGATCACCGACGAGGACCTGCGGCATCGCATCCACGCGCTGGTCGACGAGGAGCGCCATCGCACCGCCCGCGCGCTCGGGCGGCGCGAACAGGAGTTCCTGGCGCTCAAGGTGGAAGGCATCCGCGACTGCGCCGAGCTGTTGGTGGTGGCGTTGCGCGAGGGCAGGCAGGCGCACATCTTCGGTCGCCGTACCTTGCCGCAGATGGATCTGGCGTCGGTGTCGTGCGCGATCCAGAACCTGTGGCTGGCCGCCCGCGCCGAGGGACTGGGCATGGGATGGGTGTCCTTGTTCGAACCGCAGCCGCTGGCGGCGCTATTGGGTATGCCCGCCGACGCCGAGCCGGTGGCGATCTTGTGCCTGGGACCGGTGCCGGAGTTTCCGGACCGGCCGGCGCTGGAACTCGATGACTGGGCCTATCGGAAACCCTTGAGCGAGTTCGTCTCCGAGAACAGCTGGGAGCGTTCGTGAGATACGATGACGAAGCCGCCGCGGTGCGGCAGGTCTGGTCCAGTCTCGGGCTGCCTGGGATCATCGACGTGCACACGCATTTCATGCCGAAGCCGGTGATGGACAAGGTATGGAACTACTTCGACTCGGCCGGCCCGATGGTGGGACGCAGCTGGCCGATCACCTACCGCACCGACGAGTCCGAGCGGGTCGCCACGCTGCGGGCGTTTGGGATCCGGCGATTCACCTCGCTGGTCTACCCGCACAAACCGGCGATGGCCGCCTGGCTGAACCAGTGGTCGGCCGAATTCGCCCGGGAGACACCGGATTGCCTGGCTACCGCGACGTTCTATCCCGAGCCGGGCGCGGCCGACTACGTGGCTGCGGCGATCGGGTCAGGCGCCCAGGTCTTCAAGGCGCACATCCAGGTCGGCGACTACGATCCGAACGACCCGATGCTCGAAGGGGTTTGGGGCGCGCTCGAGGACGCCGGCATTCCGGTCGTCGTCCACTGCGGCTCCGGACCGCAGCCCGGACGCTTCACCGGTCCCGAACCGATTCGGCGGCTGCTGCGCCGTCACCCGCGGCTGGCCCTGATCGTCGCGCATATGGGCATGCCGGAGTACGGCGAGTTCCTCGACATCTGCCTGAATTCGGCTGCCGTGTACCTGGACACCACGATGGCGTTCACCGCGTTCGTTGACGAGATGATGCCCTTTCCGGCCGGTGAAGAGCCGCGACTGCGCGCCGCGGGCGAGCGGATCCTGTTCGGCAGCGACTTTCCGAACATCCCGTACGGCTACTGCGACGCGCTGAACGCCATCGCCGCAGTTCCCGGCGTCGACGACGCCTGGCTGCGGGGCGTTCTGCACGACAACGCGGCGCGGCTGTTCGCCATCGGGCTACCATCGGATTGACGGTGCCCCGCGCCACTACGGGGGCGATCTCACCCGAGAAAGGCCGGCGACCGTGAGTTCTGACGTGACCCCGCTGACGCCGCCCATCCCGGTCCCCGACATTCCGGGCGAGGACGCCGGCGCCCACGGCCTGCCGGATCGCAGCGAGTTGTCGTTGCGGGACAAGCTGATCGTCGACGCCTCGGCGTGGGCGGACATCGGCTTGCGCACCGCGGTCGCGTCCATGGTCGCGGCGGCGATGGTCCCCTCGGTGCTGACGACCGCGGTCGGGCGCGACCAGTCGCGCCGGGAACGGGAACGGCTGGCGTTCTACGCCGAGCTGGCCGCCGAGCGCGACCCGGCCCGCTCGTTTCCCGCCCCCACAGCGCTGCCCAGAATCTCCTCGCGGCGGGCCAATCCGCTCGCTGAACGGGTGGCGCGTGGCGTGGTGGAAAACGTGGCGTTCCACAGCAGTTTCGAGGCGGTCAACCCCGCCATGCGGGATTCCTGGAATGGCTTGGCCCTGAACAACACCGCCCGGTTCCAGCACTGGCGGCACGAGGACGGGCCCCGGCCGACACTGTGCGTCATCCATGGGTTCATGGGGTCGGCCTACCTGTTCAACGGCCTGTTCTTCGCGCTGCCCTGGTTCTACCGGTCCGGCTACGACGTCGTGTTGTACACCCTGCCCTTCCACGGTCGGCGCGCCGAAAAGTATTCGCCCTTCAGCGGATACGGCATCTTCTCGCACGGCATGTCGGGATTCGCCGAGGCGATGGCCCAAGCCGTGCACGACTTCCGTTCGGTGGTCGACTATCTGGAGTTCACCGGTGTCGACCGCATCGCGTTGACCGGCCTGTCGCTGGGCGGCTACACCAGCGCGCTGCTGGCCGCCGTCGAACCCCGACTGCAGGCGGTGATCCCGAATGTTCCGGTGGTCTCGGTGGACGCCGAGATCAGGGACTGGTTCCCGGCCAACAGGGTGCTACAGGCCGGGCAACTGCTGGGCCGGGTCGATCACGACGACTTCACCTCCGCCACGGCGTATCACTCCCCGCTGAACTACCCGCCACTGGTGGCCAAGGACCGGCGGCTGATCATCACCGGTCTGGGCGATCGGCTGGCGCCGCCGGAGCAGTCCGAAATGCTGTGGCAGCACTGGGATCGCTGCGCGCTGCACTGGTTCCCGGGCAACCACATACTGCACGTCAGCCAGCCGACCTACCTACGCCGGATGACCGCATTCCTGCGCGGGTACATGTTCTAGCCCGATCGGCTAACGCGCGGCGACACCGGCCGCCGCGACCGGCCAGCGCAGTCCGGCGAGGTCATCGTCTGACAGCGCGGTGTGGCCGTCGAGACGGCTTCCCGACAGCGGGTGCAAGCCCAGCAGCGCGTCGCGGTGATTGCCCTGCTCGGGCACCAGGCCGGCCAGCGGTGCCGCGCCGTCGGGGGCCGACCCGGTGCGCAGGGCGCACGCCGCAGCGACGCTCAGTTGACCGCCGTCGTCGGCGAATTCCACTGCCGTCCAGGTCTCCCCAGCGTTCGCAGCGCGGATCCGGCTCAGCGTGTCCGTCAGCGCCGCGTCGATAGCGACCTGGTAGGCGGCGACGTGGTCGCCCGAGCCGTCGACCACCGAGCGCCAGGTTTCCCGGGCACCCGCGTCGAGCAGCGCGGGCACCTCGTCGGCGGCGACCAGAGCGGTATCCCAGCCGAGCTCCCGCAGATGGTCGGCGAGGCGCCGGACAGCGATGTCAGCGGTCCGCTGCAGCGGGATCTGCGACGAACGGGCTTGCAGCGCAGCCAGATTCGGCGCGGCAGAATAGGTCAGGCCGATCCAGGTGTCGGAGGCGGCCATACCGCCGTCCGGCCGGGTACCGCGGCTGGTGATGCGCACCGCGTCGGCTCGCAGGCCGTAGCGGTTCAGGTAGCCGGCGATCAGCGACAGCGGCAACGCATCCCCGGCCGCCGAGGCCGAGATCCGCAGCGCCGACGTGGCCCGGGCACCGGAGACCGATCGCCGGTCGGTGTGCGCGCCGCGCCGCGAGCGCGTCATGGCGAGCCGGCGGCGGACGATGGTGGTCAGATGCAGGCCATGCCACCAGCTCAGCAGCAGGATCGCGACAGCGACGGCCACGCCGAGCACCCAGCGGTCCCGGGTGGTCGGCCACGGGCAGGCCAGCAACGCTGGCACGACGACCAGCAGCACCAGGGTGATCCGGGCGGGCCCGGGCCGGGGAATGGTGGAACGGAGCGGGCTCACAGCTGGTTTTCCTTTCGTCGGCGGGCGGCCGCCGCGGCGCCGACGGCGACGACGAGTCCGGCCAGCAGCGCGGTTCCGGCGAAGGCCACGATCCGCGGCGCCGGGTTCTCGGGTTGTGGGGCCGGCGGTGGCGAGAGTTTCTTCGACGGGGGGTTGGCCGGATCGGCGGCCGGCGCCAGTTCCCAGGTCAGCGCGGCTACCGCGTCGACGGCCCCGGCGCCCACCAGGCCCGACGGGGCACGGGCGCCGTTGTGGGCGGTGGAGACGATCCGGTGGGCCGCCTGCATGGCATTGAGGTCGGGGTAGCGGCTACGCACCAGCGCGGCCACCCCCGCGACGTAGCCGGCGGCGTAACCGGTGCCGGTCAGCGGTACCAATCGGCCCTGGTTGCCGGGCAGTCCGTTGGCCAGACCACCGTCGTCGCGGTTGCTGACCGAAACGATGCCTTCACCGGGTGCGGCGACACCCACCCACGGCCCGGCCATGGTGAATGCCGACGGCTGCCCGGTCGGGGACAGCGATGCCACCGACAGCACATAGGGATGCCACCACGATGGCACCGACAGCGAGGTGACGCCCGTCCAGTTGCGCGGGTCGTGCGGCCGGCTGAGGTCGGTGAGCGGATTGGATTCGCACGCCTCACTGCCGCCCCCGACCGAGCCGGTCTGCCCGCTGTCGCCGGCGGCGGCCACGATCAGCGCGTCCTTTTCCACCGCCGCGTAGCGCAGCGCCGCGCCCAGCGCGGTCTGGTCGACGTCGCGGTCAGCCGGCAGGCAGGTCGTGGTGGAGATGGTGATGACCCGCGCGCCCAGGTCGGCGGCGCGCACGATGGCCCGCGACAGGGCGGTGATGTCGGTGACCACGCGGGTGGTGCGGGGGTCGTCCCCGGCCAGCCGCGGCGAAATCGTCGCCGAGGCGGTGCGCAGTGACAGCAGGCGCGCCGCCGGGGCCACCCCGGTGAAACCGTCCTGGCCGTCCGGCGCGGGCTGGCCCGCGATGATCCCGGCGACCAGCGTTCCGTGCCCGTCGCAGTCGGTCAGCCCGTCGGTGGTGCCCATATAGTCGCCGCCCGGGTCCACCGCCGGCAGCCGCGGACCCGGCCGCACGCCGGTGTCGATGACGGCCACGGTCTGGCCCTCGCCGCGGGAGAACTGCCATGCGGTGGGCAGGTCGAGCATCCGCTGCCCGCCGGTCGGGCCGCTGAGGTCGCTGCCGGGCAGCAAACCCGAACTCGCGCACTCGGCGCGCTGCTCCATCGCGGCGACGGGCCCGGGCGCCCCGTTGGGCGGCGGCACCGTCGGGTCGATCTTGGGCGGGGTGATCGCCAGCGCCGGTGCACTGGTCAGCAGCGCGATCAGCGCCGCGATCCCGGCCCCGCGGACCGCACGTCCCCGCCGGATGTCGGCCAACGTCATCGAGACAGAACCCAGGCGAAGATGCCCACCAAGTAGGCCATGACCGGGATCAGGGTGGCGTCCACGCCGGAGGCCAGGAAGCCCACCAACCGCCGCACCGGCAGCGAGTAGCTGTCCGGCGACGCAACGGTCGGGCTCAGGGCGACCACCGCCCACACCGCCACCAGCGCGGCCAGCACCAGCACCGCACCGAAGGCGGCCGGGTAGCGGCCCGTCGCGGCGTAGCAGACCAGCAGCACGACGGCGGTCAGGTGCGGCTGGGCCAGCAGCCAGGCCTTGCACCACGCCGAATCCCACACCCGGGCGCGCAGCACCGAGGCCACCCCGATACCGGCGACCACGTACCACGCCCACCCCGAAAGACCCTCGGGCCGGGTGGCGATCGCCACCGAGCCGAGCACGGCCAGCAACACGGCGCCGGCGATGAAACCGGTCTGGTGGGCGTCGGTGACGCGAACGCGGCGCGGCAGGTCTTCGAGCACGCTTTGCGGCAGCGCCGACGGGGTCGGGTCACCCGGCGCCGGGATCACCGGCAGCGGCAGTCGCGCCCACAACGCCGAGACCTGCGGAGCGGCAACGGTGAGCAGCAGCGACGCGGTGATCAGCCCGCAGCCGAGGCTGAGCGCCGGCAGCTCCCAGAAGGTCCTGACGGCGGCGGCAGCCAGCACCCCCACCCCGGCGACCACCGCGGCGGTGAAGAAGGCGATCCCGCGCTCGCCGCGCCCAGCCGGCGGCAGAATCAGGCAGATCAACGACCACGCGCTGACCGCGGCCGCGCCCAGCACCAGGTGCGCCGGGCTGAACACGCCGGGCACCGCCAGGATGCCTGCGGCAGCGACCGGTACCAACGCCGCGATCGCCAGGGTCAGCCCCGCGTCGGCCGAACGCGTCCGGGTCGCCAGCGCCGCCACGATGGTGACCAGCGCGACGGCAGCCACCGCGAACAGGCCGGCCGGTTCGCCGGTGAGGGCGCGATGCGCGATGGCCAGCCCGGTGGCCGCGAGGATCAGCCCCACCCCGGCCGCCAGCGTGGCACGCTGAATGTGCTGCGCTCCCCAAGGCTTACGCCGCGATGCCGAGAAGATGACGGCGGCGTCGGCGATGTCTTCGACGATGCCGGGCGCCGCCGGTCCGACCGGCACCGGCCGCAGCGCCAGCAGGTCGCCGTCGACCACGCCGACCGTGTCCAGGCTGGCGTCCAGGCTGAACGGCGCACCGCCGACCGGCGCCAGGCTCAGGCGGGTCGTCGCGCCGTCGCCGGGTTCGGTGTCATCGCCGGCGTCTGGGGCCACCAGACGTTGCACGGCGGGCAGGATTTCGCGCAGCGGCAACTCCGCGGGCACGGCGATCTCGGTCAGCCGACTGTCGGCCAGCACCGCGATGCGCACGATCGGCATGACGGCGCTGGTCAGCACCGGGGCTTCGGTCATGGGTGTTCCCTATTCTTTTCTGTACTAGGTCAGCTGGGTGGTGAAATCTCGGGACAGTCGCTGACCGGGGAACCACTGCCCGTCGGGCAGCGTGGCGGTCAGCTGTTCGATCGCGACGGCGGTCGCGAAATCGGTTCCGGGCCGGAAGGTCGACACCCACTCGCCGTCGAATGCCTGCGATGGGGTGACCAGGATCCGGCCCTCGTCGGTGTCGACCAGGCTCATGCCCACCTCGGTGGTGGCGTGCCGGCCATGGTGGGCGCAGCCCGCGACCACCTCGACGTAGCTGCGCGGACCGGAGAACACCGATTCCACGACCGGTCGGGCGGAGGCGGGAATGCCCAGGTATTCCAGGACTTCGGCGAGCGGGGCGCCGGCGCGCAACCGCTCGTCGGCGCGCACCCCGACCCGGGCGGGCAGGGTGAACTCGTCGAACCGGGCCGGTGGGCGCTGGCGCAACCCGGCCGCGAGCACCGGGACCAGCAGCCGTGGGTCGTCGATGTCCATCGCGGTGAAGGTGACCAGTTGGGCGTTGCGCAGTGCCACCACGGTCCGGGTGCGCTTACCGGCGCCCGGGTCGCGGCGAGCCACGATGCCACGCAACATCTCGGTCGCCCCGCTGGACGGTGAACCCACATAACGCAGGTCCAGCCACCGGTCCGGGAAGCACACCACCCGGATCCATTCGGCCACAGCCGGATTGACCGTGCCGTCCGGCGAGACGACGCCCATCCGAGTAAGCTCGTCGCGCTGGCGAGCCATGAACGCACCACGTTCCCCGGCGTCGGTGTAGGGCATGGTGATCGCCAATACCCACGGGAAAGACCCGGCGCCAATGGTTTCCGCGATGTACCAGGCCTGCTCGACGGTCAGTTCAGCGGCGTTGGGCTCAGCACCCATCGCAGCGTTCTTTCGTCGAGCGGATCACCTGGCTCAGCCCCACTTGGCCGCTTCGGCGGTGTCGCGGGCATTCATCATCATGGTGTTGGTCTCATGGGTGCTCGCCATCGCACGATAAGCCAGCACCAACTCCTCCATCGCCTGATTCCACTGCACCTGCCACGCCTGATACGTCATCCCCGTATCGCCCTGCCACGCCGCCGACAACGCCGCCTGCTCACTGGCAATATCGGCACCGACGGCCTGCAACGTGCCCGCATACCCATTCATCTCAGCCGCATGGGCCAACATCGCCGGGTAGTTGTACATAATCTGCGACATCAGACAAACCCTCCCTAAACCCCGGTGTAACCAGAAGCAGCCGCCGCATCAGCCGCAACATAGGTGCTGCCGGCATCCGCCAAATTCGCCTGCGCCATATCCAGCAACGCATTCACCCGCGCCGCCATCGCCACAAACCGCGCATGCGACCCCTGAAACGCCGCCGCCGCCTCACCGAGGTGAAACGCCTGCGCCGACAACGCCGCCTGCTCGGCCTGCGCCATCGTCGACCGCATCAACGCCGCCTTAGCCCCAAACGCCGACTCCGAGGCCACCAACTGCGGAATATGGGCATCCAACAAACTCATCACCGCACTCCTTTCTCTTCCTTCGATACTTCGACTGGCGATTCCGGCTCCGGATCGCCCCGATCGTTCTCACTCCAGGTGTCGGGCAACATCGGCACGCTCGGGCCCCCACCGAATCCGTCGTCGGCCAGTGTGGCCAGCCCCGACGCGGTCGCGGTGCTGCGCTTGCCCACCGTTCCGGTGAAGCCCAGCGCCCCGGCCCCGCGATCGGAACCGGAAGCAGCCGGCTGCTCCACCGGACCGGCCGGACCCGAATCCATGTCCATGTACTCGTCAGCGTGGTCGTGCAACACCGCACGCCGGCGCCGTCGCGCCCGGGCCTTGTCGCGCGCCGAGGCGGCCACCCCCGCCGCGGCCGCCGGCACCCGAGAGGCCGGTGCCTGCGCCTTGTTGCGGTCGGTGAGGGTCGGCCCCAGCCCAGTGCCCGGGTCGGTGCCGCCCATCAGGTAGCCGAAACCCAGCACTCCGGCCGCCGGTGGCGGCGGCGCCACCGCCGGCGTGGCCGGTGCCGCCGACACTGCGGGCGCACCCGGCGTGGCGATACCGGAGGCGAAACCAGTCACCACCGCGATCGGCCGGTCACCCGAGGGGGCGACGCCGAGCGGCGTCGGCACGATCTCGTCCTCACCCGCGGCCGGTTCACCCATGGTGGGCAGCTGGCTCAGCGCCGCGCCCAGGATGATCGGCAAAAATGCTGGGGCAGACAGCATCACGCCCCAAAAGGTGAAACCGAACGGGATGAAGAACGCCTCGTAGGCGATGAAGAACAGCAGCGGGAACCAGGTCGTCAAGGCGGCGGGGCCGCCGCCCAGGATCTCCCGGATCACCCCGGCCGGATCTTGCAGCAGCTGGCCGAGCTGGTTGAACAGCTGGGTGAAGAAGTCCCCGCCCCCGGCGGCATCGGCGGGCTGTGCCGAGTCGGCCTTGACCACCGGCGGTGCTGCCACCGCCCGCGGCGCCGACGCCAGCGCCGCACCGGACACCGCGTGATAGGTGCCCATGGTGGTGGCCGCCTGAACCCACATCCGGACGTAGTCGGCTTCGTTGAGCGCGATCGGGATGGTGTTGATACCAAAGAAGTTGGTGGCGACCAACACTCCGTGCGTCATGTGGTTGGCGGCCAGTTCGGCCAGCGTCGGCATCGACGCCAGCGCACTGGTGTAGGCCGAGGCCGCCACCTCATGCTGGGCGGCCACTCCGGCGCTGTCCGCGCTGGCCTTGCCCAGCCAGGCCAGGTAGGGCACGTGCGCCGCCAGATACTGCTCGGCGCCTGGGCCCTGCCAGGCACCGCTCTGCACCGCACCGAGCAGCGCGGTCAATTCGTCTGCGACGGTGGCGTATTCGACGCTCAGCGCATTCCACACCCCGGCAGCGCTCAGCAGCGGACCCGCTCCGGGACCGCTGCTCAGCAATGCTGAATGCACCTCCGGCGGGGAGGCGATCCAGACCGGGGCGGCAATCATCAGGTGCTCGTGCCCCCCGCGTGGCCTGCCACATAGGTCGAGGCGGCCGCGGCGTCACCGACGGCGTAGTTGACGCCGGACTCACCGACACCCACACCGGCGCGGCCGAGTTCGGTGGCGCCCTGGGCGCCCACCGCGGCATGCTCGCTGCCCTGCGCGCTGAAACCGGCAGCGGTCTGCAGCGACACCGGGTCGGCCGCCGGCGGAATCACCGCGGTGATCAGCGGGGCGGCACTGGCCTGTGCGGCCGCCAGCCGGGCGGTCAGCGCCTCGACCGCCGCGCTGGCGGCGGCGAGACCTTCCGGAACCACATTGAGCGTCATGACTGTTCCTCCTCCTTATCGCTATCGCTTCGTACTTCGTTGCGCATCAGCGCGTCAGACTCTGGCTGAACAATGGGTTGACCAGCTGCAGATAGGTCGGTTCGTCGCTGTCGCCGAGCAGCATCGCCCGGCCCGCCGGCAACCTGCCGAACCGCTGGCCGCGGATCTTGCCGGAATCGGCCGGGTTGCCCGACAACATCAGGGTGGTCGCCTGCAGGTCGTTGAGGCGACGCAGCAGCGGGTTGGTCATCAACGCGTGGGCTGACCCGGTGGCCCGGCCGGTGACGATCACCCGCAGCCCCAGATCACCGGCCTGCGACAGCAGCCCGATCAGGTTGGTCCACGGCCGCTGACCGGCGTACGGCCCGGTCAGCGCCGGGGAGTCCGGGATCGAGTCGACGTCGTCGATGATCAGGTAGTGGGTGTGCCCCTGGTAGGTCCACCCGGCCAGGTCGGCGGCCGACAGTCCGGCCGGCGGCCGGCGCGAGCCGATCAGCGCTGACAGGCCCAGCATCGCCGGGATCACCCGGTCGACGTTGGCGGTGTACTCGTTGTCGGCGAACAGCGGTTCGTCGACCAGGTGCAGCCGGCGATCCAGCACGGTGAACGCCACCTGCTCGGCGGTGCTGTTCTCCCGCACGGTGCGGATGATGTGCCGCAGCAGGGTGGTCTTGCCGGACTTGCTGTCCCCGAGCACCATCACCAGCGGGTTGTCGGTGAAGTCCAACTCCACCGGCGCCAGGTCCTCTTCGCGCTGACCGATGACGATCCGCTCCGAGCCCGGCCACAGCGTCCCGACCTCTTCGGGCGCCAGGTTCGTCGGCAGCAGTCGCACCGGCGGCGCGGCCAGCCCGGGGTGGCGGGCGTTGATCTCGGCGATCTGGCTCAGCTCCGGTTGGGCGATCAGGAAGTGCTCGGCGGCCATGGTCAGGCCGCGGCCCGGCTGATTGGCCGGCACCGCCTCGGCGGGACGGGTCAGGGCCCCGGCCACCCGGACGTTGCTGTCGCGCGGGTCGTGCAGCTTGAGCTCGAGGCGCAGCCCCAGCCCGTCGCGCATCGCCAGCGGCACCTCGAGCCAGCTCGGGGTGGTGACGACCACGTGGATGCCGTAGGCCAGCCCGACGTTGACCAGCTCGGTCACCTTGGCCAGCAACGGGTTGCGGGTGTTGAACTGGTCGGTGTTGTCCCGGCTGAACGCGTACAGGTTGTCGATGACCAGGAAGACCTCGCCGTACCCGTCGTTGAGCGAACCGATGCTGCCGTCCCGGAACGCCTCCCGCTGCTGGCGGGCGGTCAGCAACTGCTCGAGCTCGCCGAACGTGCGGCGGATCCGCTCGGGCTCCAGCCCGGACGCGACACTGCCCACATGGGCCAGGTCCTCGAGCGCACGCAGCTGCCCGCCGCCGTAGTCCAGGCAGTAGAACGTCACCTCACGCGGCGAGTGCAGACTGGCCGCCGACATGATGAACGTCTGCAGCGCAGTCGTTTTCCCGGACTTGGGCCCGCCGTGGATGAGCATGTTGCCGCTGGCCGAGCGGGCGTCGAACACCAGCGGGTCGCGGCGCATGTCGAACGGCTTGTCGATCTCACCCAGCGGCCAGCGCAGCTGCCGCTCGCCGATTCCCGCGCGAGCCACGGTTTCGGCCAGCGGGATGGTGTCGTCCAGCGGAGGCAGCCACAGCACCGGAGCCTGCGGGCCGTAGTGCGCCAGCTGGTCACCGATCGTCGCGATCAGCTTGCGCGGCGGCGCGTACGTCTCGTCGTCGTGCTCGGCCACGATGGTGGTCTCCGCACCGGAGGCCACCGCACCGGCGGTGAACAGCTTGGGTTCTGGAATCGCGTGCATCACAACGGCTCGCGATTGCCGCGGCGGGTCGTAGATGCCGTCGACGTAGGTGCTGCGGAATTTGATCGGCGCAGCACCCGGGGCGGGCACCAGGAAGCCTTCGCCCTTGTGCTCCTTGCCGGATTCGATGTGGTAGGCGTCCTCCACCCCGATGATCTGCCGAGAGACGCTGGGACTGGCCACCTTCAGACCGATCCGGTAGGAGGTGTTCTTGTCGATGTCCTTGATCTTGCCGACGTCCAGGGTCTGCGAGGCGAACAGGATGTGGATCCTAAACGAACGGCCCTTGCGCGCAACGTAATCGAACAGCTCGGCGTACTCGGGGTGATCGGCGAGCATCAAGGTGAACTCGTCGGCGACGATGAACAGCGTCGGGATCGGGGCCAGATCGTGGCCCGCGGCAATCGCGGCCTCGTACTCGGTCACCGAGTTGAACGCGCTGCCCTGCACCTGGCGGCCGGCCTCGCGCAGCAGCAGCTCACGCCGGGCCACCTCGCCGCGCAGGGTGTCGGCGAACCGGTCGGCCAGCGACTTCTTCTCGGCCATGTTGGAGATGACCGCGACGACCTGCGGGAAGTGCCGGAAGATGTCGGCGCCGGCCTCCCCCTTGAAGTCGGCGTAGATCACGATCAGCCGGTCCGCGGAGTGCGTGGTGAGCAGCGAGAGCAGGATCGCCATCAGCGTCTGCGACTTGCCGGAGCCGGTCATGCCGATCATCAGGCCGTGCGGGCCCATCCCGCCCTCGGCCTCGTCCTTGAGGTCGAAGATCAGCGGCTCGCCGGTCGCGGTGACCCCGATCGGAACCCGCAGTTCCTCGTCGCGGTTCCGCGGCGCCCACAGCGCGGGTACGTCGAGGCGGGAGGCGTCGGGAATGTTCAGCAAGGTGGTGAAGGTCGCCCCGCGGGTGCTCGCCGAACGCAGCCCGGCGTGCGTCGGGTTGGAGTCCCAACGGGACAGCCGCCGCGCCAGGTGGGCGGCCTCATCGGCGCCGAGGGCGTCGGCCTGATCCACATAGCGCTGCCAGCCGCCGGTCTGCCAGCGGTCGATGGACTCCCCGTCAGCGCTGATCCGCAGGATCGGGCGTTCGGGGTCGGAGTACTGTTCGCGGTTCGGTGCGACGCTGCCGCGCTGCACGATGGTGACCCCGGCCCGGGCGGCGCCCAGCACAGAGGCCGAGAGGTCGCTGACGTCCCAGTCCGGGTCGTCGATGATCACCAGCAGGTGCCGCGCCGTCTCGGCCGGCTCTCCGGTGAACGGCGGACGCTCGGCCAGCGCCGGAGCCAGCAGCACGGCCAGCTCCTCAGGGCTGCTCGCCAGGTAGCGGGCCGGGCCGACGCCGTCGACGGCGCCGGGAATGTCGATGTGCGGCAACCACTTCAGCCAGGACCAGGCCGGGCTCTCCAGCTCGGGGCTGGCCAGCGCCACCCCGAGCATGGTGGGGTCGTGCCAGGTGACGGCCTGAGCAACCCAGGCCCGCACCGCAGCGGACACCTCGTCGGCCGAATCGGCCAGCACGGTGATCCGGGACACCTTCGTCAGGTCCAGACCGACGGGCACGTCGCGCACCGTGCGCTGAGTGTCGAGCAGGCTGCGTAATGCGCTGTGCGACACCGGCTCCAGGTCGATCTCGTCGGCGGTGTCGGTAACCCGCACCGCGCTGGCCAGCGGTACCGAGTGCCGGCCGGTGCGCACCACCAGGAAGTCCTCGTCGTGCGGGTCGCGCTCCCACTGCCGCCGCGAACCGGGCACGGCGGCCAGATCCGACGGCTCCGGGTGCGACCACTCCGCGGCGGCGCGCTGCTTGGCGGCCGAACCCCGGATGTTGTCCCGCACCACCGACAGGTAGCGCAGGTAGTCGGCCCGTTCGGCGTCGACCTCGACGGTGCGGGTCTTCTTGTCGCCGCCGCGGTAAATGCCGGCCGCCGCCACCAGCAAGGCGAACGGGAAGAACAGCATCACCGGGGAGATCAGCCGCATACCGGTGGCGACCATGGCGATCACCATGCCGACGATCAGGATCACGATCACCACCGGCAGCGCCCGCTGCAGGAACGACGCCGGCACCACCCGGGGCAGCTCGGGAGGCGGCTCGATGGTGATGGTGCCCTTGTCGGTGGGCGGCGCCGGCAGCCGGCGCCGGGCCTCGAAGATCAGTCGGCTCATCGGGTCTCTCCCCCGTCGGTGGCACCCAGCTCGGTCGTAGCGCGGCGGACGGGCCGTTGATCCGGCGCCAGTGCGTCGTGGGCCAGCAGCGCGTCGGCGCGCGACAGGGTGGGCCCGAGAGCGAACTGCGACAGCACCGACCACGGGATGGGCAGCGCGGGCTGGCTCAGCCCGAGCGCCGACACGGTGTCACCGTCGCCACCGGTGGTACCGGCCTCGGTGTTGACCCCGTAGCGCACCCCGGTGTCAGAGATCCAGAACAGCGGGCCCCCAGTCGGGTTGGCGGTCGGGTCGCCGCTGACACTCTGGGTGAAGTAGCCGGTGCCCGGGGCCAGGGCGACCCGGGCGGCGGTGCCGCCGACTCCGGCTCCCACCAGATCCAGGGTGCGGACTCCGTCGCGCAGCGGCAGCGAGGAGCCGGACAGCAGCGTCAGCGTGCTGGTGCTGGCCCCGGCCGCTCTGCTCCAGTGCGCACACGTGAGGGGGGCAGCCACCGAGTCGGTGATGCTGACCGGCTGCTCGGGGAAGCGGGAGGTGTCCAGGGCGTGCGACACCGGCAGCCGCGCGATGTCGTCGGCGCCGAGCAGCGGCGGCCGGTCCAGGCCGTGCGAGTCGGTGTTGCGCAGCACCGCGGCGACCACACCGGAGATCGGCTGCAGACCGTCCGGCAGCACCGCGTAGTAGCGCAGGGTTCCTTGCGCGTTGCCCTCCAGGGCGTGCGCCGCCACCACCGCGCCCACCGGTGCGCCGCCCGGCAGGTCGTATGACGGCTTGTCGCCGGCGCCGGGAATCACCGGCGCGGTCAGCGCGGGCGCCTCCGGGATGACGTTGAACAGGCCGGTCGAGATCGACCGCGGCGTCGGGACTGCCGTGCCCCGTTCGCCGAGCCCGAGCGCGCCGGTGATGGCCCGGTCGGACAGGTCGATCCGGCTGCGCTTTCCCTCCCACAGCAGCCAGGCGCCGGCACCGTTGTCGGCCAGCACCGCATGCTGTGCGTCAAGCGCGCCGGCCCGGGATCCACCGTCGCCCAGCGGCCCGGCGATCACCGTCGTCCCGGCTGCCGTACCGGCCACCGAGTCGCACACCGTCCAGTCCGCATCACGGCTGGTGTTCTGCACCATCCGCTCCGGGGCACCAGGGATACCGATCAGGTTGCCGCGCGGAATCTTGTCCAGCCCAGTGCTTTTCACCGCGGTCGGGTTGACCGGGCGACCGGCGATCAGCCGCGCGGAGGTCAGGTTCAACACCGGGTGCAGCTGGTCGCCGACCCGCACGTACAGCGCCGAGGTCGACTTGTCCGCCAGCACCGGGTCATTGGCCGCGGCACTGTTGGGCCAGATCAGGGTGAACACGAAGCAGCCGCCAGCCACGGTGGCCAGCACCAGCAGTCCCATCATCACCGCACGGGCCTGCGAGCGCAGCGGCTCCACCAGCATCCGGGTGTCGTGCAGGGCCACCCCGGAGGCGATCCGCCGCATCACGAACCGCCAGCCGCTGACCTGGTGCTTGGTGACGAAACCCCGCCGGTACTCGACCCGGTCAGGGTTCTCGTTGAGCGGGGTGCGGGATGCGAACGAGCGCCGCTCCTCATCGGATCGGTCTTGGGAAGCGGCGCTCACGCGTTGGCCTCCAGACCCAGGCCACGCAGCAACGGCGTCACCGAGTAACGGACATCTTCGGTCGTGATGGTCATGAGCTCCTCATCGGTGAACACACCGGTACCGGACTGTTCGGAATGGTCGAGCCGGAACTCGCGCTCCTCCTCGGAGCGTTCGACGAGGTTCCGGACGAACCGGCCGTTGCCGGCGATGTCGAGGCTGCGCCGGGCGATCCCGTTGGCGTCGGGGTGGGACGCCTCGGCCAGCTGGCCGAACAGTGCCTGCATCTCCTCGAGCGCGGACTGCTCGAAGCGACTGTCGCGCTGCTCGGCCATCTTGTAGGCGATCTCGACCAGTTCCGGCGGCTGGTAGGACGGGAAGTCGATGCTGCGGGTGAAGCGCGACCGCAGACCTTCGTTGGTGTCCAGGAACCGGTCCAGGTCGGCGCGGTAGCCGGCGACGATCACCACCAGGCGGTCACGGTCGTTCTCCATGCGCGCCAGCAGGGTGTCGATGGCGACCAGGCCGAAGTCGTTCTTGGCGCCGGTGGCCACCAGCGCGTAGGCCTCATCGAGGAACAGCACGCCGTCCAGCGCGCTATCGATGATCGCGTTGGTCTTGGCCTCGGTTTCACCGATGTGCTGACCGATCAGGTCGGCACGGTGCACCTCTTTGATGTTCTCTTTCTTCAGCAGCCCCAGGCCGCAATAGATCTTGGCCACGACGCGGGCGATGGTGGTCTTACCCGTTCCGGGCGGCCCGGCGAACACCAGGTGGTGGGTGCGCTGGCCGACGGCCAGGCCGTGCTGCTTGCGCACCACCTCCATGGCCACCGAGCTCTTGAGGCGCTGCACCTGGTTCTTGACCTCCGAGAGGCCGATGAACTCGCCGAGCTCACGTTCGGCTTCGGCCAGCAGTTCGGCCTTGCGCTCATGAGCGGCCGGGTCGACGAAATCCTCGGCGCTCGGCTCGGTCTCGGGGTCCCAGGGATCGGTGCGGGCCTCGATCCGAGCCGCGGTGGTCGTGACGATCCCGAAACTGTGGTCGAGCAGGGCGTGCTCGACCTGTTCGTTCTCCGGGTTGGCGGCGTAGAGGTCCTGCAGCACCTCTTCGGCCGTCTCGTCGTCGCCCTGCGCCCGCAGGATCAGCCCTTTGGCCAGCGCCCCGTCGGTGGCGGCGACGGCGATCGGCCCGTCCGGCTCCTCGAGGTAGGACAGCGCCGGGGCGTACATGCCGAGTCGGGCCAGGGCGATGCCGAGGGCGATCTTGGCGGCGTGGGTGAACAGCTCGTCGCGGTCGGGGTCGTTGACGATCGGGGTCAGCAGTTTGACCATGTCCGACCAGCGCCCGGCGTGGTGGTTCACCGCGATCGCCAGCCAGCGCGCGTCGTTCCAGCCCGGACGCCGCGCGGTGATCTCGGCGACCAGCTCGTTGGCCTCCGCGCACCGGCCGGCCATCGCCAGTTGGGCGGCGTGGGCCAGGTGGAAGTCGTCGGCGTCGGTGGCGCGCAGCTTCAAATACAGCCCGGTGTCATAGTGGAAGCCCAGCGCGCCGGCCGGCAGGTCCAGTCGCCGCTGCAGCGCCCCGGCGCTGGCCGCGGTCGCCGAGACGGCGGCCAACACTCGCGGTGACTGGTCGCCGGCTGCGGCCAGGCCTGCCCAGGCGTCGCACTGCTCGTGCGCGATTCGGGTCAGCGCGGCAAACCCGGTGCGGGCCGCAGTCAGGTCCGCGGGGCGTTGCCGCTGGTAGACCGGGAGGCCCAGGGCACGGCAGCAGGTGGCGAATCGGCTGAGGGTTTCCTCGTCGACCCGTGGGTGCGGTGTCAACAGAGCCGCGTCACCGTTGGTCATGCGTGGCTCGCCCCTTCGCCAGTGTTGCCTAAGCTAACTCGGCTGAAGTTAGCATTGCATAAGCTAACTGTCGAGGTGGGTCGAGGCGATCGCCGGGTGGCTTCCGTCACCGTTATCCGCGCTTTGCGGGCGCCCAGACCCGGGCCGAGCGCGCGGCCACCGTTCCACCCCATGTCAGACTCCTTATTGAAAATCATTTTCGTTTATCCCTGCACGGTACCGCACCGGAGTTCCCCGGCAAACGCCGACCTCTCCTACTTTTTGACCGCCCGGACCAGCGCATTCCGTGCGACCATCGGCCCGGCCTCGGTACCCGGCCCCGGGACGGGCCGGCCCAGCTCGCGCAGGTAATCCGCCAGCGGCGTCGCCACTGCGGTCCAGCCCCGTGCGCCGAACCACTCATCGGCCGGCGCGCAGCGTTCGTTGTAGACCAACCGGTGGAAGATGCGGCTGTCGTCGTCGGCCGCCACTTCGGCCTCCACCGCCGCGGCGAAGTCCTCATCGGACAGCGGGGCGCCGTCCTCGACCGCGACCTGGCTGCCCGGAGCGGCCAGGCCGTCGATGCCGGTGAACAACTGCTCCTGCGCGTCGGCCGGAAGGTAGATCAGCAGACCCTCGGCGATCCACGCCGAGGGCTGGGCCGGGTCGAAGCCACTGGCGACAAGCGCCGCGGGCCAGTCCTCGCGGAGGTCGACGGCGACCTCACGCCGCTCCGCTGTCGGCCGGATCCCGCGCTGGGAGAGTACGTAGCTCTTGAAGGCCAGCACCTGCGGCTGGTCCAGTTCGAAGATCATCGTCCCGTCCGGCCAGTCCAATCGGTAGGCCCGGGAGTCGAGCCCGGCCGCCAGCATGACCACCTGGCGCACCCCGGCCTCGGCGGCGCGGCGAAAGTAGTCGTCGAAGTAGCGGGTGCGCGCACCCTGGAAGTTGACGAAGTGCTCCCCGAAATCACTGGTCAACAACTGATGGTCGAGCAGGTTGCCCTCGACCACGGCCTGCCAGTCCCCGCCGGCCGCCCGGCAGAACACCTCGGCATAGGGATCGACCGCCAACGGTTCCGGTTTGCGGGCTTCCAACGCCCTGGCGGTGGCCACGAATAAGGCGGTCGAACCGACACTCGTGGTGATGTCCCAACTGTCACCTTCACTGCGCATCTCAGGCATTCCAGTGACCCTACGCCGGAGTGATCAGCGTGGAATCCCCGATTACTTCGGGCTGCCGACCGCTCAGCCCCACTTGGCCGCTTCGGCGGTGTCGCGGGCATTCATCATCATGGTGTTGGTCTCATGGGTGCTCGCCATCGCACGATAAGCCAGCACCAACTCCTCCATCGCCTGATTCCACTGCACCTGCCACGCCTGATACGTCATCCCCGTATCGCCCTGCCACGCCGCCGACAACGCCGCCTGCTCACTGGCAATATCGGCACCGACGGCCTGCAACGTGCCCGCATACCCATTCATCTCAGCCGCATGGGCCAACATCGCCGGGTAGTTGTACATAATCTGCGACATCAGACTGTGTTCCTCTCTCTGGCCCCGATATCCCTTAAACCCCCGTGTAACCCGACGCAGCAGCCGCATCAGCCGCCACGTAAGTACTGCCGGCATCCGCCAAATTCGCCTGCGCCATATCCAGCAACGCATTCACCCGCGCCGCCATCGCCACAAACCGCGCATGCGACCCCTGAAACGCCGCCGCCGCCTCACCGAGGTGAAACGCCTGCGCCGACAACGCCGCCTGCTCGGCCTGCGCCATCGTCGACCGCATCAACGCCGCCTTAGCCCCAAACGCCGACTCCGAGGCCACCAACTGCGGAATATGGGCATCCAACAAACTCATCACCGCACTCCTTTCTCCACTACCGGTTAGTCGTGAACCATGCCGGTCCGGTTCCCGAGACACGGCACGCAACGACGGTACGCCCGGGGGAGTCGGTCAGGTCAATATCTGAGGACTGATTGTCCGGTATTTAACAGGATCTACGAACCTCTGATGCCGTTCCTATCCGCGATTGCGGCGCACGACTCAGCCGATGATGCGGTCCGGACGGCTGTAGACGTTCATCGAAGCGCCCCGCAGAAACGCCACCAGGGTCAGTCCGCAGTCGGCGGCCAGGTCGACGGCCAGCGACGACGGCGCGGAGAGCGCAGCCAGGACCGGAATCCCGGCCATCACCGCCTTCTGGGTCAGCTCGAACGACGCCCGCCCGCTGACCAGCAGCACGGCCCCGGCCAGCGGCACTTGGCCGTTCTCGAGGGCCCACCCGATCACCTTGTCGACGGCGTTGTGCCGGCCGACGTCCTCGCGAACCACCCGCATGGTGCCGCCGTCGGTGAAGTCGAACAGCGCCGCGGCATGCAGACCGCCGGTGGTGGCGAAGACGTCCTGTGCGGCCCGCAGCTGATCCGGCATCGCGGTCAGTGCCGCGGCGGTGACGCGCACCGGGTCGTCGCCCGGGTCGTAGCGGCTGGCGAGCCGCACCGCTTCCAGTGAGGCTTTGCCGCAGATACCGCACGACGAGGTGGTGTAGAAGTTGCGGGTGACGTCCACCGCGGGCGCCGGAACGCCCGGCGCCAGCGACACGTCCAGCACGTTGTAGGTGTTCGTTCCGTCCGGCCGGCCGCAATATCGGGCGCTGAGCACATCATCGCGACCCGAGATGATCCCCTCGGTGAGCAGAAAGCCCTGCGCCAGCTCGATATCCGATCCGGGCGTGCGCATAGTGACCGTGAGCGGCGTGCCGCCCAGCCGGATTTCCAGCGGTTCCTCGACCGCCAAGGTCTCGGACCGCTGGGTCGCGTCACCGGCGACAAGGTGGCTGACCCGCCGGCGCTGGGTTATCCGACTCATCGCTCCATCATCCCGGCTCGGGTTCTCACCGGCGCCGGGTTGCCGCCGAACAGCGCGTCGCTCGCGCACACCGGGACTACGCTGCAGGGATGGTTCAGCGAAAATTCCTGGAGTGGCCGGTAATCCGGCAACTGCGCACCGGTGACCTGCTCGGCCGCGGGCCGGCCGTCACCTCCGAACGCACCCGTGCCATCGCGCCGCGAACCGCGACCGCCGACCGGGTGGTGCAAAGCATCTGCCCGTACTGCGCGGTCGGCTGCGGCCAGCGCGTCTACGTCAAAGACGAGAAGGTCGTGCAGATCGAGGGCGATCCGGACTCACCGATCTCGCGGGGGCGCCTGTGTCCCAAGGGCGCCGCCAGCGAGCAGCTGGTCAACTCCCCCGGCCGCCAGATCAGCGTGCTGTACCGGGCGCCGCGTGCCACGCAGTGGCAGCCGCTGGAGCTGGACACCGCCATCGACATGGTGGCCGAGAGGTTCATCGCCTCGCGGCGCAACACCTGGCAGGACCACGACGCCGACGGCCGGCCGCTGCGGCGCACCATGGGGATCGCTTCGCTGGGCGGCGCCACGCTGGACAACGAAGAGAACTACGTCATCAAGAAGCTCCTCACCGCCGCCGGCGCGATACAGATCGACAACCAAGCTCGTATTTGACACTCCGCCACGGTTCCCGGTCTGGGAGCCTCCTTCGGTCGCGGTGGCGCGACGCAAAGCCTGCAAGACATGGCGAATGCCGACTGCATCGTCATCCAGGGCTCCAACATGGCCGAGTGCCATCCGGTGGGTTTCCAGTGGGTGGAGGAGGCGCGGGCCCGCGGCGCGGTGGTGATCCACGTCGACCCGCGGTTCACCCGAACCTCGGCGGTGTGCGACAAGCACGTCCCGATCCGGGCCGGGTCGGACGTGGTGCTGCTGGGCGCGCTGATCAACCACGTGCTCACCCACGACCTGTGGTTCCGTGAGTACGTGCTCGCCTACACCAACGCCGCGACGCTGGTCAGTGAGGACTTCCGCGACACCGAGGATCTGGGCGGGCTGTTCTCCGGCTTCGATCCCAAGACCGGCCAGTACGACCCGTCGAGTTGGGCGTACCAGAGCCGCGAGGCCCGCGACAACGACATCGGCTCGCCCGGCGGCGGCCATGAGCACGGCACCAGCGCATCGGCGCGCGCGGTCGGCGAGACGTTCGGCAGCGGCGGCCCGGCACTCGAACACCATCGAGTGCAGCGCGACGAAACTCTGCAGCATCCGCGCACGGTCTTCCAGATCCTCAAGCGGCACTACGCGCGCTACACCCCCGAGATGGTCCGGGAAGTCTGTGGCATCGACCCCGAGACGTTCGGCTACCTGGCCCACGCGGTCACGGCCAACTCGGGGCGCGAGCGCACCACCTGTTTCGCCTACGCGGTGGGCTGGACGCAGCACACCCTGGGCGCCCAGTACATCCGCACCGCGGCGATCCTGCAGCTGCTGCTGGGCAACGTCGGCCGGCCGGGCGGCGGGATCATGGCACTGCGCGGGCACGCCAGCATTCAGGGCTCCACCGATATCCCGACGCTCTACGACATGTTGCCCGGTTATCTGCCGATGCCCAAGGCCGGGCGCGACGACACCCTGCGCCAGTACCTGGACCGGGTCGGGTCCAAGAGCCAGAAGGGATTCTGGGCCAACGCCGACGCGTATCTGGTCAGCCTGCTCAAGGCGTGGTGGGGCGATGCGGCGACCGCCGACAACGACTGGGCTTATCACTACCTGCCCCGCCTGACCGGACCACACGGCACCTATCAGGCCGTGACCGGAATGCTCGCCGACGAAGTGGAGGGCTACTTCCTGCTCGGTCAGAACCCGGCTGTCGGCTCGGCCAACGGCCGCCAGCAGCGGATGGGAATGTCGCACCTGAAGTGGCTGGTGGTGCGCGACCTCAACCTGATCGAGTCGGCCACCTGGTGGAAGGACGGCCCCGAGATCGCCTCCGGGGAGCTGCGTACCGAAGACATCGAGACCGAGGTGTTCTTTCTGCCGGCCGCCAGCCACGTCGAGAAAGCCGGGACGTTCACCCAGACTCAGCGGCTGCTGCAATGGCGCCACCAGGCGGTCGCCCCGCCGGGGGACTGCATCAGCGAGTTGCAGTTCTTTATCGAGTTGGGCAACCGGATTCGCGCCAAGCTGGCCGGGTCGACCGATCCGCGGGATCGGCCGCTGCTGGATCTGGTCTGGGATTACCCGGTCGATGACCACGGTGACCCCGATCCGGAGTCCGTGCTGGCCGAAATCAACGGCCGTGGCGCGGACGGCATTCCGCTGTCGTCCTACACCGAGCTGCGTGCCGACGGCTCCACTGCTGCCGGTTGCTGGATCTACACCGGGGTGTACGCCGACGGCGCCAACCAGGCCGCCCGCCGCGCTCCGGGGGGCGGGCCGAGTCGCAGTCAGTCGCAGTGGGGTTGGGCCTGGCCGGCCGACCGGAGGATCCTGTACAACCGCGCGTCGGCCGACCCCGATGGGGTTCCGTGGAGTGAACGCAAACGCTATGTCTGGTGGGATGCCGAGTCGGGCCGCTGGACCGGCGACGATGTTCCCGACTTCGTCATCGACCGCGCTCCGGGTGCGCGGCCCGACCCGGCGTTGGGCGGGCCCGACGCATTGGCCGGCGACGACCCGTTCGTGATGCAGTCCGACGGCAAGGGCTGGCTGTTCGCGCCGAAGGGTGTGGTGGACGGGCCGCTGCCGACCCATTACGAGCCGCAGGAGTCCCCGATCGCCAATGCGGTGTATCGCCAACAGCGCAATCCCGCGCGAATCACGTTCCCCCGCAAGGATAATCTGTCGGCTCCAAGCGCCGGCGAGCCGGGCGCCGACGTCTACCCGTACGTGTTCACCACCTACCGCCTCACCGAGCACCACACCGCCGGCGGGATGAGCCGCTGGCTGCCTTATCTGGCCGAGTTGCAGCCGGAGATGTTCTGCGAGGTCTCCCCCGCGCTGGCCGCCGAGCGGGGTCTGGAGAACTACGGCTGGGCCACCATCATCTCGCCACGGGCGGCGATCGAGGCGCGGGTGCTGGTGACCGACCGGATGACGCCGCTGATCGTGGGCGGACATACCGTGCACCAGATCGGGCTGCCGTATCACTGGGGTGTCGGCGGTGACGCGGTGGTCAGCGGCGATGCCGCCAACGATCTGCTCGGGGTGACCCTGGACCCCAACGTGCAGATCCAGGAATCCAAGGCCGGTTCCTGCGACATCCAGCCGGGCCGGCGGCCGCACGGCGAGGAACTGCTGCGCCTGATCGCCGAGTACCAAAGCCGTTCCGGCGCAACGCCGGAGACCGGCAACACCGATATCCACCCGGAAAGGCGGGGCTGATGGGCCAACTGTCCGGACCTTCCGACCCTGCCGCCGACGCCCGGTGGTCGCCGCAGCATCCGCGCAAGGGGTTCCTCACCGACACCTCGATCTGCATCGGCTGCAAGGCTTGTGAGGTGGCCTGCAAGGAGTGGAACCACAACCCGGCCGACGGCGAGCTGGAGCTGCTCGGGTCGTCCTATGACAACACCGGCGCGCTGGGCGCCAACACCTGGCGGCACGTCGCGTTCATCGAACAGGGCCGCGACGCCATCGACGAGGCACGCGAGTCCGGCCGCCAGCTGATCAGCCTCGGCATGCCGAAAATGCCGGGCGCGCAGGTGGATACCGCACCTCCCGATACGGATCAGTTCCGTTGGCTGATGGCCTCCGACGTGTGTAAGCACTGCACGCACGCGGGGTGTCTGGACGTCTGCCCCACCGGTGCGCTGTTCCGCACCGAGTTTGGCACCGTCGTGGTGCAGGACGACGTCTGCAACGGCTGCGGCAACTGTGTGCCGGCCTGCCCGTTCGGGGTGATCGAGCGCCGCACCGACGGCACCGCGGCGCCGAAGTCTGCTCGCGGCGCCGAGCCGGTGCCCAAGGCAGGGGTCGCCCAGAAGTGCACGCTCTGCTACGACCGGCTCGTCGACGGGCAGATCCCGGCATGCGCCAAGACCTGCCCGACCGAATCGATCAAGTTCGGCGACCACGACGATCTCGTAGCGGAAGGCCGGGAGCGGGTGGCCCGACTACACGCGCAGGGCCGCACCGAAGCCCGGCTCTACGGCGCCAATGAACACGACGGAGTCGGCGGCACCGGATCGGTCTTCCTGCTGCTCGACGAGCCGGAGGTCTACGGCCTGCCCCCGGACCCGCGGGTGGGCACCGCGGACCTGCCGGCGATGTTCAAACGGTCGGCCGTGGCTGCGGCCGGGATGCTGGCCGCCGCCGCCGTGGCGTTCCTGGGACGCTCGTGAGCACGCCACCGAGCAGTTCGCGGCGTGGCGGCGGCAGACGCCGGCGACGGGGCGGCGGTGACGGTGGCCGCGAGATGCCGATGGTGCCCGACGTGCAGTTCAGCTCCTACTACGGGCGCCCGGTGGTCAAGCGCGCGCCGTGGTCGCATGAGATCGCCGCCTACCTGTTCCTCGGCGGCCTCGCCGGCGGCTCAGGTCTGCTGGCTGCCGGTGCCCAGCTCACCGGCCGAAAGGTGTTGCGCCGCAACTCCCGGCTGGCGGCGCTGGTGGCGATCGTGTTGAGCGCGGCGGCGCTGATCAGCGACCTCGGTCGCCCGGAGCGCTTCGTCAACATGCTGCGCACCATCAAGCTGACCTCACCGATGAGCCTGGGCTCCTGGATCCTGTCGGGGTTCGGTGCGGGCGCCGGGGTGGCGGCCGTCGCCGAGGTCGACCGGATGACCGGTGAGCGGCTGCCACTGGGCCCGCTGCGCGGCGTGCTGCGCGCCGTCGAGGGCCCGGCCGGGCTGGAGGCCGCCGTGTTCGCCGCGCCGCTGGCCGTCTACACCGCGGCGTTGCTGGGCGACACCGCCACCCCGACCTGGCACGGCGCGCACCGCGACCTGCCGTTCGTGTTCGTCAGCTCGGCGAGCCTGGCTTCCGGGGGCCTGGCGATGCTGACCACGCCGGTCGGCGAGGCCGGCCCGGCGCGCCGGCTGGCGGTGCTGGGGGTGCTCGGTGATGTGATCGCCACCCGCGCGATGGAGCACCGGATGGACCCGATCACCGCCGAACCGCTGCATCAGGGCCGGGCGGGGGCGATGCTGCGCGCCAGCGAACGGCTGGCTGTGGCCGGCGGTATCGGGACGCTGCTGGGCGGGCGGAACCGGGCGGTGGCGGCGGTGTCGGGGCTGGCGCTGCTGGCCGCGTCCGCGCTGACCCGGTTCGGGGTGTTCGAGGCCGGGATGGAATCGGCGAAGGACCCGCGCTACACCATCGAGCCGCAGAAGCGCCGACTGGCGGAACGCCGGGCCGCGGGCATCACCGGAGATTCGATCACCACGGCGGGCTGAGCGGACTTCAGTCCTTCAGTTTCTCCAGCGCCGATCCCTTGTGCATGGCGATGTGATCGGTCTCGTCGCTTTTGATCTCGTACTGCGGCTCATCGGTGCTCGCGCGTCGGGTATGGCCTTTGTATTCGGTGTCTTTGGTGTGGACCTTGGTGATCTTGCCGGTCACATGCCCGGCCTCGGAGTTCCATCGCACGTGATCGCCGACTTTGAACTTGCTCATCGCACCTCGATTCCGCTTCCCGTCACGGTATGCCCGATCACCGGATACCCGGGAAGCTCCCCGACAACCAGCAGGCCGCCGGAGGTCTGGGCGTCGGCCAGCAGCAGCAGCTCGTCCTCGCTGATTCCGGGGCCGGGGCGCAGGTGCGGACGCACCCAGTCCAGGTTGCGCCGGCTGCCGCCGGAGACGTAGCCGTCACGCAGCGCCGCGCGGGCGTCCTCGATGACCGGCACCGCCGCATGGTTGATCACCGCGCCCACGCCCGAGGCCCGACACATCTTGTGGAGGTGACCCAGCAGTCCGAAGCCGGTGACGTCGGTGGCCGCCCGGACACCGTGCGACAGCGCGGCGTGTGCGGCGTCGCGGTTCAGTGCAGTCATCACCGACACGGCCTCGGCACACACCTCGCCGGTGCGCTTGTGGCGGTTGTTGAGCAGCCCCACCCCGATCGGTTTGGTCAACGTCAGCGGTAACCCGGGCACCGCGGCGTCGTTGCGCAACAACCGGTTCGGGTCGGCCACCCCGGTGACCGCCATGCCGTACTTGGGCTCCGGGTCGTCGATGGAGTGCCCGCCGATCACCGGGCAGCCCGCCTGCTGCGCCACTACCAGTCCGCCGCGCAGTACCTCCGTCATCAGCTCGAGGGGAAGCGTCTCCCGTGGCCACCCGACCAGGTTGATCGCCACCACCGGGGTTCCGCCCATCGCGTAGATGTCCGAGAGCGCGTTGGCGGCGGCGATCCGGCCCCAGTCGTAGGCATCGTCGACGACGGGGGTGAAGAAGTCCGCCGTCGAGAGCACCGCGAGGTCGTCACGCACCAGCACGGCGGCCGCGTCGTCGCCGTCGTCGAGACCGACCAGGACGCGGTCGTGCGCCTGCCCGGTCAGGCCGCGCACCGCGTCCTCCAGTTCGCCGGGCGGGATCTTGCAGGCGCAGCCGCCGCCATGTGCGTAGCCGGTCAGCCGGACGACATCTGGATTCATCCGTTCAGTGTCCCTTGACGCAGCACCAGGCAGGTGAGGGCGTCGGAAAGCGATACCGCATGCGATATCCAATTCGAAAGGACCCACACGGTCCCGCCACGGGACGCCCGAGACGGATGTGACTTACCGCGCGTGGGCGGCTCAGCCGATAGGTTGATCCCCGGAGGCGTTTGGGTCCTGGTGGGCTCCCCGGTCTTCAAAACCGGTGAGGCCGAGTAGCTCGGCCTGGCGGGTTCGATTCCCGTCCGCCTCCGCCAGCCGACAGGAGGCGCAGTGAGCCAGCTCGATCCGCGTCGCGCCATTCCGCGCACCGACGCGCTGCTGGCGCTGCCCGAAGTCCTTGCAGCACGCACCCAGCTGGGCGACCACGCCGTCCGCGCCCTGGTGCGCGACGCCCAGGACCGGGCGCGGCGCGGCGATCTTGATCCTGAGCAGGTGAAAGCCTCGTTGCTGGAGCAGCTTTCACACAGTTCGGCAACCAGCCTGCGGCCGGTGCTCAACGCCACCGGCGTAGTGGTACACACCAACCTCGGTCGCGCCCCGCTATCGAAGGCGGCAGTCGATGCGCTGGTGGCGGCCAGCGGCTATGTGGACGTCGAACTCGACCTGACTACCGGCGCCCGGTCCAAGCGTGGTGTCGCCACCCGGGCCGCGCTGCTGACCGCCTGCCCGGCCGCCGAGGACGCGCTGGTGGTCAACAACGGTGCCGCCGCCCTGGTGCTGGCCACCACCGCGCTGGCCGCCGGCAAAGAGGTAGTGGTCAGCCGGGGTGAGCTGATCGAGATCGGGGCCGGCTTCCGGCTGCCGGACCTGATCGCCTCGACCGGCGCGACGCTGCGCGAAGTGGGCACCACCAACCGCACCCACCTGCGCGACTACGCCGAAACCCTCGGACCGCAAACCGGCTGCATCCTCAAGGTCCATCCCAGCAACTTCGTCGTGCACGGCTTCACCACCGCCGTCGGACTGCGCGAATTACGGCCGCTGGCAAACGAACACGGCGTCCCACTGGTGGCCGACCTGGGCAGTGGCCTGTTGGCGCCCGACCCGCTGTTGCCCGACGAGCCGGACGCTGCCACCGCACTTTCCGACGGCGCCGATGTCGTCACCGCCAGCGGCGACAAGCTGCTCGGCGGCCCACAAGCCGGTCTGATGCTGGGCCGCGCCGAGATCATCACCCGGCTGGCGCGGCACCCACTGGCTCGTGCCGTCCGCGCCGACAAACTCACCCTGGCCGCACTCGAGGCCACCGTCGCCGGCGCCGCTCCCCCGGTGACCCGGGCCCTGCACGCCGATCCCGGCCCGCTGCGTGCCCGCGCCGAGCGGTTGGCTGCCGCGGTGGGAGCGACCGTGGTCGCCCACGACGGCCGGGTCGGTGGCGGCGGCGCCCCCGGGGTGCCGCTACCGGGTTGGGCGGTCCGGCTGCCCGAGGCCACCGCCGCCGCGCTGCGCGCCGGCGAACCCGCGGTACTGCCCCGGGTACACGACGGCGCCTGCCTGCTCGATCTGCGCTGTGTGCCCGAAGCCGACGATGAGCGGCTGCTGGCCGCGGTGCGCACCGCCCTCGACCGGATCGGCTGAGCGTGTTCCGACCATGTTTGTAGTCGCCACGGCCGGCCACGTCGATCACGGCAAATCCACCCTGGTGCGCGCACTCACCGGCATGGAGCCCGATCGCTGGGCCGAGGAGCGCCGCCGCGGGCTCACCATCGACCTGGGGTTCGCCTGGACCAGGCTGCCGTCCGGTCGTCAGGTGGCTTTCGTCGACGTGCCGGGCCACGAACGGTTTCTGCCCAACACGCTGGCCGGGCTCGGGCCCGCGCCGGTGGTGTGCTTCGTGGTCGCCGCCGACGCGGGCTGGTGTGCGCAGTCCGATGATCACCGCGACGCGGTTGCCGCCCTGGGTGTTTCGCACGGCCTGGTGGTGCTCACCCGCGCCGATCGGGCCACCGCGCAACGTGTCGATGAAGTCTCGGAGCAAGCCCGAATCGAACTGGCCCGAACCGGCCTGCGCGACGCCCCGGTCGTCGCCGTGTCGGCGGTCGAGGGCACCGGGCTGGACGAGCTGCGCACCGCCCTCGACGACGTAGTGGCCGGCGTGCCGGCGCCTCGAGCCGACGGGCGGGTGCGCCTGTGGGTGGATCGGGTGTTTCCGGTCAGCGGTGCCGGGACGGTCGTGACCGGCACGCTGACTTCCGGCACGCTGACCCGTGGCGACCATCTGGACCTGCTCGCCGGGGAACGACCGACGCCGGTCGCCATCCGCGGTCTGCAGTGCTGCGGTGAACCGATGACCAGTGTTGCGCCCACGGCCCGGGTCGCGGTTAACCTGCGCGGCATCACCGTCGACGGGGTGCATCGCGGTGCCGCCCTGACCACGCCGGACCGTTGGCGCAGCACCGGGGTCATCGACGTGCGGCGCAGCACCGGAGCGGGGCTGGGCACGGCGCCGGAACAGCTCACGGTGCACATCGGAACCGCGGCGATACCGGCGAGATTGCGGCGTTTCGACGACGACCATGCCCGCCTCACCCTGCAACGCCCACTGCCACTGATTCCCGGCGACCGACTGCTGCTCCGTAACCACGGCAGCCGCCGGATCCTGGGCGGGGTGCTGGTGCTCGACGCCGACCCGCCCGCCCTGCGCCGGCGCGGCGACGCGGGCCGGCGGTCCGCCGCACTGGCCGAGCTGGATCTGACTGATCACACCGGCCGGGCGCACGCCGAGGTGGCGCGGCGTGGCGCGGTCACCCGACAGCGACTGCACATCCTGGGTTGCGACTGCACCACGGTGCCCGCCGGCGTCCGGGTGATCGGCGACTGGTGGGTGCATGCCCCCACCTACGATGCCTGGTGTGAGCGCCTGCAGAGCGAAGTGCGCGAACTGCGGCAGCGAGATCCGTTGGCCGCCGGGCTGTCCCGGGGTGCAGCCGTTGACGTGTTGGTCCTCCCCGATCCGGTCCTGCTCGACGACGTCGTCGGCAGCACCGGGCTGGAGCAGCACAACGGGCTGATCCGGCTGCCCGGCCCGCCCGGCGATCTGGGCCCGGCCGACCCCGCGATCGCCGAGCTCGAGTCGCGGTTGGCCGCCGATCCGTTCCATGCACCGGAAGCCGACGATCTGGCCGCCCTGCACCTGGGCAGCCGTGAGCTGGCGGCGGCCGAACGGGTCGGGCGGCTGTTGCGGCTCACCGAGAGCTTGGTGCTGCTGCCGACCGCGCCCGCCCTGGCGATGCGTGAGCTTGCTCGGTTGGATCAGCCGTTCACTGCCAGCCAAGCCCGACAAGCGCTGCACACCACCCGGCGGGTGATGATCCCGCTACTGGAGTACCTCGACGCTCGCGGCTGGACCCGGCGGATCGATGCGATCCAACGCGAAGTGGTGCGCCGATAAATCAGATGCGGTTTTCTGGCACCATGATCGGCACCTCTCGGCTGCGCGCCCCGCTGTGGACGATCCTGCAGACCGCGCTGGCCGCCGGCCTGGCCTGGTATCTGACCCGCGACGTGCTCGGCCACACTGCACCATTCTTCGCGCCGATCGCGGCAGCCGTGTGCATGTGGGCGACCAACGTGGTCCGCGCACAGCTCGCGATCGAGATGGTGGTCGGGGTGGGGTTGGGTATCGGCTTGGGCAGCGGTGTACACCACGCGCTCGGTACCGGGCCGTTCGCGATGTCCGTGGTCGTACTGGTCTCGCTGTCCGCGGCGTTGCTCATCGGGCGGGGCTTTCTGCTCCACCGTCCGATGTTCGTCAACCAGACCGTCATCTCGGCGATCCTGGTCCTGGCGTTCCCGCACGGGGGCATCGGAACGGAGCGGCTTTTCGACGCGCTGATCGGCGGTGGAGTGGCGGCGACCTTCAGCATCCTGGTCTTCCCCAGAAATCCGCTGGCTGTGCTGCGCGAGGCCCGGGTCGAGGTATTAGCGGCGCTACGGGACATCCTGTCCCAGACGTGTTGCCACACCGGCGATTCAGACTGGATGCTGGCAGCCGCGGCGCAGCTGCACCACCGCCTCGCCCGCCTGACCGAAGCCCGCAGCACCGCCGAACAATTGGCGCGGATCTGCCCACTTCGCTGGTCGCTGCGCGACGCGACCCGCGCGGCCGATCGCCAGGCCGCACAATTGTCCCTACTGGCCACCTCCGTGGTGCAGCTGGCGCGCACCGTCACCGGGACCGACAAGCCCCTCGCCGAACCGGTCCGCGCCGCGATCGGCGAACTCGCCGCCGCAGCGTCGGCCCTCGCCGGCGACGAGCCCGCTCCCGCTGCAGCCCACGCGGCGTCGGCGCGCGGTGTGGCGCAGCCCGGTACTGCGGCCCCGCTGGCTGCCGCCCTCGACACCTGCGTGGACGAACTGGACCGGGTCATCGTTCTCGCGCCGCGCTGACACCCTGTTCGACCCGCTCACCGCGGCACCGACGGTAACCCGCCCCGCAAACACGAAATGCCCCGGCGAACCGGGGCATTCGTGCGTGCTGTTGTGGTCGGTTACGCGTCCGGCGTCAGCAAGCCGAGGTCGAGCGCGCTGTACAGACCGGCGGCTGCCAGGTCGGCGTCAGGCGTGATCACGTCGACGTCGGAGTAGTCGGCCGGCGCGAACCACGACGCCGCCCACGACATGTCGAAGTTGCCGAACGGCGTCTTGAGGAAGTCGACGGCGGCAGTGTCGTCACCGGCGGCGTCGTAGTAGAGGTTGGTGAAGCCGAAGCCCAGCTGGTTCTGGGCGTAGACGTCTCCATCCTCCGTGACGAACACGTTGTTGATCCCGGCGCCGAACAGCGACTCCGTGAGGTAGTTGGTGCCAACCAGCGTGTCGCCCTCACTGGGAACGAAGGTGGCATCCAGCTTCCAGGTCTGCGAGAACGGATCCTTGTCGACGAGCAACTGCGCGTCGTCGGTGCCGTACACCGGCGTCCAGGTCAGGTTCTCCGGAATGTCCTTGCCATACGCCAGGTTCAGCGCGCTGTACAGTCCGGCGTTCTCCAGCGCCTTGTCCGGCGAGGCCTCGTGCAGCTTTGTGACGTCTTCCGGGGTGAACAGCCACGCCATCGAGGACATGTTGATGTTTCCGAACGGCGTCTTCAGGATGTCGACGACGTCCTTGCCGTCACCCTCGGCGTCGTAGTACAGGTTGGTGAATCCCAGACCCAACTGATTCTGGTTGTAGACGTCCTTGGTGGCCTCGTCGATAAACAGGGTGTTGAGCCCACCGGTCGACGGCGTGAGGTACGTGGTCCCTACCAGCGTGGTGTCGTCGTTCACGAAAGTGGACCCGACGGCCCAGGTGTTGGTGAACGAGTTCGCCTGCTGCAGGACCTCCGCGGTGTCGGTCTGGTAGACCGGCGTCCACGTCGGCGCCGGCGTTTCGGCCGTGTCGGCGTTGGCAGTCCCGGCCGCCAGGAACGCCGCTGCCGCAGCGCCACCTACCGCCACACCCAGTGCACGGAACTTCATGACATTCTCCCTTGTTCGAAACCGTCATTCTTTTTCTTTTGACGGTAGCGTAACTGTAGGGCTGTCCCGATCTGACGTCAAGTTTTCTCACAGGTTTTTTTTGGGAACGAACCGATTCTCTTGATCCCGGGGCTGCGGTCGAGTACCTTGAACCAATTTGATGGGACCGTACGTCTCGGTAAATCACCGGGACCTTTCGATAAGGAACCGCCGTGTCCAACCGCCGCTCCCCCTGGATGACCGACGACCTCGACGCGCTGCGCGAGCTGGCTCGCGCCTTCTGCGAAAAGGAGATCGCCCCCAACATCGAGAAGTTCATCGGCCAGCACCAGGTCGACCGCGACCTGTGGAACAAAGCCGGCGAGCTGGGGTTGCTGTGCCTCTCAATTCCTGAGGAGTACGGCGGGGGCGGTGGCACGTTCGCCCACGAAGCGGTGCTGATGGAGGAGCAGGCGCGCGTCTGCGACACCGCCTGGGGTGTCAGCGTGCACAGCACCATCGTCGCCCACTACCTGCTGGCCTACGGGACCGAGGAACAGAAGAAGACCTGGCTGCCGAAGATGGCCAGCGGCGAGGTCGTCGGCGCTATCGCTATGACCGAGCCGGGCACCGGCTCGGACTTGCAGAACGTCAAGGCCCGCGCCACCCGCGACGGCGACGAGTACGTGGTCAACGGCTCCAAGACGTTCATCACCAATGGCCAGCAGGCGGATCTGATCATCACGGTGGTCAAGACCGACACCGCCGAAGGCGCCGGCGGTATCTCCCTGGTGCTGGTCGAGGCCGACCGCGCGGGCTTCCGGCGCGGCCGGTCGCTGGACAAGATCGGCCAGCGCGGCCAGGACACCTCCGAACTGTTCTACGACGACGTCCGGATCCCGGTCTCCAACCTGCTCGGCACCGTGGAGGGCCAGGGGTTCATCCAGCTCATGCAACAACTTCCCCAGGAACGGCTGGTCATCGCGGTCGGCTCGGTGGCCGGGATGGAGACCGCGCTGGAGCACACGCTGCGTTACACCAAGGAACGTCAGGCATTTGGGCGGCCGATCTTCGGGTTTCAGAACACCAAGTTCAAGCTCGCCGAGGTGGCCACCGAGGCCAAGATCGCCCGGGTGTTCATCGACGACTGCATCGAACAGCACATCCGCGGCGAACTCGACATCCCCACCGTGGCGATGGCCAAGTGGTGGACCACCGACCGTGCCATGCACGTCGCCGACGAATGCCTACAGCTGTTCGGCGGGTACGGCTACATGACCGAGTACCCCATCTCGCGGATGTGGACCGACCAGCGAGTCCAGAAAATCTACGCCGGCACCAACGAAATCATGAAGGAGATCATCGCGCGCGCCCTGTGAAAGCCGCTGCGCCCCAAGGGTAGTTCCTCAGGACCGTTGCAGGGCCTCGATCACCGCGGTCAGCTCCTCGTCCGGGTCCAGCGTCACCCCGATCGAGCGGGCCGCGCCGTCGAGGATGAACCAGATGATGTCGGTCAGTGTTTCGGCCATCTGAGTGCGGGACCGGGTCGGCGGGGACTCCGACAACCAACTCGCCAGTGTCGCATCGACCATGGTGACGACCACGAACGGCACCGACTCGAATACCTCGCCGCCCACCCCGATGGCTTCGGCGAGCGAAGAGATGACGTCCGCCCCCCGCAGCGCGATGCGGCGCTTGAGCTCTTCGGTGGCGTCCTGCGAACCTTCCAAAGCCGGTCCGCGACGGGCGAATTCGTTCAGCGATTGGTGGTCGACCATCCAGTCGGCCACCGCCAGCAGCGAGCGGTTGAGGATCTCCCGCAGCGAACCGCTGGAGACGTCGAGCTTGGCGTCGAGCACCGCGGCGAAGTCGTCGATCAGATACGAGCGGATCCGGCGCTCCAATTCGTCTTTGCCGCTGAACTGTCGATAGACCACCGACTTGGCGACACCGGCGCGTTTGGCGATGGCCTGCACCGAGATATCCGCGCCGGCGGGGCTGTCCTCGATCACCTGCACCGCCGCCTGCAGGATCTGCGTGCGGCGTTCGGCGTTGTGCTGCTGCCAGCGCGCCTCATAGCCGCTCAGCGCGGCGGGCGTCGTGGCCGATGGCATGGGGATGAGCGTACCGGCGGCCAGGCGGGTAGCCGCGGGATCTTCGCCGGGTGAATTGACCCTCGCTGCGCCGGCTGCCAGAGTTGTCGATGACTGACCTGAGAGGGGTTGCGGTGTTTGTCGATCCGGCGATGCTGCAAGCAGGGGCGTCGGATTCTCACAGTGCTGCACAGCATGCCCAGGCCGGGGCAGCGTCACTGGGTCAGAACGCCGTCGCTACCGGCATTTTCGGGAGCTTCGGAGCCGCCGACGTCTTCCACCAGGCGCTCTCGGCCAGCCACTCCGAGCACATCACCACCCTCAACGACCACCACCGGACGCTGGCCGATCTCGCCGACAAAGCCCACCTGGCCCGGCGCGGATTCACCGACATGGACCAGGCCAACGCGGCCGAACTTCGCGCGGTGCGGTGCAACTCCAGCACATAAACCTGGCGCTGCTGATCGAGGCGGCCGGCGGCGACCCATGGCAGGTCAACAACACCTTGCAAAGCGGTAGCCCGGCCGTCGTCGACGAGCTGGCGCAGGCATTTCACGACGCCGGGTCATGCACCGCCGAGTCCAGTGCGGCGTTCGCTCAAGCCCGCCAACGCTTTCACGCGGCCTGGAACCGGGAGAACGGCGAACATCCGATCAACGACTCGCTCGAAGTGCAGCGCGCCACCACCACCTTGCATCTCCAGCAGACCCAGCTCACCGCGATCGGCACCGATCTGGAGAATGTCGCCGCTGCGCTGGCCGAGGCCCAGAAGGCAGCGGCCGCGAAGATCAATGCGCTGGAGATCCAGCTCCAAGACATCGACAATCGCATCGGCATGTACCAGGAGGCGCAACTCGACACCGCCGAGTTGGAGCAGGTGGCGATCGACGACACCGCCGGAATCCTGCATCAACTCGAAAAGCTGCGCGACGACTACGCCACCGTCCTGCAAGAGGCCACCAGCAAACTGCTCTCCGATGGTTACGATCCGGCACCTTTGCACGGCTATGACGGCGACGGCCAACCGAACCAAGACCAGCAGGCCGATCAGGCTGCCGGGATTTACGGCACCACCCAACGTGATCGCGACCAGGAGTTGGTGAACAGCCCCGGCGAGATGACACCCGAGAAAACTGCCGCCGCCGCGCGGTTGCGTGACTATGCCACCGCCACGGATCCGGCCGCCGATCCTCAGGCTCGACGCCTGGCCGGTGACCGCCTCGAGGACTGCCGCATGGCCCACTTCATCGGCCCGCTGCCGGTGGACCCGGTGCTGGGTGGCGATGCGCGAAGCAACGCCGCCAACCGGCTGGACCTACAACGCCGCCTGGAATCCGGGGCGCTGCACCCCGACCTTTCACCAATGACACCGGACCAAGCCACCCGAGCCCTCGACGACGCCGAAGCGGCTGCCCGTGCGTTTGCTCTCAACAGCTTCGCCGACCGCCTCCGCAATAGCGGCGTCTCCTCCGGAGGTGTCCAACAGGCCATAACCGCCATCAAGAACGGGACACCGCCCAGGGAGTTCTTCAACCAGCTTTCGAATGCAACTTCCGCTGTGGGCGGAGGCTTGGAGACGTACGGCGTAACGGCTTCCCCGGTGCGTCACGGCTTCGACCCCAGCGCATTCACCAAAGCCGATGCCGAAGCTCTGACGAAATTCGGCAAACATCTGGGCGGCGCGGGTACCGCACTGGATATCGTTTTGACCGGCAAGGACATCAACAACGGCACCGTCTCGCCCGGGCGGGGCCTTGCAGAATTGGGTGGTCGTACGGCGGGTGGTGCAGCAGGTGCGTGGGGCGCCGGGCTATTGATGTCTTTTGTGGTCGCCCCGGAGATTGCTGTGCCCGTCGTCGTGGCTGGAGGGGTGATCGGAGGATCATCGGTGGGCCAATGGCTTGTCGATAAGGGCTTGGGGTACTGACATGGGGAACGGGTTTCTCGTAGCGGCCGGCCTGTGCGTCGCGGTGGTAATCAGCTTGGCGTGGCTGAATCTATCGCTCCAACTGCAGCGTCGCATCTACTGGTGTTGCACGCTCCTCGCATCCATGTTCTCCTTTCTATCGGCCTACCCGAACTTGCAGTTGGGCCTAGGACTCGTCGCTTTTACATTTTTCGCAATGACAGCCCTGGCATTTCGCTGGACTCCGTACATTCGGGTCAACGGTAGGATCTACGCGCTCCGCGCCAACGATGTGAATGCCGAAGCGGAGAACCCGTCCGGCCCGCGGAAAGGCAACAGTCGGAGGCTCAGCCTCGAAGAATGGCTCGCGACCGCGCGCGGAGTGTGGTGGTTTGTTGCGGCAATATGGTTGGTCTTCGACGCTTCCATCGCGGGTTCGCTCGTCCACGGTGGCCCGGTATTGAACGACGGACACGATCGAATAATGTTCGCGTCCATCCTCATATTCCTCTTTTTATTCGGCGTCGCCCTGGGATTCATTGAGGCGGTAAACGAATACCCCCTGGCGCAACGACAAACCCTGCAGTTCGTCATCGCGACGATCTCGTCGGCCGGCCTGTTCGCCGTGCTCTACCTGACGTCCTACTACCTGACGGCGCTAACCAGGGGAAGCAGCAGCGGCGGTTAGCCGCACTTCACACCAGCGGCCGGCCCGTCCGCATCCGCCACCGCATGTCGGCCATCAGAGCGTTGAACGGGAAACGCCGCAGCGGCCCCGGCGTCACGTTGTTGACGATCCGCAGCAGTGCGATCAGGGCGTCGAACTGTCGCTGCTTGTCGGCATCCCACGACAGCCGCATCTCGTCGCGGAACCGTTGCGGCAGAAAGCCGGTCGTAATGAACAGCATCGGCCCTTCGACCAGCTTGTGCAGCGGGCCGGGCAGCGTCACCCCGCGCATCCGGACCGCGGCGATGCGATACAAGTAATCGCGGACCGGGCCGTCGATGTGGATGTTGGTGTTCAACTGGTCCTGCCAGTACTTATCGAACGCCTCCCGGTCCGCCGGCCACATCTCCTCTTTCATCTGCAATGCGGTGCCGAAGACCTTGGCCTCTTGGTAGTGGCGGTCGGCCGCCTCGTCGTCCATCTCGCCGTAGAACATCCGGTAGAGGTCGACCGAGCCTTTGTACAAACACGCCGCCACCCACAGCTGCAGTTCCGGGTCGAAGGCGTTGTACTTGACCGGGCTGCCCTTGCTGGAGCGGACCTGCCGATGGGACCCGTCGACCGCTTTGGTGAACGCCTGCCGTTCGGCCGCACTGCCCAGCGCCACCACCGCCAGATAGCCGATCGTGGTACGGGCCCGCTTGAACGGGTGCAGATCCGCGCGGCCGCTGTCGACCTTGCTCTCCAGCACCCCGTAGCCCACGCCCGGGCGTGCCAACTGCATGATCACGTTGGCCGAGCCGGCCATCAACGACAAGCCGAACATGCCGTCGGACATGTCCACGCCGTGTCGCTGCTGGGGGGCGCGCCGGCGGGTCGGGTCCGGCGGCGCGCTGACCGGCCGCTCCACCTGCTCAAGCCCTGCGCCTGTCGTCATTGCCACCACCCCATTTCTGAGAACGCTTGTTTCCTGATATTGGTCCGCATTCGGCCTCGGTGTCAAGATGGTGGGCATGGTCTCCACGAACGTCTCGGGGGCGCGCCCGTACGGCGGTATCGACGCCGCCGACCGGCTCGCGTCGCGCCGCGCCAAACTTCTCGAGGCCGGACTCGACCTACTCGGCGCCGACGTTCCGCAGGCCGCCGAGTTGACCGTGCGGGGCATCTGCCGGCAGGCCGGCCTGACCGCCCGCTACTTCTACGAAAGCTTCGCCGACAAGGACGAATTCGTCAGCGCGGTCTTCGATACCGTGATCGCCGACCTGGCCGCGAAGACCCAGGCGGTCGTGCAGTCGGCGCCGCCCGACCAGCAGACCCGGGCCGGCATCGCCAACATCGTGCGAACGATCGCCGGCGACGCCCGGATCGGGCGGCTGCTGTTCGGCGTGCACCTGAGCAACGCGGTCGTCGTACGCAAGCGGGTGGAATCCACTGCGCTGCTGGCGATGCTGTCGGGTCAGCACGCCGGCACCGCGCTGCGGCTGCCCGAGAACGACCGGATCAAGGCGGCCGGTCACTTCGTCGTCGGCGGGGTGGCCCAGACGATCAGCGCCTGGCTGGCCGGTGAAGTGCGGTTCAAACCGGAACGGTTGATCGAGCAGTTGGCCGCACTGCTGGACAAACTCGGCGATCCGGGGCTGTATCGGGACTAAGTGGCGGCCGGAACCCGCCGGTCGGCTTGGGTCTTCGGCGTGACGTGCTCGGAGTCTGCGGTGAACTCCTTTGTCCAGCAGGCGAACTCCAATGTGATCCCGTCCGGGTCGAGGAAGTAGAACGACCGCACGTAGACGCCGGGATGCAGGGTTGCGCTGACCTGAAAGTCGGACGTGTCGTGGTTGAGCACGGGGCCGACCCGCACACCCTTGTCCTTCAGCCGCTGTCGATAGGCGTCGAACTTCTCGGCCGGCACGTGGAACGCCAGGTGGTTCATGGTGCTCACCGCGCTGGTGATCTCTCCGACGCCCGGGATGGCGGCCGGCGATGAGATACCGGGGACGCGGTCGGGAGCGTCGGCGAACCAGAAGAACGCCACGCAGTCGCCGTTGCCGGCATCGAAGAAGAAGTGCTGCCCCATCCCGCCGGGCAGGTCGAGGGACTTGACCAGCGGCATGCCGAGCACGTTGCTGTAGAAGTCGACCGTGCGCGCCATGTCGGCGCAGACCAGCGCGACGTGGTTGATACCGCTGATCTCGAACTCGGTGTTGACTCCGTGCGGTTTGATCATGGCGACTCCTCTGGTCAAGACCCGGATCTGAATCTAACATCAGATTCAGTTGTGATCCAGGCCCCGCCTCGACAGAAATCGGTGATCGGTGTCGACCCTTTCCGAGCAACCCGCCCGCCGCGAACCGTTGCCCACCCAGCGTGGCCGGCGCACCCAGGCCGCAATCGATGCGGCTGCGCGCACCGTGATCGCCCGTAAAGGGGTGCTGGCCACCACCATCGCCGATATCGCGGCCGAAGCCGGCCGGTCGGCGGCGTCGTTCTACAACTACTACGACTCCAAAGAGGCCATGGTCCGGGAGTGGGCCCTGCGCTTTCGCGACGAGGCCGGCGAGCGGGCGTCCGGCGCGGTGCGCCACGGGCTGTCCAACCGGGAGCGGATCGAGCAGGCCGCCGCCGCGCACTGGTACACCTACCGCAACCGGCTGGCCGAGATGGTCGGGGTCTCCCAGCTGGCGATGGTCAACGATGACTTCGCCCGGTACTGGGCGGAGATCTGCGCGGTGCCGGCAACTTTCATCACCGAGATGGTGAAGCGCGCCCAAGCCGACGGCTACTGTGCCGATGACGACCCGGAACTGCTCGCGGTGGCGATCGTGTCGATGCTCAACCAGTTCTGCTATGTCCAACTGGCCACAGCGCGTCCAGCGGGATCCGAGTCAGACCTGGACGACGAAGCGTGCATCCGCACCTTGGCCAACGTCTTCTATCGGGCCATCTACGCCGAGCCGGTGGGCCAGCGGTGAGCTTGCGAGTCCTGGCGCACTTCGTCCCCGGCCCGAAGGTCAGCGATTTCGTTGCGCCCGAGTCTGATTGGCTGGACATCCGGTGGTGCGGCGCGGACGACGACACCACCTTCCGCCGGGAACTGAGTGATGCCGAGGTGATCTGGCATGTGCTGCGGCCGCTGACCGGGGAGGAGCTACGCAGCGCGCCGCGGCTGCGGCTGGTGCACAAGTTCGGCGTCGGGATCAACACCATCGACGTCGACGCCGCCACCCAATGCGGTATCGCGGTGGCCAACATGCCCGGCGCCAATGCGGCCTCGGTGGCCGAGGGCACCGTCCTGCTGATGCTGGCCGTGTTGCGCCGGTTGCTGGCGCTGGACCGCTCGACCCGGCAGGGCCGCGGCTGGCCCACCGATCCCGCTCTGGGCGAGCACTGCCGCGATATCGGCGGCTGCACCGTCGGTTTGGTCGGGTACGGCAGCATCGCCCAACGGGTGGCCGGGATGGTGAGCGCGATGGGCGCCCGCGTGCTGCACACCAGCACCGGCGACGATGGCCGGCCCGGCTGGCGGCCGCTGCCGGATCTGCTGGCCGAAGCCGATGTCGTGTCACTGCATGTGCCGCTCACCGGAGCGACCGAGGGATTGATCGACCGCGCCGGCCTGCAGCGGATGAAGCCGGACGCGGTGTTGATCAACACCTCCCGCGGCCAAGTCGTCGACGAACCCGCCCTGGCCGAGGCGCTGGCCGGCGGACGGCTGGCCGGCGCGGGACTCGACGTGTTCGCCGTCGAACCGGTCGGTGCCGACAACCCGTTGCTCGGCCTGGACAACGTGGTGCTGACCCCGCATGTCAGCTGGTACACGGCCGACACCATGCAGCGGTATCTGTCTGCGGCCGTCGACAACTGCCGCCGACTGCGCGACGGCCAACCCCTGACCCATGTCGTCAACCAACCGTCTGGTTGTTAGTTTGGCCACAGGCACAACCCGAAAGGCACATCATGGCGATAGCGATCACCTCTGAGCATCAGGACCTGGCCGATTCCGTGCGGTCGCTGCTGACCCGGGCGGTGCCGTCCGAGATGCTGCACGCGGCGATGGACTCTCCGATCGAGAATCCACCGCCGTACTGGCGGGCCGCCGCCGAGCAGGGCTTGGCGGGCGTGCACCTGGCCGAGCAGGCCGGCGGGCAGGGTTTCGGCATTCTGGAGCTGGCGGTGGTGCTGGCCGAGTTCGGCTACGGCGCGGTTCCGGGCCCGTTCGTGCCGTCGGCGATCGCCAGCGCCCTGATCGCCGCCCACGACCCGGCCGCCCCCCAGTTGACCGGCCTGGCCACCGGCGAGGTCATCGCCACCTACACGCTCAGCCCGGGTTTGACCGCCACCGCCCACGGTGACGGATTGGTGATTCGCGGTGAGGCGCGCGCCGTCGCGGCGGCCGCCGAGGCATCGTTGCTGGTGCTGCCCGTGGCGATCGACAGCGGTGCGGCATGGGTGGTGCTGGCCGCCGACCAACTCGAGATCGAGCCGGTGACCAGCGTGGACCCGCTGCGTCCGATCGCCCACGTGCGGGCCAACGGCGTCGAGGTCGCCCGGGCGGCCGTCTTGAACAACCTGAGCCAGGTGCGGGCCCAGGCGCTGATCTCCACCCTGCTGTCCGCGGAAGCGGTCGGCGTGGCCCGCTGGGCCACCGACACCGCCGCCGAGTACGCCAAGATCCGCGAGCAGTTCGGCCGGCCGATCGGCCAGTTCCAGGCCATCAAGCACAAGTGCGCCGAGATGATCGCCACCACCGAGCGGGCCACCGCCGCGGTCTGGGACGCCGCCCGGGCGATCGACGAGGCCGACCAAAACGGCTGGGACGAGGCCGCGAGTTCGACGGTGCAGTTCGCCACGGCCGTGGCGGCCACCCTGGCCCCCGACGCTGCGCAACACTGCACCCAGGACTGCATCCAGGTGCACGGTGGGATCGGCTTCACCTGGGAGCACGACGCGGGCGTCTATTACCGGCGGGCGCTGATCCTGGCCGCCTCGTTCGGCCGCCGCGCCGACTATCCCCAGCAGGTCTTGGACACCGCCACCGCCGGTGGCATGCGCAAGATCGACATCGACCTGGATCCGGAAACCGAGAAGCTGCGCACCGAGATCCGCGCCGAGGTGGCCGCGCTCAAGGCCCTGCCGCGCGAGGAGCGCACCGTGGCGATCGCCGAGGGTGGCTGGGTGCTGCCCTACCTGCCGAAGCCCTGGGGACGGGCCGCCGAACCGATCGAGCAGATCATCATCGAGCAGGAGTTCGCCGCCGGGCGGGTGCGCCGCCAGGGCATGGGCATCGCGGCGTGGCTCATCCCGTCGATCGTGGCGTTCGGCACCGACGAGCAGAAGCAGCGCTTCCTGCCGCCCACCTTCCGCGGGGAAATGGTGTGGTGCCAACTGTTTTCTGAGCCCGGCGCGGGTTCGGACCTGGCCAGCCTGACCACCAAGGCCACCAAGGTGGACGGCGGCTGGCGGATCAGCGGGCAGAAGATCTGGACGTCGGCCGCGCAGTTCTCCGCCTGGGGTGCCCTGCTGGCCCGGACCGACTCCTCGGTTCCCAAACACGATGGCATCACCTACTTCCTGCTGGACATGAAGAGCGAAGGGGTGACCATCAGTCCGCTGCGTGAACTCTCCGGCGGGGCGATGTTCAACACGGTGTTCATCGACGACGTGTTCGTCCCGGACGAGTTGGTGCTCGGCGAGGTGAACCGGGGCTGGGAGGTCAGCCGCAACACGCTGACGGCCGAGCGGGTCTCGATCGGCGGCTCGGAGATGCCGTTCCTGGCCAGCCTCGACGGGTTCGTGGAGTTTATGCGCGACGGCCAGTTCGATCAGGGCGAGCACCGCCGGGCCGGCGAATTGATCGCCGAGGGCCATGCCGCCAAGCTGCTCAATCTGCGCTCGACCCTGCTGACGCTGGCCGGACGCGACCCGATGCCGGCGGCGGCGGTGTCCAAGCTGCTGTCGATGCGCACCACCCAGGGGTACGCCGAGTTCGCGGTGGGCACCTTCGGCGGCGACGCCGCGATCGGCGACAGCGACCAGCTGCCCGGCAAGTGGGCCGAGTATCTGTTGATGAGCCGTGCCACAACCATTTACGGCGGCACGTCGGAGGTTCAGCTCAACATCATCGCCGAACGGCTGCTGGGGCTGCCCCGCGACCCGTAGTTCCGCGAGCAGTCGTGAAAGCCCCCAAATCTACTGGAATTTGGGGGCTTTCACGTCTGCTCGGCGCAAGGGGATTGCGCTGCTAGCATGGCGGGCGTAATTCGCCAGGAGACTACTGCACCGGGGCCGTCCACGTGAGCACTGACACCACCGAACGAAGCCGTATCACCGAAAGCCATTTCACGACCGCCGCCCTCTTCACACTGCCGGTCCGTCTGGTCATCGGATGGACCTATTTCTCCGCGTTCTGGCGCCGCGTCGGGATCGCCGACAAGTTGGACCCGAACCTGCCCGGCTATGTCGGCGAGAAGTTCAACCACTTTCTGCCGAACGCACTGGGCATCGGCCCGATCATCGAGTACCTGCTGACCCACCCCGCTCTGCTCGCCGCGGCGATGACGGTCTTCACCATCGTGGAAGGAATCGTCGGGTTCTGCGTGATCATCGGCCTTTGCACGCGAGTCATGAGCGTGGCCATCCTAGGATTGGCGTTCGGTATCTTGCTCAGCGCAGGTTGGCTGGGCACCACCTGTCTGGACGAGTGGCAAATCGGTATCCTTGGGGTGGCGGGCGGGTTGATGCTGTTTTTGAGCGGTGGCGGACGTTATTCGGTCGATCATGTTCTTTCCGACCGGTTCCCGAAGCTGGTGCAGCGAAAACGCCTGCGCTGGTTGGCTTCCGGCGAAATCAGCGTCCCGAAGCCGGCGGTGCTCGCCGGCTCAGTAGCCGTCCTGGCATTGGCGTTGTTCACCAACCAGCATTTCCACGGCGGGGTATACGGCCCGCTGCACAACAAATCAGTGGCACCGCAGATCGAGATCACCGATGCGAGCATCGCCGGCAACAGCCTGCAATTCCAGGTGTTCCGAACCGAAGGAGCCGACGTGTACGGCTCCTTCCTGATCGGGGTCAGCGTCCGCGACGACACCACCGGCGATACCGTCGTCCAGCTCGACGGCACCCAGCTCAGTCGGCTGCCCGAGGCGGCGATAGCCAACCGCTACGTGGCCAAGGTGAAACCGGGCGCGCACAGCCTGGTGGTCCCGTTGGGCGCGAAAGCGCAGCTGACGATCCCCACCGGGAAAACCCGGTGGGATGCCACCCACCGGTACACGCTCGTACTCACCGATATCAGCGGCGCCACTTGGGAACAGGCAGTCAGCATCGGCGCGTGAGGGTGCGCGAGCGTGCGCGAACCCGCCCTACAGCTCGCGGAGTTCGCGCTTGAGAATCTTGCCGGTCGGGTTACGCGGCAGCTCGTCGAGGAACACCACCTCACGCGGCACCTTGTAGCGCGCCAGGTGCTCCTTGACGTACATCTTGATGGCGTCCTCGTCGACGCTGGAGCCTTCCTTCTTGACCACGAAGGCGCGCAGCCGCGCACCCCACTCCTTGTCGTCGACACCCAGAGCGGTCGCCTCGACCACGTCGGGATGCCCGCTGATGAGGTCTTCGACCTCGGCCGGGAAGACGTTCTCGCCGCCGGAGACGATCATCTCGTCGTCGCGGCCGCTTACGTAGAGCAGGCCACGCTCGTCGAAGTAGCCGACGTCGCCGGAGGACAGCAGCCCGTCGATGATCTGCTTGCCTCCGCCGCCGGTGTAGCCCTCGAACGGGAAGAAGTTGCCGACGAAGATCCGCCCCACCTCGCCCTGCGGCAGATCGTGACCGTTGTCGTCGAGGATTCTGACCTTGACGCCCTTGACCACCTGTCCCACCGTCGCCGGGTTGAACTGCAGATCACCCGGATCGGCGATGGTGGCGAACGCGACCTCGGTGGAGCCGTACATGTTGTAGATCACCGGCCCGAGGTCCTTCATCGCCCGGGTGGCCAACTCGGCGCCGAGCTGGGAACCGGAGACGAACACGATCCGCAGCTGCGACAGGTCCGGTTTGGGGCTGGTCTTCTCCAACTGGTCCAGAATCCGCGACAGCATGACCGGGACGACGACCATGCCCGTCACCTTGTGCTTCTCCAGGTCCTCCAGCACGGTGGCCGGCTTGAAGCGCCGGCGCAGCACCAAGGTCGAGCCGAAGAACATCGCCAGGGTTCCGTGCAGGTAGCCCAGGGCGTGGAACATCGGCGAGGGTAGCGACGTCACTTCGCCGGCGCGGAACGGGACGTGCGACAGGATGCCGCCGATCGGCGCCAGCGTGGGCGGGGTGCTGCGGTTGGCGCCCTTGGGGGTGCCGGTGGTGCCGGAGGTCAGGATGATGATCGAGGCGTGCTTGGTGACCTTCGGCGCCGGCGCCTTGCTGCTGCGGGCGATCAGCTGGGCCAGCGTCTCGTCGGTGCTGCCCGACGGTTCCTCCGAATCCGGGTTGACGCCCAGCGCCCGCAGTTTGCCCAGCGGTGGGTCGGCCTGCGCGACCGCGGCGGTGTATTCGTCGTCGTAGATGATCAGCTTGGCGCCTTCGCGTTCGGAGACGTCCTTGATCTGCGGGCCGGAGAATTCGCTGTTCAGCAGGATCAGCCGGGCGCCGACCCGGGCGCAGCCGTAGTTGGCGATCAGAAACCAGCGGTGGTTGCGGGCCAGGATCGCCACCCCGTCGCCGCCCCGCACGCCCATCGCCACCAGGCCGTTGGCCACCGCGTTGGCGGCGGCGTCGAGCTCTTTGAAGGTGATACTGCCGTCGTCGTCGATGACGGCGAGGCCATTGGGGTTGCGGCGGGCATTGAGGGCCGGAATCATCCCCAGCTCGCCCCACCGGGCCCCGTCGGCGAGTGCGTTCGCGATGATGCGCGGCGACTCGAGTCTCACGGCACCGGATTCGATGACCTTGCGCAGATAGTGCAGCTCGGCGCTACCACGTTCGAAGTAGCGGCTGAGCGTGGTTACGGCCTGGCCGGGCAGGTCGGTGAGCTTTGCCATGGAGCAACCTTATGTGACTCAGGTCGCTGCCGGTCAGCGGATTCGACGTGATCGTTAGCATGGCTTCATGGCCGGCGGGTTGTCGCTGGAAGTGGCGGGACACCGGGTGGCGGTTACCCACCCGGACAAGGTGGTGTTCCCGGGCCGCGACGGCAGCGCCCCGCGCACCAAGCTGGACCTGATCCACTACTACCTGGCGGTGGCCGACGGCGCGTTGCGCGGCGTGGCCGGGCGGCCGATGATCCTCAAGCGCTTCGTCGACGGCATCGACGCCGAAGCCGTCTTCCAGAAACGGGCACCGGCCAAACGTCCCGACTGGGTGTCGGTCGCCGAACTGCGCTATGCCTCGGGCCGGTCGGCGCAAGAGGCCGTCATCGACGATGCGGCCGGGCTGGCCTGGGTGATCAACCTGGGCTGCGTGGATCTCAACCCGCACCCGGTACTCGCCGGCGACTTGGACCACCCCGACGAGTTGCGGGTCGACCTCGATCCGATGCCCGGCGTCAGCTGGCCGCAGATCGTCGAGGTGGCCATGCTGGCCCGAGAGGTACTGACCGACCACGGGCTGACCGCCTGGCCGAAGACGTCCGGTTCGCGGGGCATGCACATCTACGCCCGCATCGCGCCCCGCTGGCAGTTCGGTCAGGTTCGGCTGGCCGCGCAGGCGGTGGCCCGCGAGATCGAGCGGCGCGCTCCAGAGTTGGCCACCAGCCGGTGGTGGAAAGAGGAACGGCACGGCGTCTTCGTGGACTTCAACCAGAACGCCAAGGACCGCACCGTCGCCTCGGCCTACTCGGTGCGCGCCACCGCCGACGCCCGGGTGTCGACGCCGCTGTACTGGGGCGAGGTCACCGACGTCGACCCGGCGGCATTCACCATCGACACGGTCCCCGAGCGGTTCGCGCGCATCGGCGACCCGTGGGAAGCAATGGATGACTCCGTCGGCGACCTGGAGTCGCTGCTGGAGCTGGCCGACAAGCAGGGCCCGGCGGAGAAGGCGCCCAAAGGGGCCCGCAAGAACGTCGACGGGCGCCGCACCTCACCGCTGCCGCTGATCGAGATCGCCCGCACCAAAACCAAAGACGAGGCGATGGCCGCCCTGGACGTCTGGCGGGAGCGGCACCCTGCGGCCGCGAAACGGCTGGCGCCAGAGGACGTCCTGGTCGACGGCATGCGCGGGCCGAGCTCGATCTGGTACCGGATCCGGATCAACCTGCAGCACGTCCCGGCGGGGCAGCGCCCGCCGCAAGAGGAGTTGATCGCCGACTACAGCCCCTGGAAAAGCCAGCAGAGCGAGAAAGGCCAGAGCCGGTAGCTCACGTCGCCGGGACGCGCGCCGCCAGATTCGCGGCGACTTCGGCCTCCCAGCGCCCGAACGCGTGGGAGGTGTCGACCTCCACCTCGAACCGGTCGGTCATGTCGGGGGTGACGTCGGCGACGTCGACGTAGAACTGCTGATACCAGCGGCGGTGCTGGTAGACCGGGCCGTCCTCCTCGACCAGCAGCGGATTGTCAACGGGCGCTTTGTGCTTCCAGATCTCGACGTCTTCGAGGAATCCCTCGCCGAACGACCGGCTCATCGCCGCGGCCAGCTTGGTGGCCTTCTCCGGCGGCAGGCCGGGCATGTTCTGCACGGCCACGCCCCACTGCAGCATGAACGAGTTGTGGGTGATCGGGTAGTGGCTATTGATCAGCGCGATCTCGACGGTGAAATCGGGCCCCAGGTCGTTGTGCAGCCAGTTGATCATGTAGGCCGGCCCGAAGTAGGTGGCCTCTGAGCGCAAATAGGTGCCCTCCCAGAGCTTCTCGTAGCCGGCGCCGTCGGGCCGCGGCTTGGACTCCATGAACTGGCTGGCGGTGTGGCCCTGCATGACGTTCTTGAAGTACGTCGGGTAGGCGTGGTGGATGTAGAAAAAGTGCGCCATATCGACGTTGTTGTCGACGATCTCGCGGCAGTTGGAACCTTCGATCAACACCGAGCTCCACTGCCACGGCGACCAGCGGCCCTCGTCCATCCCCTCGATCGTGGGCGGTGTCAGCTCCGGCGGCGGTGTCGAGCCCTCCGGGTCGTTCCACACCAGCAGCTGACCGTTGACCTCGCAGGTGGGCCAGCGCCGGGTGCGCGCCATCCGCGGCGGCCGCTTGGCGTACGGCACCTCGACACAGCGCCCGGTCGAGCCCTGCCAGCGCCAGTCATGGAACGGACACGCCAGGGTGTCGCCCTTGACGGTCCCGCGGGACAGGTCGGCGCCCATGTGCCGGCAGTAGGCGTCGAGCACATGCACGGCCCCGCCGGAGTCGGCGAACACCACCAGCCGGGTGCCGAAGGCGTTGATGGCGTGCGGCTTGCCGTCCCGGAAGGTCTCAGCCAGCCCCAGACAGTGCCAACCCCGGGCGTACCGGGTTTGCGGCCGGCCGTGGTCCAGTTCGCGAATCGCGCAGTCCGTCATCGCTTCTCACCTTCGCCTCGCAGGTAGTTTTGCCGGCCGTAGGACGCGAATTCGGCGTCCAGGGACCGCTTGTCGTCGTCGGTCATCCGGGTGTAGACGGGCGTACCCCGCCCGACCCAGCGGTACACCGGTTCGTCGGTGTGCCAGCGCTGCGCCTGCAGTTCACGTTTGAGCACCTTGTTCGAGCCGGTGACGGGCAGGCGAGCCGAGACCCGCAGGAACCGCGGTGCGCCCTTGCTGCCCAGGTCGGGCTGGTCGGCCAGGTATCCGGCGAACGCCGCCACATCGAAACCCGCGGGGTCGGCGACCTCGACCGCCCCCATCACCTGGTCACCGGAGCGGGAATCGGGCACCGCATATACCCCGGCACTGATCGTCCCCGGATACCGGCGCAACACCCGTTCAATAGTCAGCGCGGAGGTGTTCTCGCCGTCGACCCGGATCCAATCCCCGCGCCGGCCGGCGAAGTACAGAAATCCGGCCTCGTCGCGGTAGCCGAGATCGCCGGTCCAGTACCAGCCGTCGCGAACCTTTTCCGAGTCGGCGGCGTCGTTCTTGTAGTAGCCCTCGAAGTCGCGGGCTCCGGTCTTGTCGACGATCTCGCCGACCGCTTCGTCGGCGTTGGACACCCGCCCGTGCTCATCGAGGATCGCGACGGCGCACTCGGCTCGGGTCTGCGGGTCGACGACGGCGATGCCTGCGTGCGCCGGACGTCCCAGCGCGCCGGCCGGCGCCGCCGGGTCGGGCAACGCGGCGTTGCCGCCCTCGCTGGAGCCGTAGCCCTCATGCAGCACGGCGCCGAACCGGCGGAGGAACTCGGCCTGATCCTGCGGCGACGCCTCGGTGCCGAAGCCGCGGACCAGCGTGTTGTCCGCATCGTCGGGACGCTCTTCGGTGGCGAGCAGATAACCCAGCGCCTTGCCCACGTAGGTGAAGAACGTCGCGCCGAAATAGCGCACGTCGGGAAGGAACTGCGACGCCGAGAACTTCGGCGTCAGGCAGACCGTGGCCCCGTTGGCCAGCGCCGGCGCCCACAGCGCCATGATCGCGTTGCCGTGAAACAGCGGCATGCAGCAGTAGTCGACGTCGTCGCGCACATGGCCGAACTTCGCGGTGGCCAGTTCGGCGATCCGGGCCAGCCGGCCCTGACTGCACTTGACCGCCTTCGAGGCGCCGGTGGTACCGGAGGTGAACAGCAGCAGCAGCAGCGATTCCGGACCGACCCCCGGCGCGGCGGCCGGCTCCGAGCGGTGCGCCTGGATCAGCTCGGCGTAACCGGGGTCGTCGACGACCAGGAAGCGCGTCGACTCCAGTCCGTGGTCCAGGTCGCGCAGCCGGTCTGCTCCGCTCGTGTCGGTGACGATCAGCTGGCAGTCGGCGTGGCGGATCTCCGCGGCCAGCTCGGCGTCGCCGCGGGTGGGATTGATCCCGACGATGACGGCGCCCGCCAGTGCGCCGGCCCCGAGCCAGAACACGAAATCCTCGACGTTCTCCAGCAGCACGCCGACGTGAAACGGTCCGTCCCGGCGCAACGCCGAGGCCAACGAGGCGCGCGCGGCGGATTCACGCACCACCTCGTCCCAGGTCCAATCCCGCTGTCGGGTACGCAATCCCGGATGGTGATCGCCGAGTCGGTCGAGCAGCATGCCCGCGATGTCGCTACGCATTCGCCGCAGGCGCGTGAACAAGATCGAGGTACTGCTGCGGGAGGTCCTCACGGGCCACCGGGATCACGCTGCGCACACCGGCGAAGTAGGAGTCTTCACCGACGATCTTGCCGCTGGCATCGATCGGCCACAGCAGCACCTGCCGGTACACCACCAGGTAGTCGGCGGCGGGATCCTCGACCTCCACCCCGAGGATGGCGGTCGCCAGAGCACCGGGGTACAGCTGCTTCATGTCGCCCTCCGTCACCACGCAGTCGTCGTCGACGACCAGGCGGTCGATCGCGAACTCCAACACGTTGGTGCGGGTCCCCATGAAGTTCGTGTAGTAGGTGCGGACGCCCTCGGTGGTCTTCGGCCCGACGTCTTGACCGCCCATCCAGAAGTGGTAGTCCGGCTCGCCGCTCAGCGTCTCCATCACACAGTCGAGATCCGGCGCGGCCTCACCCTTCATGTGCTTGATCACCACTTCGAGCGCCGCCCGGTGCCGCTCGTTGGTGGTCGTCGCCAACCGCTTCTCCAAGGGGGCCCAGGTCCGGCTGGGGTCGATGACGGCCACGGTTCTAACTCCTCGTATCGGTTGAGCGGGTGCAGTGATCATCATCACTGCCGCCGTAGACCTGGTCATCCGCCAGACGTCGGGTTGATAATCGTTTTCATCCGACGCCTGTCGGACCTGCGTCGGTGAGTTCGGCGGACGAGAGCGCGATGCGGCGCACGAAGAGCACCAGGGTGGCGGTGAACCGATCGATCGGGTCGGCCAGATCCCAGCCCATCGCGGCCTCGACGTGCGCGATGCGCGCCGCCACCGTGCTGTGGTGCAGATGCAGCTGGGCGGCGGTGCGGCGCAGCGACCCGAGCACGCAGAACGCCTCGGTGGTGTCGACGTCGTGCGCACCGGCCGGTGTTGACGCGATCGCGTTGATCCGGGCGACATCGTGGTGCCGCAGCACCTGCTCTGACGGCAGGTCGGCGAGCAACTCCAGCGCGCTCAGGCGTTCGTAGGCGACCGCCCGCCGCCCGTAGTGCGTGGACGAAGCGAACCGCAGTCCCCGTTGGGCCTGCCGCCAAGACGTCGCCGCGCCGAAGACGGTGGTCTTGGCGCCGATCCCGACCCAGGGCCCGCGGCCGATGTGTGCGGGCAGCGGCGGGGGAAACGCCGCGATGATCGCCGCGTCCAGGCGATCCGACAACGTCCGGGCATCCTCGGCGCTGTAACACAGCAGCGCCGTGTCGGCGCCGATGGCGACCGAGCGCACCGGTTGGTCGCCCAGTTCGCGCACCACGACGCGCAGCGCCTCGGCGGGGGATCCAGCCGACACCGCCAGTACCCGGATCTCGCGGGTCTCATCGAGGCCCAGCAGCCGGATAGCCCGCGCCCGCTCTGCCGGTAACTCGTTGTCGGACAACACCAATTCCAGCAATGCTGGATCGCCCAGCTGCACTCTCGCCCCGACCCGGGAAGCGGCCATCCGCAGCGCATGGCGCACCCGGTCTGCCAACACCGGATCAAGCGGGTGCCCGGCACCCGTTCGCTCGAGCCAGACCTCGGGTTCGGTCGGCGAAACCCACCGCACACCCAGCGGGCACTCGGCGGCCTCGGTCGCGATCCGGAGCACCCTGTCGGCGTCGGCCGACGATTCGACGAGCTCGTCGAAGTAGGCGAGCAGTCGCACGACGGCATCCGGTTCGGCGCCCAATTCCGATATGCGGAGCGGATCGACGCTCATCAGCGCAGAGTACCTAGCTTGGTACAGCAGAGCCCGACGGCCTATCGGGCAGCGAACCGATGGACCCTCTGACTGCGGCCTAGCGGTGGCCAGCCCGGGTTTCCGCTGCGCGCAAACGACACCCAGCACGCGCGTATCTCTGCGGCCAGTGACTTCGGCGGTTCGCCGGCGCCGAGCAGGCCCCGACATCCACGCAACTCGGGAAGATCGAGCCGGTCGAACACGAAGGGCAGCTCCACCGCGTGTGCAGCGCCCAGCCGCCCCTCGAGCGCCTTTGACTGCCAAGCGAATTCGTAGCCGTAAGCATTACCATGCACCTCGGCCAGCTCACGGCTGCCGATCCGGAACAGCGCGTCGGCGAGGATCGTCGAACGCAACTGCCCGAGCGCGACGCCCGGCAGTGCGGCCCGGTACGACGCCACCAGCGCGTCCGGATCGGGATGGACCAACGCCGCGGTATCCCGAACTTCCCGGTCGGTCGAGGACGTCAGCGCTCCCTGCGGTGCGAGATACAGGTTGGCTTCCTCAGTGTTGGTGCCAACCAGCAGATCAACCGGCGCGAGCCGGTGTTCGGCGGGCCGACGATCCGAGACAACGCCCAATGGGCTGAGCCCGGCCAGCGGGTCCATTCGGTCGACCGTTGCGAGATCAAGGCCGGTGAGCGCGGGCATGACCGCGATGAGGTCGTCATCGGCGACGGCGCCGAAGTCGGCTGCCGTCGGCGCGACATCGAGGGCGGTAGCAGCCGCCAGGGCGACCCGCTCGGCTTGTTCGCCGGAGAACGCGCGCAGCCCACTTCCGCTCTGCGTTATCGCGCGCCGGATCAACCCGTCGGCTTCGGGTGTGGCGAGAGCGGCGCCGACAATGGTCGCACCGGCGGACTGCCCGAACAGCGTGACGTTGGCCGGATCGCCGCCGAATGCAGCGATGTTGTCACGCACCCAGGCGAGCGCGGCCAGGACGTCGAGCAGGCCTCGGTTACGGGGCGCATCCGGAAGGTCCAGGAACCCTGCGATACCCAGCCGGTAGTTCACCGTCACCATAACCACGCCGTCGCGGGCGAAGGCCGCTCCGTCGTACAACGCGGCACGGTTGGAGCCGGCAACGAAGCCGCCGCCATGGACGAACACCATCACCGGACTGGAATCCACGGTGGGGGGCTCCAAATGTTGAGTGTGAGGTAGTCGTCACCGCGAATCCATCCCGGACCGAAGTACGGCGACATGTCGAGGGCCCCAAACCCGTCGCGGCGCGGTTGCGGGGCGGTCGGCCCGTGTCGGGTCGCATCTCGCACACCCGCCCAGGGCGGGTGGGCGACAGGCGGTGCAAATCGGCCGGCTCCGAGCGGCGGTGCGGCGTATGGGACCGCCAGAAAACAATAGATGCCACCTACCCGGCGTCCGCGCACCGCTCCGGACTCGGTAGCCACGATCGGATCGGGCATGGTGTCGCCGGTTTCAGATTCTGCCGAACGGTGCCCACGCCTTGATGGCGAAACCCGTTCCGTCACGGATAACTTCGGCTCCACCGTGCCCACCCAGATGAGCAGGAAGCACCAGGGCGTTGCTGTCGTGGGCGCGACCGAGCAGCCGACGCCGGGTGGTGCGGGAGGCGGCGGCGTCGACGCAGAAGCAACTGTTGGCGTCGGGATGCAGAAACTGCATGGGGCTGTGCAGCAGATCCCCGACGAACACAGCTCTGTCGGTGCCTGACTGCAGCGAAAGCACCGATGACCCGGGGGTGTGACCCGGCGCCAGGTCCAGGCACAGGTTGGCGTCGATGGTGTGGGCGTCGTCCCACAGCAGCGCCTGCCCGGCGCCGTGGATCGGAGCAACGCTGTCTTCGAACACGTTGCTGTTCACCCGGACTCGCTCGTCCTGACCGCCGTTGACCGGATTCCAGAAGTCGAAGTCGGCCCGGGGGATCAGGTAGGTCGCGTTGGGGAAGGTCGGCACCCAGTCACCGCCGTCGAGCCGGGTGTTCCAACCCACGTGATCGACGTGCAGGTGGGTGTTGATCACCAGGTCGACGTCGGTAGGCCGCACCCCGGCCCAGGCAAGCCCGCCGAGGAAATCGGTATCCAGATGATCCCAGATCGGCGAATTCGGCCGCTCCTTGTGGTTCCCGACGCCGGTGTCGACCAGGATCACCTTGCCCTCGCTGCGCAACACCCAGGTCTGGATCGCGCTGATGCAGGTATCCGCTCCGACAGCGACGAAATCGGGAACCAACCACTCCTCGTTGTGGCGCCAAGCCTCGGCTGGGAGGTCCGGGAAGAAGTCACTCGGCGAAAGCGCCACCGATCCGTAGTACTCGACGACGCGAGTGATGCTGACGTCACCCAACACGATTTCGTTCATGCGGCCAGAGTGCCGAGTCCGCGACCCGCGAACCAGCCCCTGCACTGGCTACCACTGGTAGGGACAGGCTGCCGTCCTCGGCCGCTGGCATAGTGGGTCAAGTGGCGGTATCCGGGCAACTAGGCGAGTTCCTGCGGGCCCGGCGCGCGCAGCTTCGACCCGACGAGGTGGGTCTGCTCGAAACGGTGAACCAGCGGCGCGTGGCAGGGTTACGCCGCGAGGAACTCGCCCAGCTGGCCGGGGTGAGCGTGTCCTATTACACCCGTCTGGAACAGGGACAGTCGGTGAACGCCTCGGGGGCAGTACTCGATGCGCTAGCCAAAGCGCTGCAGCTGGACGCGCACGAGCACGCGCACCTGCACGAACTCGCCGCGCAACGCCCGCGCCCCCTCAAGCGCCCACCGCCGGAACGTGTCCACCAGTGGACGCGAGAGTTGATGCAGACCTTCGGGGACACGCCGGCGCTGGTGCTGGGACGGCGCACCGATGTGCTCTCCTGGAATCCGCTGGGCCATGCGCTGTTGGCCGGACACACCGACCGCACCGCCCCCGACCGCCCCGCCGAGCGACCCAATCTGGCCCGGATGCTGTTCCTCGACCCGCATACCCGCGAGCTGTACGCGGACTGGGACCGTAAGGCCCGCACTGTCGTCGGCAGCCTGCGTGCGGCCGCCGGCCGCCACCCCGACGACGCAGCGCTGGCGTCACTGGTAGGTGAGCTGTCGGTGCAATGTGCCGAGTTCGCCGCGCTGTGGAGCGATCACCGGGTCAGGCCGTGCACCGGCGGCACCTACCGGCTGCACCACCCGCTGGTCGGTGAGGTCACCGTCACCCAGCAAACCCTGCAGGTGGCCCACTCGCCGGAGCAGTCCGTGGTGGTGGTCACCACCGAACCCGGCTCGGGCGCGCAGGATTCACTCGAGTTGCTCAGCCGGTTGATCGCGCCGTGACCAGCCGGTGCGTCGTCGAGTGACCTCGGCGATGCACGCCCAGTCCAGTTCCGCGCCAACGCGTTCGCCGACGCTCGTGCCACGCCCGAATCCGGACGGCGTCACCCAGTAGCCTCACCACCGTGACCTTCTATTTGGTGATCCGGGAGTTCAACAACGAGACCCGCGCGGAAGGCCCCGAGCTCGCCCGGGCCGAACCGTCGGCCGTGGGCGCGGCCCTGCAAGCCTTCCGGCCCGGGCAGGAGGCGGTGCTGGCCAGGTTGCAACGCGCACTGGACGACGCACCGCCCCGCGTCTTCGACATCGACGACCCGCAGATCCTCAAGTCCAAGCAGCTGCTGCTTTTCGCCGACGAACTGGCGGTGCAGTTCAGCGGGTACGACGATGTGACAAAAGAGGAGGCGCGGTACGCGCATTACGATCGCCCGGAGGACCCGATCCGATTCTCCGACCTCAGTTGATCGTGAAGCCGCCGTCGACGGCGATGGTCTGCCCGGTGACGTAGCCGCCGGCATCGGAGGCCAGCCACACCGCGGTGGCCGCGAGTTCCTCGGGGTCTCCCATCCGGCCCAGCACCATGCGGTGGGAGATGCTGTCCAGGTAGCCCGGACGGTACTGGTCGGTCATCTCCGAGGCGAAGAAGCCGGGCGCGATCGCATTGACCCGGATGCCTTTCCGGCTCCCCCACTGCTGAGCCAGGTCTCGCGTGAGTCCGATGAGCCCGGCCTTGCTGGCGGCATACGCGGCCTGCGGCAGTCCCGCCGTGGTCAGGCCCAGGATGCTGGAGATGTTGATGATCGACGAGCCCGGTTCCATCACCCGGCCGCACGCCTGCGCGGCCCAGTAGGCCCCGTTGAGATTGATGTCGATCACCTCACGGAACTGCTCCGGCGTTTCCCGGGTGGCGGGGTGTGCGGTGCCGATACCGGCGTTGTTGATCAGCACATCGACCCGGCCGAAACGCTCCATGGCGGCCTCCACCATTGCGGTCGCCGCCGCCGGGTCGGCGACATCGGTGGCCACCGGCAAGGCCGCGCGCCCCGTCGCGGCGACCAGTTCGGCGGCATCGGCGAGCTTGTCCACTCGCCGCGCGGCCAGCACGACGTCGGCGCCGGCCTCGGCCAGGGCCCGAGCGAAATACACACCGAGGCCCGAGGACGCCCCGGTCACCACTGCAACCCGGCCGTCGATACGGAATTTATCCAGTACGCCCACCCGTCTCACCTTTCTCAGTCAGCTGTTCAATGCCTTTCGGGCCGCGGCGATGAACTCCGGCGCGGCCTGCGCTGCCTCATCGGCGTGCAGCACGTTTCCGGCCCCGTGCTGGGCCCGATGGGTGATCCCTTCAGCGATGACCCCGACCTTGAAGTTCGCCAGCGCCAGGTAGAAGCTCCACCGCGCCAGGTCGCGCCCGGAAAGCTGGGCGTACTGCTCGGCGAGGTCATCGGCGGACGGCAGCCGGGAACTGGTCCACGCGGCGGGGTGGCCGAAGACCAGATCGAACGCGGGCGACCGGTAGGCACACATCAGCGCGATATCGGTGAGCGGATCGCCGAGCGTGGACAGCTCCCAGTCCACGACCGCCCGGATGACCCCGGCCTGCTCGGGATCGCAGAGGGTGTTGTCGATTCGGAAGTCGCCGTGCACGACCGAGGACTCCGAGGCCCGCGGGATGGCCTCGGCGAGTGCGGCGGCCAGCTTCGCCACATCGCCGTCCACCGCGTCGTCATCGCCGCGCGTCTTGACCAGTTCCCACTGGCGGGCCCATAGCCGAACCTGGCGTTCCAGGAAACCCGCTGGCCTGCCGAATGATTCGAGCCCTACCGCCCGATAGTCGACCGCGTGCAGGTCGACGAGTATCCGCACCAGCGCGGAGGCGTTGGCGGCCAGTTCCTCATCGGCGAGAACGCCGAGATCGTCCTTGTGCCGGAATACCCGGCCGGTCACGAACTCGGTTACCGTCAGCGGAGCACCGCACAACGTGCCGTCGGCGTCGAACGCGATGGGCTCCGCGATCGGCACCCCCGTACCGAACAGGCCTCGGGTGACCACGAATTCGCGACCCACATCATGGGCCGACGGCGTCAGGCCACCCAGCGGAGGCCGGCGGACCACCCACGCCGACACGTCGTCGCTGACCTTGAAGGTCAGGTTGGACCGGCCGCCGGCGATCAGCTCGACGGCGAGCTCGCCGCGAACCGGTACGTCGTGTGCGATGAGGTAGTGGCGCAGCGCAGCCGGGTCCAGTCCGTCGACCGTCACCGCGGGGACGCCTTGAGCGCTCGCCGGGCCGCGCCGATGCGCCGTTTGGCGATCGCCCAGCGGTGTACTTCCGAGGGCCCGTCGTAGACCCGGAAGGGGCGTACTTCCCGGGACAGCCGCGCCGGCGGCAGGTCCTCGGTGACGCCGAGCGCACCACACATCTGCACGCTGCGGTCGACGATGCGGAAGATCGCCTCGGCGGCGAAGGTCTTCGCGATCGACGTCGCATCGCCGGCGTTGCCGCCCTGATCCAGTTCCCAGCACGCCCGCACCAGCAGCGCGCGGGTGGCAGCGATGTCGATCTCGTTGTCGGCCACCATGTTCTGGATCATGCCCAGATCGCCGAGCGCCGAGCCGAACGCCTGACGCTCCACCACATGAGCCAGCGCGGTGTCGTGACCGCGGCGTGCCGCGCCGAGCCACCGCATCACGTGCGTCATGCGCGCGGGGCCAAGGCGGACCTGGGCGTACTCGAAGCCGCGGTCCACCTCGCCGAGCACCGCTTCCTCGGGAACCCGAACGTCGTCGAAGAGCACCTCGCAGTGCCCGCCCACCATGGACCGGTCGAGGGTCGGGATGTGCCGGCCGACGGTCAGGCCGGGGGTGTCGGCGGGAACCAGGAACATGGTGGCGCCGCCACGCTGCCCGGCCTCCCCGGACGTCCGGGCCATCACGATGAAGAAGGCGGCGCCGTCAGCACCGGTGATGTACCACTTGCGGCCGGTGATGTACCAGTCTCCCGAGCGGCGCTGCGCCGTGGTCGCCAGCGCCGCCGGGTCCGAGCCGGCTCCCGGGGCCGGCTCGGTCATCGCGAACGCCGACCGCACCTCGCCGACCGCCAGCGGGGCCAGATAGCGAGCCTTCTGTTCGGTGCTGGCCACCTCCGCCAGCAGATGGACGTTGCCTTCATCCGGGGCCGCGATGTTCACCGCGGCAGGTCCGAACAGGGAATATCCGGCGGCCTCGAACACCGGCGCGCGATCGGACATGTTCAGGCCCAGGCCCCCGTATTCGATGGGGGCGTGGGGCGCGAACACTCCCGCTTCCCGGGCCGCTGCCTGCAGTTCCTTGATCACCGTGTCGCCGCCGGCGGCCGCGATGTCCCCGCCGAACCGGTCCTCGACCGGCAGCACGACGTCCTCGATGAACGCCCGGGTGCGTTCGACCAGCGCCGTCACGTCCGGCGAGTAGCTCAGCTCGATTGCCATGTCACTCCATTCTGACCGACCGATCACTCGGCCCGAACAGTACGGACTGTGACATAGAAGCCGCCACCAGTCAAAACGCGGGGTTGGCGGCGCACCTGCCCCGCGTTATAGTTCAGGATTCCTGAACATGGAGGTGGTGTGACCGGACCGTTGGCGTGCGGCGTTGCGATCCGCGCGGCCCGCCGGGGGCGCGGGCTGACCGTCCGGGAGCTGGCGCAGCGTTTGGGGGCGAGCGCGGCGACGGTGAGTGCGGTCGAAAACGGTAAGACCGGAATCACGGTGACTCGGCTGCAGCAGTACGCGCAGGCGTTGGGCGTGACGGCCGCCCAGCTCGTGGAGGGCAGCATCGAAGTGCCGGCAACCAGCTCGGAGAATGTGTCGGCGGGTTCGGGGATTCCGCACGGCGACTGGCGAACGTTTCCACCGCTGGTACTGGACGGTGTGCTGTCCGCGGCGATCGACGCTTTTGTCGAAACCGGCTATCACGGCAGCACGATGCGGGATCTGGCGGCCCGCGCCGGGATGAGCGTTCCGGGCATCTACCACCACTACCCGGATAAGCAGACGCTGCTGGTCGCGATCCTGGATCTGACCATGACCGAACTGCGCTGGCGCGTCGACGCGGCCCGCGCCGGTGCGCCAACCGGCATCCAAGAGGTGCGGCGCATCGTCGAAGCGCTGGCGCTGTTCCACACTCACCGGCAGAAGCTGGCGTTCATCGGTGCCAGCGAGATGCGCAGCCTGACCCCGGTGAATCGGCAGCGCATCGCCAACTCCCGAAACCAGCTCCAGCACACCCTCGATGCCGCCGTAGACCGCGCATCGCGCGAAGGGGACGTCGTTGTCGCAGACCGCCGCATCGCCGGCCGCGCCATCGCGACGATGTGCACCTCGCTGCCGCAGTGGTTCAACGCCGCCGGTCCGGCAACACCGGAGGCAACCGCCCGCATCTACGCCGACTTCGCGGTATCGCTGCTCACCGAGTAACAATGTGAGCCGTGTCGACGACGTGGCAGTTCTGGATCGACCGGGGCGGCACCTTCACCGATATCGTCGCCCGGCGCCCCGATGGGCGACTGGTCACCCACAAGCTTCTCTCGGAGAACCCGGCCCAGTACCGCGACGCCGCAGTGGCCGGAATCCGCGCCCTGCTGCAGATTCCCGACGCCGCGCCCATCCCGGACGGCACCATCGACGCGGTGCGGATGGGCACGACGGTGGCCACCAACGCCCTATTGGAGCGCGCCGGGGAACGCACCCTGCTGGTCATCACCCGCGGCTTCGGCGACGCGCTTGCCATCGCCTACCAGAACCGGCCCCGCATCTTCGACCGGCACATCGTGCTGCCCGAGCAGCTATACGAACGCGTCATCGAGGTCGATGAACGTATCGGCGCCGACGGCAGCGTCCTGCGCGCACCGGACCTGGAAACCCTGGGTACCCAGCTGCGCGCGGCGCACGCCGACGGGATTCGTGCGCTGGCGGTGGTGTGCCTGCACAGTTACCGGAATCCCGCGCACGAGCGGGCGATCGGCGCGCTGGCGCAGCAACTGGGCTTCACCCAGGTCTCGCTGTCGGGTGAAGTCAGTCCGCTGCCGAAGCTGATTCCGCGCGGCGACACCGCGGTCGTCGACGCCTACCTGTCGCCGGTGTTGCGCCGCTACGTCGCGCAGGTCGCCGAGCAGCTGCACGGGGTGCGCCTTGAGTTCATGCAGTCCAACGGAGGCCTGGCCGCTGCCGATCACTTCCGCGGCAAGGACGCGATCCTGTCCGGCCCGGCAGGCGGAATCGTCGGCATGGTGCGGATGTCGGCGCTGGCCGGATTCGACTCGGTGATCGGGTTCGACATGGGCGGAACCTCCACCGACGTCTCGCATTACAGCGCGGATTCCGGCGGTTACGAGCGGGTGTTCACCACCGAAGTCGCCGGAGTGCGGCTGCGGGCTCCGATGCTGCACATCCACACCGTCGCCGCCGGCGGCGGATCGATCCTGCACTTCGACGGCAGCCGGTTCCGAGTCGGGCCGGAGTCTGCGGGCGCCGATCCGGGCCCGGCCTGTTACCGGCGCGGCGGACCGCTGACCGTCACCGACGCCAACGTGATGCTCGGACGCATCCAACCGGCGCACTTTCCGGCGGTGTTCGGCCTCAACGGCGACCAGCCGCTGGATGCCGCGGCGGTGCGACGGGGCTTCACCGCCCTGGCCGGCGAAATCCTCAGCGCTACCAGCGATGCGCGCAGCCCAGAACAGGTCGCCGAAGGGTTCTTGCGCATCGCGGTGGCGAACATGGCCAACGCGGTCAAGAAGATCTCGGTGGCCAAGGGCCGCGACATCACCCGCTACGCCCTGACCACCTTCGGCGGAGCCGGCGGACAGCACGCGTGCGCGGTCGCCGACGAACTCGGCATCCGCACGGTGCTGGTACCGCCGATGGCCGGTGTGCTCTCCGCACTGGGCATCGGGTTGGCCGACACCACCGTGATCCGTGAGCGGGCGACAGAGACCCGGCTGGACGCCGACGGCCTCGCTGGCGTCGCCGACGACCTGGAACAGCAGGCCCGCGCCGACCTTGCCGCCCAAGGTGTTTCGGCCGACCGGATAAGGGTGACACGCCGGGTCCACCTGCGCTACCAGGGCACCGACACCTCGATCCCGGTCGAACTCGGCAGCCTCGAGCAGATGACCACGGCGTTCGAAAGCACCCACCGCGGCGTGTACTCGTTCCTGATGACGCGCCCGCTGATCGCCGAAGCGGTCGCGGTCGAGGCGACCGGTCTGACCGAACAACCCGACCTGGCCCTGCACGTGGCATCCGGCACCGCACCGGATTCAGCCGAACTCGTCCGGCTCTACGCCGGCGGACGCTGGCGGGACGCGCCGCTGCACCGGCGAGAGCAGATCACCTCCGCCGACGTGGTGTCCGGGCCGGCCATCATCGCCGAGGACAACGCCACCACCGTCGTCGACGACGGCTGGCAGGCCGGCCTGACCGCCGACGGACAGCTGATCCTGCGGCGAATCGCCGCGACGGTGGCGGACCGGGCCGGGACCGACGCCGATCCGGTGCTGCTGGAGATCTTCAACAATCTGTTCATGGCCATCGCCGAACAGATGGGCGCTCGACTGGAAGCCACCGCTCAATCGGTGAATATCCGGGAACGGCTGGACTTCTCGTGCGCACTGTTCGACGCCGACGGCAACCTGGTCGCCAACGCACCGCACATCCCGGTGCACCTGGGATCGATGGGCGCCACCGTCAAGGAGGTGATCGCTCGGCGGGCCGGCCAGATGCGGCCCGGGCAGGTCTACGCGGTCAACGACCCGTACCACGGCGGAACCCACCTGCCCGACATCACGGTCGTCACCCCGGTCTACCCGGCCTCGGCCAACGCCGGCGACCCGGTGCTGTTCTTCGTGGCATCCCGCGGTCACCACGCCGAGATCGGCGGAACCACACCGGGTTCCATGCCCGCCGACAGCCGGACCCTCGACGAGGAAGGCGTGCTGTTCGATAACTGGCTGCTGGTCCAGGACGGGCAGTTCCGCGAAGCGCAGACCCGAGCGTTGCTCACCGGCGGGCGGTTCCCCTCTCGCAGCCCCGGCACCAACCTCGCCGACCTGCGCGCACAGATCGCCGCCAATCAAAAGGGTATCGACGAGATCCACGCCATGATCGACGATTTCGGGCTGGACGTGGTGCGGGCCTACATGCGTCACGTCCAGGACAACGCCGAGGAGGCGGTGCGCCGGGTCATCGATTCCCTCGACGATGGGCACTACCGCTACGTGATGGACTCCGGTGCGACGATCGCCGTCCGGGTGACTGTCGACAAGGCCGCCCGCAGTGCCACCGTCGACTTCGACGGAACCTCGGCACAGTTGGCAACGAACTTCAACGCGCCGTCATCGGTGGCCACCGCCGCGGTGCTCTATGTGTTCCGCACTTTGGTGGTCGACGACATCCCGATCAACGACGGCTGTCTGCGTCCGCTGCGCATCACGGTCCCCGACGCAACGATGCTGGCACCGCGATATCCAGCCGCGGTGGTGGCCGGCAACGTCGAAACCTCCCAGGCGATCACCGGGGCGCTGCTGGCCGCGCTGGGGGTGCAGGCGGAGGGGTCCGGGACGATGAACAACGTCACGTTCGGCAATGCCGGCCGCCAGTACTACGAGACGCTCGGTTCCGGGTCCGGCGCCGGTGACGGGTTCGACGGCGCCGCCGTGGTGCAGACCCATATGACCAACTCGCGGCTCACCGACCCGGAAGTGCTGGAGATGCGTTTCCCGGTGTTGTTGCGTGAGTTCGCGATCCGGCACGGTAGCGGTGGTGCCGGCCGCTGGCACGGCGGCGACGGCGGCGTGCGGCGGATCGAGTTCGGCGAGCCCATGACGGTCAGTGTGCTGTCCGGACATCGAACCGTCGCGCCGTACGGCATGGCCGGGGGATCCCCCGGGGCGATCGGGCACAACCGGGTGGAGCGCGCCGACGGCACCGTCACCGAACTGGCCGGCTGCGACTCCACCGACGTGGCGCCCGGCGACATTCTGGTGATCGAGACTCCCGGCGGCGGCGGGTATGGCGAACCGCGCTGAACAGCGTTAATCTCACGCGATGCGCGACCAGTGGAGCCGACGCGGCTTCTTCGGGCTCTGCGGTACGGCCGGGGCCGCAGCGCTGTTGACGGCCTGCTCATCCAAGATCCCCGACGACGCCGGCGCCCCGGGCCCGGTGACCGTCCCCCACCTGTTCGGTGAGACCACCGTGCCCGAACCACCCCAGCGGGTGGTCTGTGCGGGCTACACCGGGCAGGACGACCTGCTGGCGCTGGGTGTCGTACCGGTCGCCGTCACCGCCTGGTTCGGCGACCAGCCCTTCGCGGTGTGGCCCTGGGCGCAGCCGCGCCTCGGTGACGCCAAACCCACGGTGCTCAACTTGGACAACGGAATTGACGTCGATCAGATCGCCGAGCTCAAGCCGGATCTGATCATCGCGACGAACGCCGGGGTGGACGCCGACACCTTTCAGAAGCTGTCCGCGATCGCGCCGACCGTGCCGCAGTCGGGCGGCGACGCATTCTTCGAGCCGTGGAAAACTCAGGCCGCGGCCATCGGCACAGCGGTACATCAGGGCGCCCAGATGCGGTCGCTCATCGACGGCGTCGACGCGAAGTTCGCCGACGTCGCCGCCGCGCACCCCGGCTTCAAAGACAAGAAGGTGCTGTTGCTGGCGGGTCGCCTCGAGAGCGGCAACCTCACCGCCAGCACCGGGTGGCGCACCGAGTTCCTCTCCCGGATGGGATTGACCGTCGCCGATACGCCGGCGGTCATCGAGCACGACCGGCGCGGCGCGGCCCTCGCCGCCGCCGACGTGCTGATCTGGACCACCGAGAACGACGACGAACGCCGGGCGCTGCTGGACGACCCCGACATCGCCGGGTGTGAATCGCGCAGCGTCTTCACCACCGGGGATCAGGCCGCGGCGATCGCCTTCGCCTCCCCGCTGAGCTACCCCCTGGTGGCCCAGCAGCTGCCGGGACCGATCGCCAAAATCCTCGGTTAGCGGCCCAACTCTGCGCGTTTGGTAAGGCCCCTCTGGCATAGCCCGCAGAATTGTGGCCTGGATCACTTTCCGTGGCTACGGTCGGAGACATGAGCACGGCACTGGATTTCACTGATCTCACCAAAACCGACAGAATCCTCGACTACGGCGACTGCGCACTGCTGTTGCAGTTCGGCCGCACCGCCGAGGTACTGGCCTGGACCTCGGCCCTGAGCGCCGCGGCGCTGCCCGGGGTCGTCGACATCGTGCCGGCGTCGCACACCGTGCTGGTGAAGCTGGCCGCGCCCGGCTATCAGGCCGATGTCCGGCGCCGCCTGGCCAAGCTGACCGTCGACTCCGGCGAAATCGAGACCACGCCACCCGGCACCGCCGTCGACGTGACGATCGACGTGGTCTACGACGGCCCCGATCTCGCCGAGGTGGCCGAACGCACCGGCTTGACCGTTCCCCAGGTGATCAACGCTCACACCGCAACACCCTGGCGGGTGGGATTCGGCGGCTCCACCCCGGGATTCGCCTACTTGATCGGCGGCGACCCGCGACTGCAGGTACCGCGCCGCGCCGAATTACGGGACGCCGTTCCGGCCGGCTCGGTGGCGCTCGCCGGCCAATTCAGCGGTATCTACCCGCGCCAGTGGCCGGGCGGCTGGCAGTTGATCGGGCGGACCGACGCGGTGCTGTGGGATCTGGAACGGCCCGGCCCGGCGCTGCTCACACCGGGCCTGACCGTGCAATTCCGGGCCGCCTGAGGGCCGCGGGACTCGAGAACGGGAGGTTGCGATGACCACGTTGGAGATACTGCGCACCGGGCCGCTGGCCTTGGTCGAGGACCTTGGTCGCCCCGGGTTGGGCCACCTGGGCGTCACCCGGTCCGGGGCCGCCGACCGCCGCTCGCACCAGCTGGCCAACCGCTTGCTGGCCAATCCCGACGACCGGGCCACCATCGAGGTGGCGTTCGGTGGCTTTTCCGCCCGCGTCCACGGCGGCGACGTCGACATCGCGGTCACCGGCGCCGACACCGACCCCGAAGTCAACGGAATCTCATTCGGCACCAACAGCATTCAGCGTGCCCACGATGGTCAGGTGATCTCGCTGGGCTCGCCGCGATCGGGTCTGCGGACCTACCTTGCGGTGCGCGGCGGGATCGAGGTCACCCCCGTGCTGGGCTCGCGCAGCTACGACGTGATGGCCGCCATCGGACCGGCGCCGTTGCGCGACGGCGACGTGCTGCAGATCGGCGAGCCGACCGGCGAGTACCCCGAGGTCGACCAGGCGCCGGTGGCAACCATCCCCGGCGACGTCGTCGAGCTGCGGGTGGCCCCGGGGCCGCGCGACGACTGGTTCGTCGACCCCGACATCATGGTGCGCACCAACTGGCTGGTCTCCAACCACAGCGACCGGGCCGGGATGCGACTGGTCGGGATGCCGCTGGAGTACCGGTGGCCGGAGCGGCAGTTGCCCGCCGAAGGCGCCGACCGCGGTGCCATCCAGGTGCTGCCGAACGGGTTTCCGATCATCCTGGGCCCGGATCACCCGGTGACCGGCGCCTACCCGGTGGTCGGCGTGGTTGTCGAGGACGACATCGACACGCTGGCGCAGGTCCGGCCCGGACAGACCGTGCGGATGCATTGGTCGCGGCCACGTCAGCACCCGTCCGCCCACTCGACCTGGTAGGCCGGCGGGTGCTTCGCAAGGTCCGCACCGCCCGCCTGATCCACACCTCCGATCTGGACGACGAGACCCGCCGCGGCGCTCATCAGCTGGTCATCGAGGCCTACGGGGACGCATTCTCGGACGCCGACTGGCAGCACGCGCTCGGTGGCATGCACGCCCTGATCTGGCAACGCGGTGCCCTGATCGCCCACGGCGCGGTGATCCGGCGTCAGCTGCTCTACCGCGACCGGTCCCTGCGCTGCGGCTACGTCGAGGCCGTCGCCGTCCGGGAGGATCAGCGCGGGCGGGGGCTGGCCACCGCGGTGCTGGATGCCTGCGAGCAGGTGATCCGCGGCGCCTTCGAGCTGGGTGCGCTCAGTTCGGCCGAGATCAGCCGCCGGCTCTACACCGCCCGGGGCTGGTTGCCGTGGCGGGGCCCGACCTCGGTGCTGTCCCCGACCGGGCTGGTCCGCACCCCGGATGAGGACGGCACGGTATTCGTGATGCCGGTCGAGCTGGACTTGGATACCACCGCTGAGCTGGCCTGCGACTGGCGCGACGGCGACGTTTGGTAGCCCAACTCCTCAAGGCTGGCCAGCGCGATTCGGGTGCTCATCTCGTGCTTGGAAAGGGGCCGCAGATGGGCCCATCCCTCGATCACCAAGTTTGGACGCTGGTCTTGGCCGCTGAACTCCTCCAGGTAAGAACGAAGGGATTCACTTGTCGTGTGGTCGACGAGGGACACGCGCGAACTCAAGTTTAGGTGCACCGCCCGTGTGCCCTGCGGAAGCTGACCCAACTCCCGAATTACGTGGAACAGGTTGAAACACACCAGGGAACTATTCAGATACAGCTGGTAAACGCCGTCATCGAATTCCCGCTGCGACACCGGGTTGCGAAAGAGACCGAGGAAGCGGCCGGCAAGATTCGGCTTGGCGGTTCCCGAGCCGTTGCGCACCGTGTGCCAAAGGCCCACCAACCACAGATTCAGTATCAATTCCGCGGCGACGCCGGCGAAAATACCGATGAGCAGGTCCGTCGTCACCGTCACGAACACAGTGATCGCGAAGACGACGAACTGTTCGGTCCCGACCCGTGCGGCATGGATCCAGACCGCGGGCTTACACAATTTGTAGCCGATGAACACCAGGACGGCGGCCAGCACCGCCAACGGGACCAGGTTGATCAGGTCGGTGAACAGCAGCACGAACACCAGCAGGAAGCAGGCGTTATAAAAGTTGGCCCACTGGGTACGGCCGCCGCCCAAGATATTGGCCGTGCTCTTGACCATGCCGGGGATGATGGTCAAGCCACCGAGCGTGCTGGAGGCGATGTTGGACGCGCCCATGGCCAGCAGGGTCCGGTCCGGGTCGGAGCGGCGGCGAAAGGGATCGATCTTGTCCACGGCCGAGATCGTCGCCAGAGACTCGGTCCCGTCGATCAAGACCAGGGTGACCACCAGATAGACCAGCGGCAGCCATAGTTCGGGATGAGCGAACACCGTTCCGAACTGGGGCAGGACAACCCCATCCGTGAGCGAACCCGGGACGTTGATCAGGTAGTGCTCGTCCAGCTTCAGGATGAACACGCTGGCGAGCGTGCCGGCGAAGAACACCCAGACCGGAGGCGGCATGACCTTCAGCAACCGCCCGGAAACCGCCGTTAGCACGAAAAGCCCCGCCAGGCAACCGATCCCCAGGCCGAAGACCTGAGGGTTCATCGCCCCGACTTGGCGGGGCACTTCGCCCAGGATCGCCCAGAATTCGCGGCCCTCGAACGCCACGCCCATAAACAGCGGGATCTGCTTAGCGATGATCATCAGGCCAATCGCGCACAGCATGCCCTGAATCGCCGCGGCCGGGAAGATGGCGCTCAGGCGGGCCACCTTCAACCTGGCAAGGATCACCTGCACCACGCCCGCAATGACGATGGCAACCAGAACCAGGGGGTATCCCACCGCAAGCAAGTCGGCTTCCGAGGCGCCGTCGCCCAATTGGACCTGCCCCAGCATGATCATGCCGGCGAACAGGGCCGGTGCCAGTCCCGCCGCCGGGCCGCTGATGGTCACATACGAGCCGCCCAGAAACGGCAGGACGAAACCGGCGATGATCGCCGACACGATTCCACAGATCGGCGGCGCTCCCGAGGTGATCGCGATTCCCATCGAGAACGGCAGCGAGATCATGGCCACCGTGAAACCCGACCGCAGATCGTAGCGCCAGTGTTCGAGGCCGGCCAGGCCGTTGCGCGGCTTTTCAGTCGAAACGGTCAGGCTCTGTGACATGGGTCAGCTCTCTCGGCAGCGGCTTAAAGCGGTTGGCGCAAAGCACTGCCGGAACTCGTGCGGGTGAATCCAACTCCATGACGGGAGGACGGAGATAGGGGGCGGGACGGACCACCGTATGATAGTCGTTACAGCGGCGGGCGCTACTTAAACGCGGTTACCGTGAAATCTGCACGGCAAGTGTGAACTCCGAACGACCGGCCGACACGACCGATTAACCCCGGCCCGCGCGACGGTATCTCGGCTGTAAGCGTCGCCACCCGGGCAGGAACATCGGCGCTCCAGGACGCCGGGCTTAGACACCAATGTCGCATTCCCAGAGAATTGGCAGCTGGGCCCACAGCAACCTGGCAGCTCCTATTGCTTCGCGATAGTCGGAATAGGGATTGCGGAATCCACCAGCAGCACGTTTGACCTGCTGACCAGCACGTTGTAGCCCCCGGTCGGGCATTGGTGATGCCGGTGGCGATGACGGCGTTGATCTCGGGCCAGCAGGTCCAGGCGGTGCCGGGTCAGGTGCGTATCGCCGTCCGCGTCACGGTGGACAGCAGCGTGCAAACTCCTCCTTGGCGAGCCCCACCGACCCGATCTGCGCACTGGACTCCTCATTGGCGATAGCGTTCCAGATCACAGCGAAACGCTTGCGAGACAGCCGGTCTCGCGCCTCAGCTGTCGGCTCCGGTTACCTCATTCAGGCTCGACTTTGCGTCCAGGACGCCAGCCTTCCGTCTCGAACATGCCGCAGGCCAAAACGAGAAGCAGGACGCCACCACGACCTCATCCGAGCCAAGCTTCTTCCGGTCGCGGCCCTCACAGCAAATGCGTACCCTGCACGGGAGCTGTCGGCCAGCCTCGAGAAGTAATCTGGCCCGCTGGATACTGACTCGGGAGACTCCATGCTGTTTGAGTTCTGGCACAACTTCACGCACAACCTCTTCAAACCACTGCTTCTCTTCTTCTACATGGGTTTCCTGATTCCCCTGCTGAAGATCCAGTTCGAGTTCCCTTACGTGCTGTATCAGGGTTTGACGCTGTACCTGCTGCTGGCGATCGGATGGCGCGGCGGTGAGGAGCTCGCCACCATCGACTCCTCGAACATCGCCCACGTCCTGGGCTTCATCGTGCTGGGGTTCTTCACCAACCTGATCATCGGATTCGTCGCCTATGGGCTGCTGACCCGGATGACGAAGATGCGACGAATCGACCGGGCCACCGTGGCCGGCTATTACGGCTCGGATTCAGCCGGCACCTTCGCCACCTGCCTGGGCGTACTGGCCGCGTTGGACATCGCATTCGACGCCTACATGCCGGTGATGCTGGCCGTCATGGAGATCCCGGGCTGCGTGGTGGCGCTGCTGCTGGTGGCGCGGTTGCGGGAGCGCGGGATGGACCCGGTGGGCAACATGCCCGATGAGCCGGGCTACAACCCGAAAGCTCGCCTCGAACTGGTCACCGCCGCCCAGGCGCAGCAGCCCCAGACCCGGCATGAGCTCGAGGTCGAAGCGGAACTGGAGATCTCGCTGGAGAAGCGCGACCACCCAGATCCGGTCGAGGTGAACCCGAGGGTGGCGACTGCTCCGGTCAACGGAACGCTGCTGCGTGAAGTCCTGCTCAACCCGGGGCTGTACCTGCTCTTCGGCGGAATCCTCATCGGTTTCATCGGCCGGCTGCAAGGCGTCTCGGTCATCGAGGACGGCGACCACGTCTTCGTCACGGCGTTCCAGGGCATGCTGTGCCTGTTCCTGCTAGAGATGGGCATGACGGCATCCCGCAAACTCAAGGATCTGCGGAGCGCGGGACGCGGCTTGATCGCGTTCGGATTACTGGCCCCGAATCTCTTTGCCGTAGCCGGAATTTTCATCATCCACACTTACGCGCAAGTCACCGGGACACACTTCGAGACGGGCAGCTACGTACTGTTCGCCGTGCTCTGCGGCGCGGCGTCGTATATCGCTGTCCCTGCGGTGCAACGGATTGCGATCCCAGAGGCCAGTCCGACGGTGCCGCTCGCCGCATCGCTGGGTCTGACGTTCTCCTACAACGTGACGATCGGCATTCCGCTCTATCTCCAGATCACTCAGGCTGTCAACAGCTGGCTACCGGTCGGCTGATAACCCCGGCGAATTCGGCTGCGCCCACACGCAATAGGTGACGCGGCCCACACCGGCGAACCCCTCCAACGCTTTTACAGCTTCTACACCGCAAGCTGCCAGTTCGGGTCGGTATGTTCGCACGGCGGCCCCTCGCGACGAGTCAGCACGGCGACGGTGACCGGAGAGCACGAGGAGAGTTCAATGACGCCTACCCATCTCAGCGAATTCGACCCGGAGGACTGTGCGGCTTGGGAAAGCGGCAACAAGGCCGTCGCGCGACGCAATCTGATCTGGTCGACGGCGACCATGCACGTCGCCTTCTCGATCTGGTCGCTGTGGTCGGTGGTCGTGCTGTTCATGCCCGAGTCGGTCTACGGCATCAAGGCGGGTGACAAGCTGCTGCTCGCGGCGGTCGCCACCCTGGTCGGTGCGTGTGCGCGGATTCCCTACGTGGCGGCCACCGCCAAATTCGGTGGTCGCGACTGGGCGGTGTCCTCGTCGCTGATTCTGCTGATACCCACCGTCGGTACGCTGTTGCTGCTGGTCAACCCCGGTCAACCGCTGTGGATGTACCTGGTGTGTGCGGCCCTGACCGGACTCGGCGGCGGAAACTACGCAGCGTCGCTGGCCAACGTCGACGCGTTCTACCCGCAACGCCTCAAGGGCGTCGCGCTCGGGCTCTGCGGCGGTATCGGCAACCTCGGGGTGGCGGCCATCCAGCTGGTCGGACTGCTGGTTCTCTCCACCCTCGGCAACACCAAGCCCGAGCTGGTCTGCGGCGTCTACCTGGTGCTGCTCGCCCTGGTCGGAATCGGCGCCGCCCTGCGGATGGACAACCTCGACCACGGCGCGAAAGAGGTAGGCAGCATCCGATCGATCCTGTCGATCCCGGACAGCTGGGTCGTCTCGCTGTTGTATTGCGCCGCTTTCGGTTCCTTCATCGGCTTCGCGTTCGCCTTCGCCCAGGTGCTGCACGTCACATTCGAGGAAACCGGCCACAGCCCCGCCGAAGCCTCGCTGTACGCCGCGCGAATCGCCTTCCTGGGGCCGCTGTTGGGCGCCTTGTCGCGCATCTACGGGGGCCGGGTGGCGGACCGGCGCGGAGGCGGGCGGGTCACTTTCGTCGTCTTCGTCGGAATGATCGTGGCCGCCGCGATACTGGCTGTCACCAGCACGATCGACGACCGCACCCCGGGCACGGTGTCCTCGACCAGCGTCGTGCTCTACATCACCGGATTCATCGCGTTGTTCATCCTGGCCGGGATGGGCAACGGTTCGGTGCTCAAGATGATCCCGTCGATCTTCGAGGCCCGCAGCCGGTCGCTGGACTGCCCTGAAGGCGAGCGCCGCCACTGGGCGCGTTCGCATTCCGGCGCATTGATCGGGTTCGCCACCGCGGTCGGCGCGCTCGGCGGGGTCGCCATCAACCTGACGCTGCGGCAGGCCTGGGCCAGCACGGGCAGCGAGACACCCGCCTTCTGGATCTTCCTCGCGACGTATTGCGCCGCAGCGGCATTGACCTGGGTGATGTACGTGCGCCGCCCGCCGCGGATGCGGACCGGCACGAGCCCGCGGGCTCCGCGTGACACCCAGACGGTGTCGGTGTGACCGAAATCGCCGCCACACCGGGCAACCGGTTGGAAATCGGTCGGTAACACCGATGAAATCGACTGCCGCTAAACCTTATACATGAGCACCGTTCAGGCGGCCGGTCATCTCATCACGATTGAGGACGGCCGGGTCTTCGTGGACGGGATGATCAAGCCGGTGTCGCCTGCCGGCCTGGCCACCCTGCGGGTGCTGGCGCACCGACCGGGTGTCGTCGTGCCGCGCGAGGCGTTGCTGCGGGCATTGCCGGGGCGCGACAGCAGCACGCACGCGGTGGACACTGCGGTGCTTCGGCTGCGAACGGCATTGGGCGACAGTCAGATCGTCGCCACCGTGGTCAAGCGGGGGTACCGGCTCGCGGTCGACGATCAAGCGGGGGCCGCATGATTCCCATCCTGGTCGCACACGGCACTCGCCGGCCCGAAGGTGTCGTCATGATCGGCGAACTCGCCGAGCGGGTCGGCACATTGCTGGCGCAGCCGGTGCGGGTGGCGTTCGTCGATGTGCTGGGCCCCACCCCGACAGAGGTTCTTGCCGCTGAAGCCGATACCGGCCGCCCGGCCGTCGTCGTGCCGGCCTTCCTGGCCCGCGGCTATCACGTCCGGGTCGACGTACCCACCCATGTGCTGGCCAGCGGCCACCCTGACGTCACGATGACCCCGGCCCTGGGGCCGGACCGGCGCGTGGCCGCTGTGGTCGCCGGGCGGCTGGTCGAATCGGGCTGGCGGACAGGAGACTCGGTGGTCCTCGCGGCGGCCGGTTCGTCGGACCCGACGGCGCGGGCCGACCTCGACCGGGCCGCCCGGATGCTGTCCGGGATGCTGCGCGCGCACGTCGAGGTGGCGTTCGCCGCCACCGGCGCGCCTGGTGTTCCCGACGCGGTGGCCGCCTTGCGCAGTCGAGGCGCGAGGCGGGTGGCGGTCGCCTCGTACCTCTTGGCAGACGGGCTGTTTCAGCGGCGACTGCACGACGCGGGAGCGGATCTGGTCACCGAGCCACTGGGCGCCCACCCCGTCCTCGCCCGAGTCGTCGCCAACCGGTTCCTCACCGCACAGACCCGGCTTCCGTTGCGATCCGGATCCTTTGGCGGCGGCCGGTAACCCGGTCTCGAGACAGGTCTCACGCCAGACCCGGCCGGCCGTGAGCAGAAGTTCACCGGAGGGACATCGGGTGCAGCTTTGCCGTAACGAAAGATTCCTACCGTGTCATCATGCCTCGCTCACACGTCATCACCGATTGGGATCCCGAAGACACCACGGCCTGGGCCGCCGGTAACGACAAGATCGCCCGGCGCAACCTGATCTGGTCGACCATCGCCGAACACGTCGGATTCTCGATCTGGTCGATCTGGTCGGTGATGGTGCTGTTCATGCCCGAATCGGTGTACGGCTTCACCAGCGGGGACAAATTTCTTCTCGCGGCCACCGCTACCCTGGCCGGCGGCGGCCTGCGCATCCCGTACTCGATGGCCACCGCGACGTTCGGCGGCCGGAACTGGACGGTCTTCTCCGCGTTGGTCCTATTGATCCCGACGGTGGCAATGATGGGTCTGTTGGCCCATCCGGGCCTACCGCTGTGGCCGTATCTGGTGTGCGCCGCGGCGACCGGTCTCGGCGGCGGCAATTTCGCCGCGTCGATGACCAACGTGAACGCTTTCTACCCGAACCGGCTCAAAGGCTGGGCGCTGGCGGTCAACGCCGGTGGGGGCAACCTCGGGGTGCCGTTGATTCAACTGGTCGGCTTGGCGGTGCTGGCGACCGCGGGCAACCGCCAGCCGCACTGGGTGTGCGCGGTCTACCTGGTGTTCCTCGCCGTCACCGGGATTGGCGCAGCACTGTTCATGGACAATCTGGAGAACCACAAAGTCGACCTGACCGCGATGCGCTCGATTCTGCCGGCGGTCGACACCTGGATCATCGCACTGCTCTATATCGGCACCTTCGGCTCGTTCATCGGATACTCCTTCGCGTTCGGCCAGGTGCTTCAGATCAGCTTCGTGGGCAGCGGCCAGAGTCCCGCGCAGGCCGCCCTGCATGCTGCTCAAATCGCATTCCTGGGGCCGCTGTTGGGCTCGGTGGCCCGGATCGTCGGCGGCCGGATCGCCGATCGCATCGGCGGCGGACCGGTCACGCTGGCTGCCTTCGGCGGGATGTTTGCCGCAGCGGGAGTGCTCGTCGGTGTCAGCGTCCTCGCCGATCATCGCGGCGGCCCCACGACCAGCGCCACCATGGTGGGCTACGTGATCGGCTTCGTCGCGCTGTTCATCGTCTCGGGAATCGGCAACGGCTCGGTGTACAAGATGATTCCGTCGGTGTTCGAGGCCCGCAGCCACGCGCTGGGTCTCAGCGAGAGCGACCGCCGGCAGTGGGCACGGGCCATGTCGGGCGCGCTGATCGGATTCGCCGGTGCCATCGGCGCATTCGGCGGTGTCGGTATCAATCTGGCGCTGCGCCAGTCGTATCTGGCCAACGGCTCGGCGACGGCGGCCTTCTGGATCTTTATGGCAGGCTATGTCGGTGCCGCGGGCCTGACCTGGCTGAGGTATGTGCGCAGCCCCGTCCTGATCCCGCACCCGGCTCGGGCGGCGTTGGCATCGGCGTGAGCCGGCCAGACCACACCTCGCTGAGCGGCTACCGGGTCGCGGTGACCTCGGCGCGCCGCGCCGATGAGCTCTGCGCACTGCTGCGGCGCCACGGCGCCACCGTGTGCGCCGCACCGGCGATCGCGATGATCGACTTGACGGACGACGACGAATTGCGCCGGTGTACCGAGGAATTGATCGCCGTACCGCCGGACATTCTGGTGGTGACGACCGCCATCGGCTTCCGCGGCTGGATCGCTGCCGCCGAAGGCTGGGGGCTCGCCGAAGGGCTGATCGCGGCATTGCGCTCGGCCCGCATCGTGGCACGCGGACCCAAGGCGATCGGTGCCTTGCGCGCCGCCGGGCTGCCCGAAGAGTGGTCGCCCGAATCCGAATCGTCGGCCGCCGTACTCGACTATCTGATCCGATCCGGCATCATCGGCGCCCGGGTAGCGGTCCAGTTGCACGGCGCCACCGGTGGTTTCGACCCCGTTCCCGAGCTTCTCGACCTACTCCGTTCGGCAGGCTCCGAGGTGCTGCCCGTCCGGGTCTACCGGTGGCGGGCCGCCCGTCCGGGCGGGGAGTTCGACCAGCTGACCACCGAGATCGCCCAACGGCAATTCGACGCCGTCAGCTTCACCTCGGCCGCCGCGGTAGTGGCGACCCTGACGCGTGCCGGCGAGCTCGGCCTCTCCGAGGAGTTGCTCGGTGCGCTGCGCTCAGATGTGCACGCGATGTGCGTCGGTCCGGTAACAGCCCGGCCGCTGGCGCTGCTGGGGGTGCCCACTTCGTCGCCGCGGCGAATGCGGTTGGGAGCGTTGGGACGTCACATCGTGGACCAGCTACCCCGGTTGCGCACTCACATTGTGTACGCCGCCGGGCACCGGATCGAGGTCCGCAGCAGTTGCGTGCTGGTCGACGGGGTGACCAAGCCGGTCTCACCCGCCGGAATCGCGACCCTGCGGGCATTGGCCCACCACCCCGGCCGGGTGGTGTGCCGCGACGAGCTGCTGAATGCGCTGCCGGGCAACGGCAGTAGCACTCACGCGGTGGAAACCGCGGTGCTGCGGCTGCGATCCGCCTTGGGCGACAAGAACATCGTGGCGACCGTGGTCAAGCGCGGCTACCGGCTGGCGGTGGATCAGGCGACCGCCTGGTGAGCTTCCTCGAAGCGCCCGACCTGCACGTAGCCGTCCACGATCCGGGTCGGGTACACCCGGACCGAGACGCGCGGGTCATCCAGGCAGCTGCCGTCGTCGAAGGCGAACGCCTGCTTCTTCAGCGGTGAGATGACCGTCAGCCGGCCACCGCGGTCACCGACGATCCCCCGCGACAGCACCGCCGCGTGGAAGAACGGGTCGACGTTGCACACCGCGTGTACCGAGCCGTCGTCGAGCCGGAACAGCGCGGCCTGCTTGCCGTTGTCGAGCAGCACGCCCACGCCGAGGCCGGGAATCAGCTGGTCGTATCGGCAGGCGGTGGTCCATGCCTCAATGTTGTGAGCGGTGATCATGCTTCCTCCTCAATGCGCAGTACCGGGATGGGCAACGGGATCTTGCGGCCGTCACGTTCGGTGAACGCGACGGTGGGGTCTTCGGCGCCGGGGGCATTGACGAACGACACGAAGCGCGACAGTTTCTCCGGATCGTCGAGCACCCCCTTCCATTCGTCGGTGTAGTTGTCGACGTGGCGGGCCATCGCCGCCTCGAATTCGGAAGCGAGGCCCAATGAGTCGTCGCAGACGACTTCGCGGACGTGGTCGAGTCCGCCTTCCATCGACTCGATCCAGGGTGCGGTGCGCTGCAGCCGATCCGCGGTGCGGATGTAGAACATCAGGAACCGGTCGATGTAACGGAACACCGTCTCGGTGTCGAGGTCGCCCGCCAGCAGCTGGGCATGCTTGGGCGACATGCCGCCGTTGCCGCCGACGTAGAGATTCCAGCCGAGCTCGGTGGCGATCACGCCGACGTCCTTGGCGCGCGCCTCGGCGCACTCCCGGGCGCAGCCGGACACCCCCATCTTGATCTTGTGCGGAGCGCGCAGCCCCCGGTAGCGCATCTCCAGGTCGACGGCCAACTTCACCGAGTCCTGCTGCCCGTAGCGGCACCAGTCGCTGCCCACACAGCTTTTCACCGTGCGCAGCGACTTGCCGTATGCCTGGCCGGATTCCATGCCGGCGTCGACCAGTTTGCGCCAGATCTCGGGCAGCTGATCGACCCGGGCGCCGAACATGTCGATCCGCTGCCCCCCGGTGATCTTGGTGTACAGGCCGAACTCCTGGGCGATCTGGCCGATCAGGATCAGGTGCTCGGGCTTGATCTCCCCGCCGGGCACCCGGGGAACCACCGAGTAGCTGCCGTTGCGCTGAATGTTGGCCAGGAAGTGGTCGTTGGAGTCCTGCAGCGCGGCCTGCTCGCCTTCCAGGATGTGCTCGGATCCGGTGGAGGCCAGGATGGAGGCGACGGTCGGCTTGCAGATGTCGCAGCCGTGTCCGGTGCCGAAGCGCTCCAGCAGCTCGGAGAACGTGCGGATTCCGGTGACCTGGATGATCTCGAAGAGCTCGGCGCGGGACTGGGCGAAGTGCTCGCACAACGACTTCGACTGCTCCACGCCCTCGGCGATCAGCAGTTCTTTGAGCAGCGGGATGCAGGAACCGCACGAGGTCCCGGCCTTGGTGCGGTCCTTGAGCGCCTGCACGTCGTGGCAGCCCTCAGCGATCGCGTCGCACAACTGCGTCTTGCTGACGTTGTTGCAGGAGCAGATCTGCGCCGCCCCGGGCAGCGCGCTGATGCCCAGGGAAGTCTTGGCGCCGTCACTTGGCGGCGCGATCAGGTGCAGCGGGTCACCGGGCAGCTCGGCGCCGACCATCGGGCGCAGCACACCGTAGGAGGAGGCGTCACCGACGAGAATGCCGCCGAGCAGGGTCTTGGCGTCATCGGAGAGCACCAGCTTGGCGTAGGTGCGCTTCACCGGGTCGTTGATCACGACCGACAGCGAGTTCTCGGTGGCGCCCATCGCGTCGCCGAAGCTGGCCACGTCGACACCGAGCAGCTTCAGCTTGGTGGACATGTCGGCTTCACCGAACTCGGCGGCTCCCTCGAGCAGCCGGTCGGCGACTACCTCGGCGCTGGTGTAGCCGGGCCCGACCAGGCCGTAGCAACAGCCCTCGATGGCGGCTACCTCACCGATCGCGTAGACGTCGGGATCGCTGGTCCGACAGGACAAATCGGTCAGCACGCCGCCGCGCTCGGCGATCGCCAGGCCGGCCTCGCGGGCCAATTCGTCACGCGGACGCACTCCGGCGGCGAAGATCACCAGCCCGGCATCGATCTCGGTGCCATCGGAGAGGCGCACCCGCAGACTGGGTGAGCCGTATTGGTGGGTGAGCTGCTCGATCGACTCGGTGCCCACGCCGACGTGCACCGCGATGCCCAGGTCGGAGATCATCCGGCTCAGCAGCATGCCACCGGCGTCGTCGAGCTGCTGTGGCATCAACCGCGGCGCCATCTCGACGATATGGGGCTGGATGCCGGAGCTACGAAGCGCATTCGCGGCTTCCAGCCCGAGCAGCCCGCCGCCGATCACCACGCCGGCGCGAGTGTGGCCGGCTTCGAGCATGCACTGGATGTCGACCCGGATGCCGTCCAGGTCGTCCAGGGTCCGGTAGACGTGGCACCCGGGCAGGTCGTGGCCCGGAACCGGCGGAACGAACGCCCGGGATCCGGTCGCCAGCACCAGGGTGTCGTAGCCGTAGCGCTGCCCGTCCGCGGCGAGCACCGACTTGCCGGCCAGGTCCAGTTCGGCGACCCGAGAGCGCAGCAGCAACCGCACATGGTCGTCGCCGGCGTAGTCGTTTCCCGGCAGCGCCAGCCGGGATCGATCCCAGCCTTCGGTGTACGAGGTCAGTCCGACCCGGTCGTAGGCGGGATCGGATTCCTCGGCGAGCACGGTGACCCGCCAGCGCCCGCTGTCGGACCGGCTGCGCAGCGCCTCGACGAATCGGTGGCCCACCATGCCGTGGCCCACGACGACCAGGTCGCGGACGGCGTGGGGCGTTTCGATCGGGGCCATGCGGATGAGATTAGGAAGCCGATATTGCCGCAGTATCGCCATGCGTTACAAGCGTGTGACGGTGTGCTCACGCAGGTGTGAAGTCGTTCACCAGGGGCGCTGAACTGTGGGTTTGTTCACCGTCGGCGAACACGGAACTTTAGCGTGGTCGACTCAAGTTCTACTCGGTGACGGGCCGGCGACCGACCGGCACGCAGAGATCGATCTTCAAGAAAGGCAGCGACACCATGAGCACCCTGACCCTGTGGCAGCGTCCCTTCGACACCGACCGGTGGGTACGCGACTTCTTCGGCCCGGCGACGGCCAGCGACTGGCGGGCGCCGAGCGGGTTCAGCCCGGCCGCCGAGATCACCCAAGACGGCGACGACGCGGTGGTCCGACTGGAGCTGCCCGGCATCGACGTGGACAAGGACGTGACGGTCGAACTCGACGGCGGCCGCCTGGTCGTCCGCGGCGAACGTCGCGATGAGCGCGCCGAGACCGACGCCGAGACCAAGCGCACGCTGCGCGAGGTGCGCTACGGATCCTTCCGCCGCTCGTTCGCGGTCCCGGCACATGTCACCGGCGAGGCCGTCACCGCGTCCTACGACGCCGGTGTGCTGACCGTCCGGGTGGCCGGCGTGTACGCGGGCAGCGAGCCGCGACGGATCGCCATCACGAAGTAGGCCGGTAATCGGCGAAGGCCCGGAAAACCCCCGCACACACCGTGTGTGGGGGTTTTTCGTGCGGCGAACACGCCAGCACCGCAACGTGATCTGTCTCACGTTCCGTTCCGGATGTGACTAGCATCGGGTGAACGTACTGTGATCCGTAACACCTGAGGAGGCACCGGTGTCTGGCACTAGTGAACTCGCCGAACTGCACGCCCTGATTGGCGACCTGCGGCGTTGCGTGCTGGGGCTGAAAACCCGGTTCGGCGACATACCCGGGATGCGCCGCATCGAAATGGACGCCGAGCGCATCCTCACCGATGTCGAACTCCTCGAATCCGACGCCGGAGAACTCGACCTGCAGCGCTGGGCTGCCGAACGCGCCCAGGACAAGATCACCATCCCCGACACCGAGTACGACAGCGAATTCTGGCGTGACGTCGACGACGAGGGCGTCGGCGGCCAGGGCAGGTACTGACACCATCGGGTGCTGCTTGCATAGGGGCGCCCTCCGACGAATCCAGCCGAAGGGAACCCACTAGATGAGCGCACCCGCCGTGAACCGTCCTGGCACCGGCGTCTTCTCGGCGACTCGCGCCCGAATCGCGAATCGCACTCTGCGTACCGACCGCTGGTGGTTGTCGCCGCTGCGGGTGAACCTGGGCCTCACCGCCTGGGTCATCTACGCAACCGTCCGGGCGTTCTGGGGCAGCGGGTACTGGGTGTCTGACTACCACTACCTGACGCCGTTCTACTCGCCGTGTATCTGGGAGTCGTGCGTGCCCGGCTCCAGTCACCTGGGGGTATGGATCCCATTCGCGGCGCCGTGGTGGGTCCCGATGGGCATGCTGGTGCTGCCGTTCCTGCTTGCCTTCCGACTGACCTGCTACTACTACCGCAAGGCCTACTACCGCGCCTACTGGCAGTCACCGACGGCCTGCGCCGTCCCCGAGCCGCGCGCCGGCTACACCGGCGAAACCCGATTCCCGCTGATCCTGCAGAACAGCCACCGCTATTTCTTCTACGCCGCGCTCGCGATCACGGCGCTGAACACGTACGACGCGATCACCGCGTTCTATTCGGTACATGCCAATAACGGCGCGGGCGGATTCGGCTTCGGCGTGGGCAACATCGTGCTGCTGGTCAACGTAGCGATGCTGTGGGCCTACACCGGCGGCTGCCATTCCTGCCGGCACATCTTCGGCGGCCGCCTGAATCACTTCTCCAAACACCCGGTGCGCTACTGGTTCTGGACGAAGATCAGCTGGTTCAACGGCCGGCACATGCAGTTCGCCTGGATCACGCTGGCCACCCTGGCATTCACCGACTTCTACATCTGGATGGTCTCCAGCGGCGTCATCACCGACTTCCGATTCATCGGCTGAACGCCGCAATCACACGAAGGGTAAGCGAGAATTCATGGTTGAAGTCGAACGGCACTCCTACGACGTGGTCGTGATCGGTGCCGGCGGCGCTGGCCTGCGCGCGGTGATCGAAGCCCGCGAGCAGGGCCTGAGCGTGGCAGTGGTGTGCAAGTCGTTGTTCGGCAAGGCGCACACCGTGATGGCCGAAGGCGGCTGCGCTGCGTCCATGGGCAACGTCAACGCCAAGGACAACTGGCAGGTGCACTTCCGGGACACTATGCGCGGCGGGAAGTTCCTGAACAACTGGCGGATGGCCGAGCTGCACGCCCGGGAGGCGCCGGAGCGGGTCTGGGAGCTGGAGACCTACGGCGCGTTGTTCGACCGCACCAAAGAGGGAAAGATCAGCCAGCGCAACTTCGGTGGTCACACCTACCCGCGGCTGGCCCACGTCGGCGACCGCACCGGGCTGGAGCTGATCCGCACCATGCAGCAGAAGGTGGTCTCGCTGCAGCAGGACGATCACGCGGAGTTCGGTGACTACGAAGCCAAGATCAAGATCTTCCACGAGTGCACCATCACCGAATTGCTCAAAGATGAGGCCAGCGGCGCCATTTCGGGCGCGTTCGGCTATTGGCGGGAAAGCGGCAAGTTCGTCTTGTTCGAGGCGCCGGCGGTGGTGCTGGCCACCGGAGGCATCGGCAAGTCGTTCAAGGTGACCTCGAACTCCTGGGAGTACACCGGCGATGGGCACGCCTTGGCGCTGCGGGCCGGCGCGACGCTGATCAACATGGAGTTCGTCCAGTTCCATCCGACCGGGATGGTCTGGCCGCCCAGCGTGAAAGGGATTCTGGTCACCGAGGGCGTGCGCGGCGACGGCGGGGTGCTCAAGAACTCCGACGGGACCCGGTTCATGTTCAACTACATCCCGCCGGTGTTCAAAGGTCAGTACGCCGAGACCGAGCAAGAGGCCGATCAGTGGCTCAAGGACAACGACTCGGCCCGGCGCACGCCCGACCTGCTGCCCCGCGACGAGGTGGCCCGCGCCATCAACTCCGAAGTCAAGGCCGGGCGCGGTTCGCCGCACGGCGGGGTGTTCCTCGACATCGCCTCGCGCCTGACACCTGAGGAGATCAAGCGCCGGCTGCCCTCGATGTACCACCAGTTCATGCAGCTCGCCGAGGTCGACATCACCAAGGACGCAATGGAAGTCGGCCCCACCTGCCACTACGTGATGGGCGGCATCGAGGTCGACCCCGACACCGGCGCTTCGGTGGTCCCCGGACTGTTCGCCGCCGGTGAGTGCTCCGGTGGAATGCACGGCTCCAATCGGCTGGGCGGAAACTCCCTATCGGACCTGTTGGTCTTCGGCCGGCGCGCCGGCCTGGGGGCCGCGGAATACGTGCAGAAGCTGGACAGTCGGCCGGCCGTGGCGCCGGCGGCGCTGGACGCCGCAGCCAAGCTGGCGCTGGCGCCGTTGGACCGAAGCGGCGGGGCCGCGGAGAACCCGTACACCCTGCACGCCGACTTGCAGCAGTCGATGAACGACCTGGTCGGCATCATCCGCAACGCCGGCGAGCTGGAGCAAGCGCTCTCCCGGCTCGAGGAGTTCAAGGCCCGGTTCGCCGCCGTCGCCGTCGACGGCGGCCGGCAGTACAACCCGGGCTGGCATCTGGCAGTCGACCTGCGCAACATGCTGCTGGTCAGCGAGTGCGTGGCCAAGGCGGCGCTGCAACGCACCGAGAGTCGCGGCGGGCATACCCGTGACGACCACCCCGGCATGGACTCCAACTGGCGTAAGACCCTGCTGGTCTGCCGTGCCTCGGACGACAGTGAGGTCCCCGACATCACCATCACCCCCGAGATCCGGTCCGGGATGCGCGAGGACCTGCTGGAACTGTTCGAGATCTCCGAGCTGGAGAAGTACTACACCGACGAAGAGCTGGCCCAACACCCGGGACGGAGAGCGTAATGACATACAACGCCCAGCTGCGGGTCTGGCGCGGTGACGTCGACGGCGGTGAGCTGCAGGACTTCGAGATCGAGGTCAACGAAGGCGAGGTGGTGCTCGACGTCATCCACCGGTTACAGGCGACCCAGACCCCGGACCTGGCGGTGCGCTGGAACTGCAAGGCCGGCAAGTGCGGGTCGTGTTCGGCCGAGATCAACGGCTACCCGCGACTGCTGTGCATGACGCGGATGTCGACGTTCGACCCCGACCAGACCATCACCGTCACCCCGGTGCGGACCTTCCCGGTGATCCGGGATCTGGTCACCGATGTGTCCTACAACTACGAGAAGGCTCGCGAGATGCCGGCGTTCAAGCCGCCGGCGGATCTCAAGCCCGGCGAGTACCGGATGCAGCAGCGGGACGTGGAACGCTCCCAAGAATTCCGCAAGTGCATCGAGTGCTTCCTGTGCCAGAACGTCTGCCACGTCATCCGCGACCACGAGGAGAACAAGCCGCGGTTCGCCGGGCCGCGGATGTTCATCCGATTGGCGGAGTTGGACATGCACCCGCTGGACACCGCCGACCGCCGCGACTTCGCCCAGGACGAGGCCGGCCTGGGGCTGTGCAACATCACCAAGTGCTGCACCGAGGTCTGCCCGGAACACATCACGATCACCGACAACGCCATCATTCCGATGAAGGAGCGGGTGGCCGGGAACCGCTATGACCCGGTGGTCTGGCTTGGCCGAAAGATCTTCCGCCGCAAGCCCGACTGAGCATGCAGACGACCACACTGGGTCGAAGCGGCCTCGGAGTCTCGCGCTTGGCGCTGGGCACCTGGGAGTTCAGCGGTGCGTGGGGTGACGTCGACGAGGACAACGCGATCGCGATCGTCCGCCGGGCCCGCGAGCTGGGGTTCAACTTCTTCGACACCGCCCACGAGTACGGGTTCGGAACGGCCGAGCGCATTCTCGGCACCGCGCTGCGTCACGACCTGGACCACGCCCGCGACGAGGTGCTGATCGCCACCAAGGGCGGGTTGCGGGAGACCGACGACGGACCGGTCCGCGACGCACGGCCCGAATGGCTTCGCCACGACGTCGACACCAGCCTGGCCGCGCTCGGCGTCGATCACATCGACCTCTATCAGGTGCACTGGCCCGACCCGGCCGTGCCGGCGGCCGAAACCGCCGGCGCGCTGGCCGATTTGGTGGCGACCGGCAAGATCCGCCACGTCGGGGTGTCGAACTACGACGCCGAGCAGATCGCGGAGTTCTCGGCCACGCTGCCGGTGGAAACCGTCCAGCCCCCGTTCAACATGTTGCGCCGCGGACTGCAGGACACCTTGTTCCCCTACTGCCGCGACCACGACATCGGCGTGCTGGTCTACGGTGCGCTGGCGCACGGCCTGCTGACCGGGGCCATCACCTCCGACAGCAGTCTCGCCGCCGACGACTGGCGGGCCCGCAGCGGGATCTTCAGCGGCGACGACTTCGCTCGCAACCTCAAAGTCGTTGCGGGACTTCGGTCCCTGGCGTCAGATCTGGGTGTCACGCTGAGCCAGCTCGCGCTGGCCGGGCGTTGGCGCAGCCCGGGGTGCATGTCGCGATCGTCGGCGCTCAGCAGGCCGGCTATCTGCAGGACAGTGCCGCGGCAGTGGACCTGGATTTGAGCCCCGATGACCTGGCCGCGATAGCGCAGATCCTGGCCCCGGCGGCACCGCTGGGCGGTCCCTACCCCGAGATGTGGCGGGAGTTCCGCTCCTAAGTGCCGACGAACGTCATCGGGTGGTGGTGAATCCGGGTCCCGTTGTGCAGTCCGTTGAGGACGTCCATGTCGTCGTCGCTGAGTTCGAAGTCGAAAACGTCGAAGTTCTCGGCGATCCGGTGTGGCTTCGACGACCGCGGCGTGACCACGTTGCCCAGCTGCAGGCTCCACCGGATGAGCACCTGCGCCGGTGACCGGTCGTGCTTGGCCCCGATCGCCTTCACCGTCGGGTTGTCGATCACCCGAACGATGATGTGCCGTTCGCCGAAGCCCAGCGGGCTGTGCGCCTCGGTGACGATGCGGTGCTGGGCGTGGAACCGGCGCAGCTCCTCCTGGTTGAGAAGCGGGTGCAGTTCGACCTGGTTGAGTGCGGGCGCCACCGAGGTCTCGTCGACGAGCTCGGTGAGCAGATCCTCGGTGAAGTTGCAGACACCGATCGAGCGGACCAGGCCCTCCTCGCGGGCGTGGATCATGGCCTGCCAGCTGTCGAGGTACTTGCCGACCTGCGGAGCCGGCCAGTGGATCAAGTACATGTCCAGGTAGTCCAGCCCGAGCTTGTCGATGCTCTCGCGGCAGGCGTCCAGCGTGCTGGCGTAACCCTGCCGGGACGTCCCGAGCTTGGTGCTGACGAACAGCTCCTCGCGCGGCACCCCGGACTTCTCGATGGCGCGGCCCACCACGGCTTCGTTGCCATAGGACGCGGCGGTGTCGATCAGCCGGCAGCCGTTCGCCAAGGCCGCCGATATGGAGGCCTCGGTCTCCTTGTCGGAGAGCTTCGCGACCCCGAGGCCGAGGACGGGCATGGCCGTCCGGTCATTGAGGGTGATCTGGGGAATCGGGTCCGTATCGACCCGGGCGTTCTCAATTGCGTACGCAATCGTCATCTTTTCGACCTACACATTCGGTTACTTTGCCGTCATCAGTTACGTTCCGCGCTATTTGCGACGCCGCTGGCACAGAGCGGATTTGCACGCTCCGTTATACCGATGTGATCAAACAGAGGTCAAAGCGTGATAGGCGACAATTGCCCCGACGCGGTGAATTCAGTCACAATTCAAGTGCGCGTCACGCTACTGCGAAATCGGCCCGAGACCGCCCTCGCGCTGCAGCGTTGCGATGAATTCGTCGGCGATACCCGGCGCCGCGGCGATGATCGCGTCCGCGCTGTCGATCTCGGGGCCGGGCAGCACCACCCGCGCACCCGCCTCCGCCGCGATCAGCGATCCCGCCGCGTAGTCCCACGGCTTGATCCCGTGCTCGTAATAGACGTCGAGGCGCCCGGCAGCCACCATGCACAGGTCCAGCGCCGCTGATCCGATCCGACGCACGTCGCGCACCATCGGCAGCAGCCGCGCCAGCAACTGGGCCTGCGCTGCTCGGCGCCCGCGCGAATACCCGAACCCGGTACCCAGCAGCGCCACCGACAGCTCGGAGACGTCGTTGCAGCGCAGCGCGGCCGTGCCGCCCCGGTCCGTGACCTGGGCGCCCAGCCCGCTGGCCGCCGAGTAGATCCGGTCACCGACCACGTCGGCGACTGCGCCGGCCACCGAGGTCCCACCGATCTGGGCCGCCACCGACACGGCGTACGCGGGCACGTCATACATGAAGTTGACGGTCCCGTCGATCGGGTCGACCACCCAGGTGACAGCGCCGGGTTCTCGTCCCGAGACATCGCCGGAGCCGCCGCCTTCTTCTCCCAGCACCGCATCGCCGGGCCGCAGCTGCGTCAGCCGGTCGCGAATGAAGCGCTCGGTCTCGGTGTCGACCACCGTCACCGGATCGGTCGGAGTGCTTTTGGTGTGGACCAGGTCGTGGGCCGAGCCGGCTGCTTCCGCGCCGAACACCTCGGCGCGGCGACGCCGCACGAATTCCGCCGCCTCGGCCACCAGCGTCTCGGCCGTGGACCGCAACTGCCCGGGGTCACTACTGAGAGTCGCCATCTGCCCATAGCAACACATCCGCGGCGAGCATTGCATCTTCGGCGAAGGCGCCGGGGGGCGTCGTCAACTTCTGGTATAGTCGAACGTATGTTCGAGTCGTCGAGGTCGGGGCCGCCGTCGCCGGCGTCGGTGGCGCAGTTCAGTGCGTGGTTTTCGCAGCGCCATCCTGCGACGACGCCGGAGTCAGCGGCCTTGGTGGATCAGATCTGCGCCTCGGCGCGGGCGGAGAATCGCGCGGCGGCGGCGCACCTGGTGGCGATCGGGGAGTTGTTTGCGCTGCGGTTGAGCCGGTGCGGCGAGACCGAGGACTGGGCGATCGACACCGCCGCGGCGGTCACCGCCGAAGTGGCCGCGGCGTTGCGGATCAGCCAGGCGCTGGCCGGCAGCCGACTGCGGTATGCCCGGGCGATGTGCGAAGAGTTGCCCAAGGTCGCCGAGGTGTTTCGGGCCGGCGATATCGACCTTCGACTGTTTCAGACCATCGTCTATCGCACCGAGTTGATCACCGACCGTGAGGTGTTAGCCGCCGTCGATGCCGCGTTGGCGCTGCAGGTGCCGCGGTGGGCGTCGCTGACCGCGGCCCGGCTGGCGGGCAAGATCGACAAGATCGTGGCCAACGCCGACGCCGATGCGGTGCGGCGCCGCAAAGAACGCCAGGCGGGGCGCGAAATTGCGTTCTGCGATCAACAGGGCGGGATCTCCGAGATCTACGGCAGCCTGTTCACCACCGACGCCCGCGCTCTGGGCAAGGCCTTGGATGCGTTGGCGGCCACGGTGTGCGAGCACGACCCGCGCAGTCGTGATGAGCGCCGCTCCGATGCCCTGGGGGCGCTGGCCGCGCGAGCGGATCGGCTGGGCTGCCGCTGCGGGCGCCCCGATTGTGCCGCGGGAAAACGCCCGGGCGCCGCACCGGTAATCATTCACGTGATCGCCGAGCAGGCCACTGTCGAGGGCACCGGGATCGAACCGGGCTGGATGGTCGAAGCCAATGGGCTGGTGCCGCCAGAGATGGTCGAAGAACTCGCCCGCTCAGCACGCCTGGTGTCATTGGTCCACCCCGGTGATGCCCCGCCCGAGACGGGTTATGCGCCCTCGGCAGCATTAGCGGCGTTCGTGCGCGCCCGGGATCTGACCTGTCGCTGGCCCGGCTGCGACCGCCCCGCCCTGGACTGCGACATCGACCACACCATCCCTTACGCCGACGGCGGCCCCACCCACGCCTCGAACCTGAAGTGTTACTGCCGCACCCACCACCTGGTCAAAACATTCTGGGGCTGGCGCGATGCCCAGCTGCCCGATGGCACGCTCATCTTGACCGCACCGTCGGGGCAGACCTATGTCACCACCCCGGGCAGTGCACTGCTGTTTCCCCACCTATGTGCGCCCACCGGAGAGCTGGCACGCTCTGACCGGGAACCCGAGGTCCCGTGCGGGCAGCGCACCGCCATGATGCCGCGGCGCCGGCGCACCCGCGCCCAGAACCGGGCGGCCCGCATCAACACCGAACGCAACCAGAACCGGAAAGCCCGCGAAGCCCGCCGAACCGCCCGCCACGCCGCCCTGTTCCCCCACATAACACCCGGCACCGGCGGTGACGATCCCCCACCGTTCTAAGTGGTCTAGCCTCCGAGCCGGCGAAACCCACTGCGGTGGAACACGATAGGCGCGACCTCGGGATCCACCGTCACGTCGCAGACCCGCAGCACCACGATGGTGTGGTCCCCGGCGGGAACCAACTGCTCAACTGAGCTGCCCAGCCACACCCCGGTGCCCTTGATGAACACCGCACCGTCGTTGGTCACCGTCTCCAGCCCGGCGAAGCGGTCACCGGTCTTGGCGGCGAGGGTGCGCGCGGCGATGTCATGAGCCTCGCCGAGCACGCTGATGCCCAGCCGGGGCGAGTCCTTGAGCTTGGGCCAGGTCGTGGAGGTGTTCTGCACGCAGAACGACACCAGCGGCGGCTCCAGCGACACCGGCACGAAGGTGCTGGCCGCCAGCCCGACCCGGACGCCGTCGACCTCGGCCGCAACAGCCACCACGCCGGACGGGAAATGGCCGAACGCCTCCCGCAGCGACGATGGGCTCAGATTGCTCGCGGAACTTACGTGGGCATTCACCGGAACTCGTTCACCTCGTCGGATCGGGTCGCTGAAGAACCCTACCCGCCGCGCCGCCACCTGGGGGGAGCGGTGCGTTCCCGCCGCTGACCTGGGGAGACCAACTGGTTGGTTAGTTAGCTTTGACGATGTAGCTCACACTGGCTTGCACTGTGGCCGCCAGGGGGTATATTTCAGGGCACGTTACTGGTGGGTAACTTAAGCCTAGTACCCAACCACAGGTGGCATTCCATGAGGAGGAAGTAGTGAGCCACTACAAGAGCAATGTCCGTGACCAGCTCTTCAACCTGTTCGAGGTATTCGGCCTGGACCGGGTCTTCGGCCAGGGCGAATACTCCGACCTGGACGTCGACACCGCTACCGAGATGCTCGGCGAGATGGTCCGGCTGGCCGAAGGCCCGATTGCTGACTCGTTCGTCGAGGGCGACCGCAACCCGCCGGTGTTCGACCCGGCCACCCACACGGTCACACTTCCCGAGTCGTTCAAGAAGTCGGTGCGCGCCACCTTGGAAGGCGGCTGGGACAAGGTCGGCGTCGTCGACGAGCTCGGCGGCATGCCGATGCCCAAGGCGCTGATGTGGGCCTTGCACGAGCACATCCTCGGCGCCAACCCGGCGGTGTGGATGTATGCCGGCGGCACCGGTTTCGCCAACATCTTCTACCACGTGGCCACCGAAGAGCAGAAGAAGTGGGCCGTCATCGCCGCCGAGCGCGGCTGGGGCTCGACCATGGTGCTCACCGAGCCGGATGCCGGCTCGGACGTGGGCGCCGGCCGCACCAAGGCCGTCCAGCAGGAGGACGGCTCCTGGCACATCGACGGCGTCAAGCGGTTCATCACCTCTGCTGACTCCGACGACCTGTTCGAGAACATCTTCCACCTGGTGCTGGCCCGCCCCGAGGGCGCCAAGCCGGGCACCAAGGGCCTGTCCCTGTTCTTCGTGCCGAAGTTCCTGTTCGACTTCGAGACCGGCGAGCTCGGCGAGCGCAACGGCGTGTTCGTCACCAACGTCGAGCACAAGATGGGCCTAAAGGTCTCGGCCACCTGTGAGCTCACCTTCGGTCAGCACGGGGTCCCGGCCAAGGGCTGGCTGGTCGGCGAGGTGCACAACGGCATCGCGCAGATGTTCGACGTGATCGAGCAGGCCCGGATGATGGTGGGCACCAAGGCCATCGCCACCCTGTCCACCGGTTACCTCAACGCCCTGGAGTACGCCAAGGAGCGGGTGCAGGGCGCCGACCTGACCCAGATGACCGACAAGGCCGCACCGCGGGTGACCATCACCCACCACCCGGACGTCCGCCGGTCGCTGATGACCCAGAAGGCCTACGCCGAGGGTCTGCGGGCGCTGTACATCTACACCGCCAGCTACCAGGACGCCGCGGTGGCCGAGGCCCTACACGGGGTGGACGCCGAGCTGGCGGTCAAGGTCAACGACCTGATGCTGCCGATCGTCAAGGGTGTGGGCTCCGAGCAGGCGTACGCCAAGCTCACCGAGAGCCTGCAGACCCTGGGCGGCTCGGGCTTCCTGCAGGACTACCCGATCGAGCAGTACATCCGTGACGCCAAGATCGACTCGCTCTACGAGGGCACCACGGCGATTCAGGCGCAGGACTTCTTCTTCCGCAAGATCATCCGTGACAAGGGCCAGGCGCTGGCCCACGTCGCGGGCGAGATCGAGGCGTTCATCGCCAACGAGTCCGGCAACGGCCGGCTCAAGGCGGAGCGGGAGCTGCTGGCCACCGCACTGGCCGACGTGCAGGGAATGGCGGCGACGCTGACCGGCTACCTGATGGCCGCGCAGGAGGACATCTCCAGCATCTACAAGGTGGGCCTGGGGTCGGTGCGCTTCCTGATGAGCGTCGGCGACCTGGTGATCGGCTGGTTGCTGGCCCGCCAGGCCGCGGTGGCCGTGGAGAAGCTCGACGCCGGTGTCGAGGGTGCTGACCGGGCCTTCTACGAAGGCAAGATCGCGGTGGCGTCGTTCTTCACCAAGAACTTCCTGCCGCTGCTGACCAGCACCCGCTCGGTGATCGACGCCATCGACAACGACATCATGGAGCTCGACGAAGCGGCTTTCTAAGCGCTGACAACACCACAGACCGCGCAGGCCTCCGGGGCGATCCCCCGGGGGCCTGTTGCCATTGGCGGCCCTCATCCGGGCGACCAGACATGAAAGCCCCCAAATCAGAGGCGAAATGGGGGCTTACGCGTCTGCTCGGCGAGAGAGGGCATGGCCTGATTAGTGGGATGTATGGCGTAGACGCCACCGGGTTCGGCGGCTGACACTGGGGGCGTGACACACAAGGTCATCATCGTGGGCTATCCCGGCGTCCAAGCGCTGGATGTGTTCGGGCCGTCGGAGGTGTTCGCCGGGGCATCGCTGGCCCTGCTGGGCGCCGGCCGCGGCGACGACGGGTACGAGGTCACGGTGGCCAGCGCCGGGGGCGAGCCGATCGCCACCAGCAGCGGACTGGCACTGGCGACGAGCGCACTGCCCGACCCCACCGATGCCGTCGACGCGGTGGTGCTGCCCGGCGGCAGCGGTGTGGATGCAGCTCGGGCCGACCCGCAGGTTCTGGAGTGGATCCGTATCGCCTCGGCGCACAGCCGACGAGTGATCAGTGTGTGCACCGGGGCTTTTCTGGCCGCATCGGCGGGGCTGCTCGACGGGTGCCGAGCCACCACGCACTGGGCGTTCGCCGACGCGCTGGCCCGGGAGTTCCCGGCGGTCAGCGTCGACCCGGAGCCGATCTTCCTGCGGAGCTCGGAATCGGTGTGGACCGCCGCGGGTGTCACCTCCGGGATCGACCTGGCGCTGGCGCTGGTCGAAGACGATCACGGCACCGAGGTGGCCCAGACCGTGGCCCGCTGGCTGGTGCTGTACCTGCGACGGCCGGGCGGGCAGACCCAATTCGCGGCCCCGGTCTGGCTACCGAGGGCGCGCCGTGCGCCGATCCGCGACGTGCAACAACTGGTCGAATCCGAACCCGCTGGCCCGCACCGGATCTCCGACCTGGCCGCCCATGCCGCGATGAGTCCTCGGCACTTCACCCGGGTTTTCACCGACGAGGTCGGACTCGCGCCGGGCGCCTACGTGGAGCGGGTGCGTACCGAGGCTGCGCGCCGACAGCTCGAAGAGACCGACGACACCGTCGTCGCGATCGCCGGCCGCTGCGGCTTCGGCACCGCGGAAACGTTGCGCCGCACCTTTATCCGTCGGCTCGGCATCTCCCCCGACCACTACCGCAAGACGTTCGCCTGACACCGGAAGGACAACCCATGCAAATCGCAATCGTGCTCTATCCCGGCTTCACCGCCCTGGATTTCATCGGCCCCTACGAGGTGCTGCGCTGGCTGCCCGACGCACAGGTGCGGTTCGTCTGGCACGAGCCCGGCCCGATCACCGCCGATTCCGGTGTGCTCATCGTCGGAGCCACCCACTCATTCGACGAAACCCCTTCTCCGGACGTCATTGTGGTGCCCGGCGGCATGACCACGACCGAGCACGCCCGCGACGAGAAACTGTTGGCGTGGGTGCGGCAAGCCCATGCGACGGCGACCTGGACGGCGTCGGTGTGCTCGGGGTCGATCATCCTGGCCGCCGCCGGGCTGCTGGCCGGTAAGCGGGCCACCTCACATTGGCTGGCGCTTCCCGCTCTGAAGGCATTCGGCGTCACCCCGGTCGGTGACGAACGCATCGTGCACTCCGGTGACATCGTCACCTGCGCCGGAGTCTCGGCCGGCATCGATCTCGGGTTGTGGCTGGCCGGGCGAATCGGTGGCGAGGACCGCGCGAAGGTCATCCAGTTGTCGATGGAATACGACCCGCAGCCGCCGTTCGACTCCGGTCACCTGTCCAAGGCGTCGGCGAAGACCAAGGCGGCGGCTACCGCGTTGATGGCCCGGGATCTGGCCAGGCCGGCGCAGTTGAAGGCCTCCGCATTGCTGCTGTGGGACGCCGCGATCGGAGCGGCTCGAAGCCGACGAGGTTAACCGAAAGAGGTTGGCCGCCGCTGGATCCCCTCAGTCCAGCGGCGAGCCAAGCCCAGGCTGCTCCGCGCTAACGCTGGGGGCAGACGACCACACGGAGCGCGCCGTGCTGTGGACTACCCCGGGGTGGCCCGACACAAACGTGGTTATCGACGGCCCGTCCCGCGGGCCGGCGCTATGCCTCCAGGATTGCGGCCACGCCTTGGCCGCCGGCGGCACAGATCGAGATCAGCGCACGCACCGGCTTGTTCTTCTTGGCGGCCTTGGCTTCGGCGATCTGCTTGGCCGCCTGCGCCACGATCCGCCCGCCGGTGGCCGCGAACGGGTGCCCGGAGGCCAGCGACGAGCCGTTGACGTTGAGCTTGGATCGGTCGATGGCACCCAGCGCGGCATCGAGTCCCAGTCGCTCCTTGCAGTATTCCTCGGACTCCCACGCCGCCAGGTGGCACAGCACCGTCGAGGCGAATGCCTCGTGGATCTCGTAGAAGTCGAAGTCCTGCAGGGTCAGACCGTTGCGGGCCAACAACCTCGGCACCGCGTAGGTCGGGGCCATCAGCAGCCCATCGGGTCCGTTGACATAGTCGACGGCGGCGGTCTCGGAGTCGACGAAGTAGGCCAGCGGGGTCAGCTTGTGCGCGGCCGCCCACTCCTCGCTGGCCAGCAGCGCCACCGACGCGCCGTCGGTCAGCGGCGTGGAGTTGCCCGCGGTCATGGTGGCGTCGCCGGCCTTGGCTCCGAACACCGGTTTGAGGGTGGCCAGCTTCTCCGGGCTCGACTCGGGCCGCAGGTTGTTGTCGCGGTAGAGGCCCTGGAACGGGGTGACCAGGTCGTCGAAGAAGCCGCGATCGTAGGCGGCGGCCATGTTGCGGTGGCTGGCGACGGCCAGCTGGTCCTGGTCGACCCGCTTGATCCCCATCTTCTTGGTGGTGATCGCCTGGTGCTCGCCCATGGAAAGCCCGGTGCGGTTCTCCTTGTTGGCCGGGATCTCCACCCCCAGGGTGGCCGGCAGCTTGCCGACCAGCTTGAGGCGCTGCATGTTCGACTTGGACCGACGCAACGCCAGCAGGGTGCGACGCAGTTCGTTGCCGACCTCCAGGGGCGCGTCGGAGGTGGTGTCCACCCCGCCCGCGGCGGCCACCTCGTAGCGACCGGCGGCGATACCGTCGGCTGCGCAGATCGCCGCCTGCAGGCCGGTGCCGCAGGCCTGCTGCAGGTCGAAGGCGGGCGTGTAGGGCGACAACGCCGAGCCGAGCACGCATTCCCGGATCAGGTTGAAGTCGCGACTGTGCTTGAGCACTGCGCCGCCGATCACCGCGTCCAGCTTCTCGCCGGCCAGCCCGAACCGGTCGACCAGGCCGCCGAGCGCCGCGGTGAACATGTCCTGGTTGGACGCGCTGGCGTAGGCGCCGTCGGACCGTGCGAACGGAATGCGGTTGCCACCGAGGACGGCGACGCGACGTCGCGCGCCGGTGTCGGCGGGTGTGGACTTAGCAGCAGATCCAGATGCCACGATCTCTCCGTCTACTGGGGCGCCCCGCATTGCCGGGGCGATTGGACGTGATACTACCCAGTATTCTTACTCTGGAGTAAGTTCGTTGTCGACACCGTCGCCTGCACCAGGCACACGTCCCCACACGGAAGGCAGCTAAGTGGCTCCCAAGCTTCCCTCGGACCTGTTGTCCCAGATCATGAACTCCGGCCCAGGATCGTTCCTGGCCAAGCAACTCGGCGTCCCCCAGGCCGAGACGCTGCGCCGCTACCGGGTCGGCGAGCCGCCGCTGGCCGGACCGCTGTTGATCGGCGGAGACGGCCGGGTGGCCGAACCGCTGCGCGCCGCGCTCGCCGACGACTACGAAGTCGTCGGCGACAACCTCGGCGGCCGGTGGGCCGACTCGTTCGGCGGGCTGGTCTTCGATGCCACCGGCATCACGTCACCGGCCGGGCTGACCGCGCTGCACGAGTTTTTCACGCCGCTGCTGCGCAACGTGGGCCGTTGCGGCCGGCTCGTCGTGGTCGGCACCACCCCGGATGCGACCGGCAGCGCCGACGAGCGGATCGCCCAGCGCGCGCTGGAGGGCTTCACCCGCTCGCTGGGCAAGGAACTGCAGCGCGGCGCCACCGCGCAGCTGGTGTACCTGTCGCCGGACGCCAAGCCCGGCGCCACCGGCCTGGAATCGACGATGCGGTTCATCTTGTCGGCCCGCTCGGCTTACGTCGACGGGCAGGTGTTCTACGTCGGCGCCGACGACGCCACCGCTCCCGCCGACTGGGACCGCCCACTGGAGGGCAAGGTGGCCATCATCACCGGCGCCGCGCGCGGTATCGGGGCCACCATCGCCGAGGTGTTCGCCCGCGACGGCGCCAAGGTGGTGGCGATCGACGTGCCGCAGGCGGCCGAAGCGCTGGAGAAGACGGCCGCCCGGGTGGGCGGCACCGCGCTGGACCTGGACGTCACCGCCGACGACGCGGTCGATCAGATCGCCGCCCATCTCAAAGAGCACTATGGCGGCAAGGCCGACGTGCTGGTCAACAACGCCGGCATCACCCGCGACAAGCTGCTGGCCAACATGGACGACGCCCGGTGGAACGCGGTGCTGGCGGTCAACCTGCTTGCCCCGCAACGGCTTACCGAGGGCCTGGTGGCCAATGGCAGCATCGGTGAGGGCGGCCGGGTGATCGGCCTGTCGTCGATGGCCGGCATCGCCGGCAACCGCGGCCAGACCAACTACGCGGCCACCAAAGCCGGGATGATCGGGCTGACCGATGCGCTGGCGCCGGTGCTGGCGCCCAAGGGCATCACGATCAACGCCGTCGCTCCCGGCTTCATCGAGACCGAGATGACCGCGGCGATCCCGCTGGCCACCCGCGAAGTCGGCCGCCGGCTCAACTCGCTGTTCCAGGGCGGCCAGCCCGTCGACGTCGCCGAGCTGATCGCCTACTTCGCCAGCCCGGCGTCGAATGCGGTGACCGGCAACACGATCCGGGTCTGCGGCCAGGCCATGCTGGGGGCATAGTCGAAATGACTCAACCAAGTGGCATCAAGAACATGTTGCGGGCGGTCGCCGGGGCGCTGCCATTCGTGCCGCGCGCCGGCACCGTGCCGGACCGCACATTGCGGGTCGACGAGCTGGCCATCGACCCGGGCCACGTCGCCGAGTACGCGGCGGCCACCGGGTTGCGTTACGGCGATCAGGTGCCGCTGACCTACCCGTTCGCCCTGACGTTCCCGAGGGTGATGGAGCTGGCGACCGGGTTCGATTTCCCGTTCGCCGCAATGGGTTCGGTGCACACCGAGAACCGAATCGTCCAACACCGCCCGATCGCGGTCACCGACACCGTCGGGGTCAGCGTGCACGCGGAGAACCTGCGCGAGCATCGCAAGGGTCTGCTGGTCGACATCGTCACCGACATCAACGTCGGCAACGACCCAGCCTGGCATCAGGTGACGACGTTCCTGCACCAGCAGCGCACCAGCCTGTCCGACGAGCCGAAGCCGCCCCCGGCCAAACAGCCCAAGTTGGGACCGCCCAATGCGGTGCTGCGGGTCACGCCGGGCCAGATCCGGCGCTACGCCTCGGCCGGTGGCGACCACAACCCGATCCACACCAGTTCGATCGGCGCTAAGCTGTTCGGCTTCCCGACCGCGATCGCCCACGGGATGTTCTCGGCGGCAGCGGTTCTGGCCAACATCGAAGGGGCCCTGCCGGACGCGGTGGAGTACGCGGTGAAGTTCGGCAAGCCGATGCTGCTGCCGGCCAGCCCGGGCCTCTATGTCGACCGGGTCGAGGGCGGCTGGGATCTGGCGCTGCGCAACGTCGCCAAGGGCTATCCGTATCTGACCGGCGCGGTGCGGGCGATCTAGCCGGCAGCGGCGCTCTCGGCTCCGTCGCGCCCGCCCGGGGCTTCCTTGAGGCCACGCCAGAACAGGTCGATCATCAGCTGGCCCGCCTCGTCGACGTCGGTGTCGCCGGTGCTGACCCGGCTCGCGATCGCCTCGCCGGCGCCCACCAGCGCCACCGCCATCAGCTCGAAGTCGACGCCGGGCTCGGGGTTGCGGGTGCCGGCGCGCAACAGCCGGCCGACCAGCTCAACGATCCGCTCGCGGCCCTCGCGCACGGTATGAGCGAACGCCTGCGAACTGGTGGCCTGGGCATACATCACGATCCAGGACGCCCGGTTGGCGTCGATGTAGTGCAGGAACGACCGAACCGCGTTCCGCAGCAGGTCTTTCGGGGGTTGCTGGAAGTCGATGGCGGTGCGCACCGCCTCGACGAAGCGCTGCAGCTCGCGGTCCAGACAGGCTCCGAACAGCTCCTCTTTGGAGCCGTAGTACAGATACAGCATCGGCTTGGAGATCTGCGCGGCCGCCGCGATCGAGTCCATCGAGGTCTCGTGGTAGCCGTTGATCGAGAACATCTGCACGGCGGCGTCGAGCATCTGCTGTTCACGTACGGCCCTGGGTAACCGCTTGCTGCCCGCTGCCATCGACTCCGGGTCCTTCCGCGTTCTGCCTGCCGGACGATCTTACCGAAGAGTAACTTCTGTGATCGGTCGCGGCGGCGAGATCACCGTTGGCAGTGGGTACCGGGCTTTTTGACCGCGGCCACCCGCGCCAGCGAGGCGTCGATCCCCTCTTGCTTCAGTTCGCCGGCGGCCACCGCCTGCTCGAGGCGATCCAGCACCGCCGGTACGTCGTCGGTGGTGACCCACAGCGCGATGTCGACACCGGCCGCCAAGCTGCGCAGCACCGCCTCGGCGACGCCGTAATGCTCGGTGATGGCGGCCATCGACGACAGGTCGTCGGTGAACACCAGCCCGGAGAACGCCGGGCCGTGATAGTCGGTGCCGGTGCGCAGCAGGTTGACCGCGGCCGGGCTCAGGCTGGCGGGGTCTTCGGTGAGGCCGGGCACCTCCAGGTGGCCCAGCATCACGGCCACCGGCTCCTGGCTGACCAGTGTGCGGTAGGGCACCAGATCGTTGTCCTGCAGCTGCGCCAACGGCGGCGTGGCCACCGCGCCGGCGGTGTGCGAGTCACCGGAACCGTGGCCGTGACCCGGGAAGTGCTTGAGCACCGGCAACAGCCCGGCATCACGCAGCCCTTGGGCGTACGCCCCGGCGTACTCGGTGACCTTGGCCGGATCCGACCCGAACGAGCGGTCCCCGATCACCGTCTCGTCGTCGGTGCCGGCGTCCACCACGTCGACGACGGGCGCGAAGTCGACGGTGATGCCCAGCTCGGCCATCTTGCGTCCCCGCTCGGCCGCCAGCTCGCGCACCTGCGTGACGCTGCGTGTGGCGGCCAGTTCCTTCGCCGACGGCGACGGCCCGATCAACTTCGACAGCCGCGACACCCGGCCGCCCTCCTCGTCGACGCTGACCGCCAGCGGCAGCAGCCCGTCGGTTCCGGCGATCTCTTTGAGCGAACCGTCGGTCAGGATGGACAACTCGGTCCAGCTGCCGATGAAGATGCCGCCGACATGGTGATCGCTCACCACTGCCCGCGCGTCGGCTGCATCGCGGACGCCGACCATCACCAGCTGCGCCAACTTGTCGCGGAGCGGCAACGCCGCCAGCTGCTCGCAGACCGGATCGACCGGTGCTGCAGCAGCCGTCGTGGCGCCAGCGGACTCCGATTCCGTTGACGGTTCGGAGGGCTGGGTTCGGGTCGAGCAGGCCGTCACCAGCGCCGGCAGCATCACGGCCGCCAGCAGCAGGCCGGGCAGGTGGCGAGTCAGCGATCCAGGCATCGGTCGTGGCATTGCACCATGCTGTCACGGCCGGAACACCAGGCCACCCAAGGCCCGCATGCTAGGTTGGCGGTCGGGGCCAGCGGGGTTTGACGGTGCCCCGAGATCACGTCGCGGGACTGCGGAAGGAGCCAGAGCATGCCTCGATTCGTGGTGCCGGCGGCCATCAGCATCGTCGTCGGGGTGTTGCTCGGTGCGGCGGCTGTTTTCGGCGTCACCTTGATGGTGCAACAAGACACCAAGCCGCAGATCGCCGGTGGCGACCCGGCGTCCTCGGTGCTGAACAGGGTGGAATACGGCAACCGCGGCTGACCTGCGAACGCCGCCGGCTTCCGGCCGTTCGCAGGCGGAGTCGCAGGATGTGACACCGTTGTCCCGGCGCTGGCTGTGGCTGGTCGGCACACTCTCATTGGCCTGCAGCTTCATCCAGGCGCCCGGACGGATCTCCCCCGACACCAAGCTCGACCTGACCGCTGCTCCGCTGCGGTTTCTGGCCCGCGCCGTCAACCTGTGGAGCAGCGAGCTGCCGTTCGGCCAGGTGCAGAACCAGGCATACGGCTACCTGTTTCCGCACGGCGCCTTCTTCCTGATCGGCGACCTGGTGGGGCTGCCCGGCTGGGTCATCCAGCGACTGTGGTGGGCCCTGCTGCTCACGGTCGGATTCTGGGGCCTGCTGCGGGTCGCCGAGACGTTGCGGATCGGGACGCCGACGGCGCGGCTGATCGGCGCCGCGGCCTTCGCGCTGTCGCCGCGGGTGTTGACCACCCTGGGCTCGATCTCCTCGGAGACGCTGCCGATGATGCTGGCGCCGTGGGTGCTGCTGCCGGTCATCCGGGCGCTCGGCGCCCCGGACACCGAAACTCCGGCGCGACCGGTGCGTATGCTGGCCGGCCAGGCCGGGGTGGCGGTCGCCCTGATGGGCGCCGTCAATGCGGTCGCAACGCTGGCGGGTTGCCTGCCGGCGATCCTCTGGTGGCTGTGTCATCGCCCGACCCGGCGCTGGTTGTCCTTCACCGGCTGGTGGCTGCTGGCCCTGGCGCTGGCCGTGACGTGGTGGGTGGTGGCCCTGGTGCTGCTGGGCCGGGTCAGTCCGCCGTTCCTGGACTTCATCGAATCTGCCGGTGTGACGACCCGGTGGACGTCGCTGACCGAGATGCTGCGCGGCACGCACAGCTGGACGCCGTTCGTCGCGCCGAACGCCACCGCGGGCGCGCCGCTGGTCACCCGCCCGGTGATGATCCTGGGCACCTGTTTGGTGGCCGCCGGCGGGCTCGCCGGCCTGACCGGCATGCTGCGCCGGCAGCTTCCCGGCGCCGGGCGGCTGGTGGCCATGCTGCTCATCGGGGTGACACTGCTGGCCCTCGGCTATGCGGGCAGCCTGGGCTCGCCGCTGGCGCCTCTGGTGCAGGCGTTTCTCGACGGCGCCGGAGCCCCGCTGCGCAACGTCCACAAGCTCGAGTCGGTGATCCGGATCCCGCTGGTGCTGGGGCTCACCTACCTGCTGGGCCGTATCCCACTGCCGGGCAGCGCCCCGGCGCCGGTGTGGCGGCGCGCTTACGTTCACCCCGAGCACCACAAGGCGGCCGCGGTCGGGCTGGTGCTCCTGACGGCGCTGATGGTCAGCACGTCGCTGGCCTGGACCGGCCGGCTCACCCCGCCGGGGACGTTTTCCGCGCTGCCCCAATACTGGCGCGACGCCGCCGCCTGGCTCGACGAACACAACAATGGCGGCCCTACCCCGGGACGGGTGCTGGTGGCGCCGGGGGCGCCGTTCGCCACCCAGACCTGGGGCAGCAGTCACGACGAACCCCTGCAGGTGCTCGACGCGGGTCCGTGGGGGGTGCGGGACTCGATTCCGCTGACCCCACCGCAGACCATCCGGGCACTGGACTCGGTGCAGCGCCTGTTCGCCGCCGGCCGCCCCTCAGCTGGGTTGGCCGACACCCTTGCCCGCCAAGGCATCTCGTATCTGGTGGTACGTAACGACTTGGACCCCGACACCTCGCGGTCGGCCCGACCGCTGCTGGTGCACCGCGCCGTCGACGGCTCTCCGGGACTGCACCTGGTGGCGCAGTTCGGCGAGCCGGTGGGGTCGGGCACGGTGCCGGGATTCGTCTCCGACAGCGGCCTGCGCCCGGCCTATCCGGCGATCGAGATCTACCGGGTCGGCGACGCCGGCGCCAACCCGGGCGCGCCGTATCTGGCCGAGCTCGATGCGATGCCGCGGGTCGCCGGGGGCCCGGAGGTGTTGTTGCGACTGGACGAACACCGTCGGTTGCGCGGCGAGCCGGTGCTGGGCCCAGTGCTGATGACCGCTGATGCCCGCCGCGCCGATCTGGGGCCGCCGCGCCATGTCGGAGTCACCGTCACCGATACCCCGCTGGCGCGCGAAACCGACTACGGCCGGGTCGACGACCACTCATCGACGATCCGGGCCGCCGGCGACTCCCGCCACACCCACAGCCGGGTGCCGGACTATCCGACGCCCGGGGCCGCCACCGTCTTCGGCGGCTGGGTCGGCGGGCGACTCACCGCGTCGAGTTCCTCCTCGGACGCCACCACCCTGCCCGACGTCGCGCCGTCGACGTCGCCGGCCGCCGCCATCGATGGCGACTCGGGCACCGCCTGGGTGTCCAACGCGCTGCAGTCCGCGGTCGGTCAGTGGCTGCAGGTGGACTTCGATCGTCCGTTGACCAACGGCACCATCACCGTGACGCCCAGCGCGACGGCCGTCGGCGCGCAGGTGCGGCGGATCCAGATCTCGACCGTCAACGGCACCACCACGCTGCGGTTCGACCACGCCGGCGAGCCGTTGACCGCCGCGCTGCCCTACGGTGAGACGCCCTGGGTGCGCATCACGGCCTCCGGCACCGACGACGGATCGCGCGGCGTGCAGTTCGGTATCACCGACTTGTCGGTCACCCAGTACGACGCTTCGGGTTTCGCGCATCCGGTCGACCTGCGCCACACCGCGCTGGTGCCGGCCCCGCCGGCGGGCGCACACGTGGCGCAGTGGGATCTGGGTGCCGGCCTGCCGGGCCGGACCGGGTGTGCGGCGACCGCCGACACCGTCCGCTGCGCGGCCTCGATGATGCTGGAGCCCGAGGAGCCCGCCACCTTCAGCCGCACCCTGAACGTGCCGCGGCCGATCTCGGTGACCCCGATGGTGTGGGTGCGGCCACGTCAGGGGCCCAATCTGGTCGACCTGATCGCCGAGCCCGGCACCACCCGAGCCCATGGCGATGCCGACGTGCTCGACGTGCTCGGATCGGCCTACGCCGCCGCGGACGGTGATCCGCGCACCTCCTGGACCGCGTCGCAGCGGGTGGTCGCCCACCGCTCTCCGCCGACCCTGACCCTGACGCTGCCGCGGCCGGTCCACGTGGCCGGATTGCAGTTCGCCGCCAGCAGGTCGCCGCTGCCGGCCCGGCCCACCATGGTGGCCATCGATCTCGGCTCCGGCCCGCAGGTACGGGAACTGGACGACTCCGACGACCAGCGCGTGGCGTTGCAACCGCGGGTCACCGACACCGTCACCATCAGTCTGCTGGGCTGGGAGGATGTGATCGACCGCACGGCGATCGGCTTCGACCAGCTCAAACCGCCGGGGCTGGCCGAGGTCAGGGTGCTCGGCGCCGACGGCCGTCCGGTCGCGCCCGCCGACCCGTCGCGCAACCGGTCGCGCCGGGTCAGCCTGGGCTGCGGCCACGGCCCGATCATCGCGATCGCCGGCCGGTTCGTCCACACCTCGATCACGACCACCGTGGGTGCCCTGCTCGATGACCAACCGGTGCCGGCACGCCCTTGCGACAAGCGGCCGATCGCGTTGCCGCCCGGCGAACAGGAGTTGCTGATCAGTCCGGGTTCGGCGTTCGTCATCGACAGCGCGACGCTGTCCGGGCCGACGGCGGCGCACAGTCTGGCCGGATCCACGACGACGCCCGCCGACATCGGCACGTGGGATGCGGCCCGTCGGGAGGTGACGGTGCCCGGCGCGGCGACTCCGCGGGTGCTGGTCGTTCCGGAGAGCATCAACGGCGGCTGGGTGGCGCGCACGCAGGACGGCACCCGACTGGTTCCGGTGGCGGTCAACGGATGGCAGCAGGGCTGGGTGGTGCCGGCAGGTACCGACAGCACGCTCACGCTGACCTTTGGACCCAACCGGATGTACCGCCTGGGGATGGCCGGCGGTCTGGCCCTCTTGCCGCTGCTGGCCCTGCTGGCCTGGTGGCCGGCACGCCGGAGAGGTGATCCCGGTCCCCCGGCGCAGCCCTGGGAGCCCGGCCGCCGGGCGGCGGTGGTGGCGGCGTTGACGGTCGGCGCGCTGATCGCCGGGACCGCCGGAGCCGCGGTGTTCGGGGCGGCGCTGGCCCTGATGTTCGCGCTGCGGCATCGTCGGCGGGCCTTTGATGCGGCCCGGCTGGGGTTGAGTGCCGGCGGGCTGATCCTGGCGGGTGCGGTGTTGTGCCGGCATCCGTGGCGGTCGGTCGACGGCTATGCCGGCCATTCCGCGGGGGTGCAGCTGGCGGCGTTGGTGTCGGTTGCGGTGCTGGTCGCGACGGCGGTGGTCGCCCGCGGTGGTCGAGATAACCTCGGCCCCAACAGCACCATTGGCACCGCCAACTCGGCATAGTGAGCTGTTCGAATCGGATATCGGAAGCGATATCAGTGGGCACGAAGCTCCAGCGATAGCGCCGGCGCTATCCGATTCGGACGCGTCTACCCAGTCCAGCCATGGGGCCACTGGGGCTGCCGGGGCCTACGAGGCGGCTTCGAGCTTCTCGATCTGGGTGTTAAACAGCTTCACCAGTGCCTCGGCGTTGGCCGCCTCAGCGTCGGCGTCGTCGTTGCCGGTTCGCAGCCCGATGTCATTGCTGGTGGCGACGACGAGCACCCCGCGGTAGTAACCGGAGATCGTGGAAGCGGTGATCGCGATCGGCAACCGGATGGCGGCCTTGCTGGAGCTCGTGATCACCGTCGCGACCGCCCAGGGCGGCACCCCCTCGGCATCGAGCGGGCTGAGCTGAATATCGGTGGTGACGCTGCGCCCACCGGCCTCGAAGGTCTGTCGGAACGACTGACACTTGTCCACAAAGGCCTTGAGGTTCGGGCGATCCGGCGTCAGCGCCAGGCGCACCCTCATCGAGTGCAGACCACCGGGTTGCAGCTTGGCCAACGTGGCCGTCGCCGTCTGGGTGGCCGACGTGGGACTGGAGTAGAAGTCAGCGCATTCCGGCGGGTCGACGGTCAGATTCGGCATCTCCGAAGGAGCGTCACCGGCGTCGTTGACCCCGCTGATCCATTTGCCGCCCGAGGGGTCCGGGAAGGAAGCCCGGTCGACCAGCATGTCCGACGTCAGCTCGGTGATGTCGGGCTTGCGGGACGGCTTGTCCTCGGCCGTGAGGCGACCGCCGAAGCTCAGCACCAGTCCGAGGACCACCACGAGGGCAACCGCGGCCGCGGCCAGCGAAAGCCACAACATTTTGCGCGGCCGGTGCTCGGGCATCGGCATCGGCCACGGCGCCGCGTACGGCGGATAGGGCACCGGAGTCGAGTCGTCGACCCACAGCTGCCAACCGGGCGGCGGAGGCGGCCACGACGGATCCGGCGCCCAGTTGGCATCCGGCGCCCAGCCGGGCGGCGCAGGCGGCCAGTTGGGCGGGGGGTTGAAACGCATCCGGTGACTCCCGTATCGACGTACTGATTCTGGCTCGTGGCGAGCCTACGCGGTTCGGGGATGGCAGGCTGGACCTGCACACGCCACACCGCAGCGCCCGAAGGAGGCCCGCGTGCCCGCAATTGCCACCACCAACCCGGCGACCGGGGAGACGGTCAAGACGTTCACCGCAGCCACCGAGGCGCAGATCGAGGCCGCGATCGCGCGCGCCGCGGCCCGCTTCACCGACTACCGTCGTACCGATTTCGCCCAGCGCGCCAAATGGACGCACGCGGCCGCCGACCTGCTGGAGGCCGAAGCCGACGAGGTCGCCGCGATGATGACCCTCGAGATGGGCAAGACGCTGGCCTCCGCCAAGGCAGAAGCGCTCAAGTGCGTCAAGGGTTTCCGGTTCTACGCCGACCACAGTGCGGCGTTGTTGGCCGACGAGCCCGCCGATGCCTCGACGGTCAACGCGTCGAAGGCGTTCGCGCGCTACCAGCCGCTCGGGGTGGTGCTGGCGGTGATGCCGTGGAACTTCCCGCTCTGGCAAGCGGTGCGGTTCGCTGCGCCGGCCCTGATGGCCGGCAACGTCGGCCTGCTCAAACATGCCTCCAACGTGCCGCAGACCGCGCTGTACCTGGCGGACCTGTTGTCGCGCGCCGGTTTTCCCGACGGCTGTTTCCAGACCCTGCTGATCGGATCGGGCGCTGTCGAGCGGGTGCTGCGCGACCCGCGGGTGGCCGCGGCAACCCTGACCGGAAGCGAGCCGGCCGGGCGGTCGGTGGCGGCCATCGCCGGCGACGAGGTCAAACACACGGTGCTGGAACTGGGCGGCAGTGACCCCTTCATCGTCATGCCGTCGGCCGATCTGGAAACCGCGGTAACCACCGCGGTCAAGGCCCGGGTACAGAACAACGGCCAATCCTGTATCGCGGCCAAGCGGTTCATCGTCCACACCGACATCTACGACGACTTCGTGGCCAAGTTCACCGATCAGATGTCGGCGCTGCGGGTCGGCGATCCCACCGACCCCGACACCGACGTCGGGCCGCTGGCCACCGAGCAGGGCCGCGACGAGGTCGAGCAGCAGGTCGACACTGCGGCCGCGGCCGGTGCGGTGATCCGTTGCGGCGGGAAGCGACTCGACCGCCCGGGCTGGTTCTACCCACCCACCGTGGTCACCGACATCACCCGCGACATGGCGCTGTACACCGAGGAGGTGTTCGGCCCGGTGGCATCGGTCTACCGCGCCGCCGGCATCGACGAGGCCATCGAGATCGCCAATGCCACCACCTTCGGACTGGGATCCAACGCCTGGACCCGCGACGAAGCCGAGAGCAGCCGCTTCGCCGACGAGATCGAGGCCGGGCAGGTCTTCATCAACGGGATGACGGTGTCCTACCCGGAGTTGCCGTTCGGCGGGATCAAGCGGTCAGGCTACGGCCGGGAGCTGTCCGGGCACGGCATTCGCGAGTTCTGCAACCTCAAGACGGTGTGGGTGGCCTGAGCCGCCGGGTTCAGGCGGAGGCGGCCGCCAGCAGTTTGCTGTCCTCATCGGCGAAGGTGTCCTCCAGTTGCACCGGGCTGTAGTCCAGGTCGATTTCGCCGACCGGGCGGCCGCGGGCGCTGCTGATCGTGCCGAACCGCCGCATTCCCTTGTCCATCGCGTAGTTGAACACCACTTCGGGGGACAGGCCGAATGGGGTGTCGCCGCCGTAGATCGCGTCCCCCTCTGCGGTGTAGCTGCCCAGTAGCGGCATGAGCTCGTTCATGCGCGCTTCGAACACCGTCCAGTTGGCGTCGTCCGCGGCGACGTGGCGCCGGCAGGTGAACGTGCCCCAGGCCATGTGGCGTCGCTCGTCGTCGGCGATGTGCCCGACCAGCGCCTGCATGCCGGGCAATATGCCGCGCTCCACACAGATCCTGTGCCAGGCGTAGTACCCGGTCAGTGCCAGCGTGCCCTCGACGAAATGGTTGTAGGTCACCGCCGCCCGAATTTGCGTCGCCGGTGAGGGATCATCCGACAACGCGCCGAGTGATTCCGGCAGCTCCTCGTTGAAGATCCGCAGATAGGTCGGGAGCGGCTCGAGGTAGCTGTCCAACTGCTCGGTGATCCCGACCGCGTCGAGCCACATCCGGAACACCTGGGTGTGCTTGGCCTCTTCGAAGGCGAACTGGGTCAAATACATCTCGTCACCGAGCCGGCCCTCGGCGCGCATCGCCGCCATGAACGGCTGGATGTCCTGGGTCACCGACTCCTCACCGGCGATGAACTGCGCGCACAGCCGGGTGGCGTAGTCGCGTTCCCGGTCGGTCAGCGCCTCCCAATCCGCTCGGTCGCGGGAGAAGTCGATGTCGGCGGGGTTCCAGAATTTCGCGTTGCCACCGGCGAACAGCTTGAGCGGCAGACTGTCCCAGTTCAGTCCGCCCGCCGCCAGTGAGTCGAAGTGGGTACGGGTCATGGAACTGCCTCCTTCGAGTGGTGCCGATGGCGAGTTGTCTCGCCGCCGAATGCCGCGGCCAGCACGGCGACCAGCCGGCGTACCGCCAGGGCCGGTAGTTCCGGGGTGGGCTCGTCGAGTCCTAGGATGGGATCGATGCCGCGCAGGTAAGGCGCCAGCGCCAGGTGCGGGAGGATCAGCAGCAGCAGCGACAGCAGTGCGCCGGTGTCGGCGTCGGGACGCAGGTCGCCGCGGGCCTGCGCGTCAGCCACCAGGGGGCGCAGCACCTCCAGGTAGTGCCGGTGCATGACGGTACGCACACTGATCCGGGCGTCGGTGTCGACTTCCAGGCTGGCTGCGGCATGCAGCGCCCGCTCCCGCGGATGGTCGGCGAAGTAGGCGACCCACACGTCGAGCATGTCGGTGAGGAATTCGAAGAACGGCCGGCTGGAGTCGAGTTCGACGATCTGTCGCTCCATGTAGGACCGCACCCGCTGACCTGCGGTGTCGGCGACGAACGCGTACAGGTCGGCCTTGTCGGCGAAGTACTGGAACAGGCTGCCTTTGGCGACCTTGGCGCGCCGGGCGATGACGTTGAGGCTGCCGTGCGAGAAGCCGCGCGCGCTGAACTCCGCCTCGGAGGCGTCCAGCACCGCGGCCCGGCGCGCCGGGTCGACCCGTCCCCACGTCACCGTCGGCATCGGACCACCTCACTGGAATGACCACTGGTCATCCTAGTGTGAGGTGCGTCACGCCACAAGAGGTCGGGCTAGGCGCTGATGCGGGCCGCCGGCTGTCGGGCACGTGACAGCAGTTCGTCCAGGATCAGCCCGGCGCCGATGGCGAGCATCCAGGAATCCTTGGCCAGCGGGATGCCATCCGGTGTCGGGCGCAGACTCTGCGCGCGCCGCATCCCCGGCGTGCGTAGATACATCCCTAGGAGGCCGCCGGAGAACGCCACCAGACCGGCGCCCGCGAGCATCGACGGCACCACCGGTGTCAGCAGCGCCGCGCCCAACGCCGCTTCTGCGTAGCCGAGCAATCGCGTGAAGGCCATCGGGTCGATCGAGGAGAGGAACGGGTAGGTACCAGACGCCATGCCGTGGACCTGTTGCGCCGTCTGTTCGTCAGGCTCGGTGTGGTTGATTCCGGCATCCAGGATGAACGCCCCGGTGGCCAGCCGCACCGGGGCGTGACGCAGCCGCATCAAGATCTTCATTGGCCAATCTCCATCTCGTAGGTGGCCGTGGTCTACCCGAGCAGGAGTTGGGTCAATCGCGGGCCGCTGGTCAACCGAGCTTGGCGGCGACCCCCACCACCCGGGTGGCCAGGTGATCGAGCGCGGCCAGGGTGGCGTCGTTCAGCTCGTTCTGGTTGTCCGGGCCGGTGATGTGCCCGACCCCGTAGGGGTTGCCGTCGGCGAACTTGATCGGGTCGGTGTAACCCGGCGGCACCAGGATCCCGCCGAAGTGCATCAGCGAGACGTAGAGATTCAGCAGCGTCGCCTCCTGCCCGCCGTGCGCGGTCTGACTGGAGGTGAAGCCGGCGTAGACCTTGTCGGCGAGCGCACCCTTGGCCCACAGCCCGCCCAGCGAGTCGAGGAACGTCCGCAATTGCGCTGCCGGAGAACCGAACCGGGTGGGTGAGCCGAAGATGACGGCGTCGGCCCAGACGATGTCATCGCCGGTGGCGGCCGGCTGGTCCTTGGTCGCCTCATAGTTGGCCGTCCACGCCGGGTTGTGCGCGAAGGTGGCCGGGTCCCGCGTCTCCTCGATGTGGCGCAGGCGCACGTCGGCGCCCGCCGCCTCGCCCGCCTTCGCCACCCGTTGCGCCATCGCGGTGCCGTGTCCGGTGGCCGAGTAGTAGATAACCGCCAAGTTCGTCATTTTCACTGCTCCTTATTGTTGGGCGCCTGCGAGCAGGCGGTGCATCTCATCGAGTTCGGCGTTGACCGCTTCGCCGCGGGCGCGCCCGCACAGTGGTACAAGTCGAGCAAATTCGTTGGCCGCCTTGGCTATCCGCTCGTCGAGCCCGCGCGCACCGAAGTCCGACGTCGCGGCGTACACCCCGGTGGGCGACACCAGCGCGTGCAGATAGGTGAACATCGGCCGCAGGGCGTGATCGAGCACCAGGGAGTGCCGCTCGGTTCCGCCGGTCGCTGCGATGAGCACCGGCGTGCCGTTGAGGGTCTGCTCGGGAAGTACGTCGAAGAACGACTTGAACAACCCGCTGAAGGTCGCGTTGAACGTCGGCGTCACCGCGACCAGCCCGTCACTACCGGCGACCTTCTCGAACACCGCCTCCAACTCCGGTGCGGCGAAGCCGGTCAGCATGGCGTCGGTGATCGCCCGAGCCAGGTGCCGCAGCTCGACGACCTCGATATCGGCCAAGCCGAGTTCGGCGTGTACCGCGGCACCGAGCCGGTCGGCCAGCAGCCGGGTGGACGACGGCTCACGCAGCCCACCGCTGATCACCACGAGGTTCATGACGCCTCCTGGATCTCGGACCGGCTCGCGGCCTCAACCAGGGACTGGTGCGTCGGCGCGCCGGGCACGTGCGCCGGGCGGCCGACGGCAAACTCCTTGCGCAGCACCGGGATAACGTGCTCGCCCAGCAGGTCGAGCTGTTCCAGCACCGTCTTGAGCGGCAAGCCGGCGTGGTCGACCAGGAACAGCTGGCGCTGGTAGTCGCCGACGTAGTCCCGGAAGCCCAGGGTCTTGTCGATGACCTGTTGCGGTGAGCCGACGGTCAGCGGGGTCTGGGCGCTGAACTCCTCCAGGCTCGGACCGTGCCCGTAGACCGGGGCGTTGTCGAAGTACGGCCGGAACTCGTTGACCGCGTCCTGGCTGTTGGGCCGCAGGAACACCTGACCGCCCAGGCCCACGATCGCTTGGTCGGCGCCGCCGTGGCCGTAGTGCTCGAAGCGCTGCCGGTAGAGCTGCACCATCCGCTTGGTGTGCGACGGCGGCCAGAAGATGTGGTTGGCGAAGAAGCCGTCGCCGTAGTGCGCGGCCAGTTCGGCGATCTCGGGGCTGCGGATCGAACCGTGCCAGACGAAGGGGGGAACCCCGTCCAGCGGCTGCGGCGCCAGGGTGAACCCGTGCAGCGGGGTGCGATGCTCCCCGCTCCAGTCGACGACGTCCTCCCGCCATAGCCGGCGCAACAGCTGATAGTTCTCCACCGTCAGCGGCAGGGCGGTCCTGATGTCCTTGCCGAACCACGGATACACCGGGCCGGTGTTGCCGCGCCCCAACATCAGGTCGACCCGGCCATCGGCCAGGTGCTGCAGCACGCTGTAGTCCTCGGCGAGCTTCACCGGGTCGTTGGTCGTGATCAACGTGGTGGCGGTGGTCAGCTGAATCCGTTCGGTCTGCGCCGCGATGTAGCCCAACAGGGTGGTCGGCGATGAGGGCACGAACGGCGGGTTGTGGTGCTCACCGGTGGCGAAGACGTCCAGGCCGACCTCCTCGGCCTTCTTGGCGATCGCCACCGTCGCCTTGATCCGCTCGGCCTCGGTCGGCGTGCGACCCGTGGTCGGGTCGGCGGTGACATCGCCGACGGTGAAGATGCCGAACTGCATACCAGTGCTCGACACGACTGCCCTCCTCATGTTGGATACTCTAGCTGATAGTTGACAACGAAACTAGTTTTCCGGTTATTCCGACCGTTACCACGGGAAACTCATTCTGAAATCAACTACTATGGGGGCATGGACACGCAGTGGCTGAGCCCGGAGGAACATCGGATGTGGCGCGGGTACCTCGACAGCACCCGACTGCTGCTGCGTGCCCTGGACCGGCAACTGGCCACCGACGCGCGGCTCAACCTGTCCGACTTCGAGATCCTCGCGCTACTGTCCGAGGCCCCGCAGCAGCGGATGCGGATGAACGAGTTGGCCGACATCACGGTGACGACCCGCAGCGGGGTCACCCGGGCGGTCAAGCGGCTGACCGACGCCGGCTGGGTTCACCAGATCAAGTGCGACGAGGACAAGCGCGGCCTGTACGCCGAGCTCACCGAGGCGGGCATGGAGAAGTTGGCCGAGGCGGCGCCCGGGCACGTCGAGGCGGTGCGCGCCAACCTCTTCGATCTGCTCAGCCCGCGTGAAGTGGAACAGTTCGCCCACTCCTACGCGCAGATCCGCGACAACCTGGTACACAACGGCTAAGCGTCCCTACGATCAGGCCATGCCACAGCTAAGCACCGTGCGCGGGCCGATCGACACCGCCGACCTCGGCGTCACCCTGATGCACGAACACGTGTTCATCATGACCACCGAGATCGCCCAGAACTACCCGGAGGCGTGGGGCGACGAGGACGCCCGGGTGGCCGATGCGATCACCCGGCTCAATGAATTGAAGGCGGCCGGGGTCGACACCATCGTCGATCTGACCGTGATCGGGCTGGGCCGCTACATCCCGCGCATCGCCCGGGTCGCCGCGGGCACCGACCTGAACATCGTGGTGGCCACCGGCGTCTACACCTACAACGATGTGCCGTTCTTCTTCCACTACCGGGGCCCCGGCACCATGCTGGACGGCCCGGAGCTCATGGCCGACATGTTCGTCCGCGACATCGAGTCCGGCATCGCCGACACCGGGATCAAGGCGGCAATCCTCAAGTGCGCCACCGACGAGCCCGGGGTGACCCCCGGCGTCGAGCGGGTACTGCGCGCGGTCGCCCAGGCTCACCGGCGCACCGGAGCGCCGATCTCCACCCACACCCACGCCGGGCTGCGCCGCGGCCTGGAACAGCAGCGCATCTTCGAAGAAGAAGGTGTCGATTTGTCCCGGGTGGTGATCGGGCACTCCGGGGACAGCACCGATCTGGGTTACCTGGAGGAGCTGATCGCGGGCGGCTCGTATCTGGGCATGGACCGGTTCGGCATCGACCTGATCCTGCCGTTCGAGGACCGGGTCAACACGGTGGCGCAGCTGTGCGAGCGCGGCCATGCCGACAAGATGGTGCTCTCGCACGACGCCAACTGCTACTTCGATGCGCTGCCCGGCGAGCTGAGTTCGGTGGCGGCCCCGAACTGGCACTACCTGCACATCCACAACGACGTGATCCCGGCGTTGCGGCAGCGCGGCGTCACCGACGACCAGCTACGCACCATGCTGGTGGACAACCCGCGCAAGATCTTCGAGAACTCCGCGGCTTACTGAGCGCGCTCAGTCGTGCGCGGTTCGGCTCACGGCGGTGAACTGAATCGACCGCAGCAGCGCCCGCAGCCGCTCCGGCGAAGCCTCGTCGGGCTCGCTGAGCCGCAGTTGCAACAGTTCCCGGCCGACGGCGGCCACGACATGGGCGGTGTAGTCCGGGTCTTGCAGATCCGGCAGGGTGCGCAGCAGTTCGCGCGTGAGAAAGCCGCGGACGCCGGCCTCGGCGCGGGCGAGGCGTTCGTGCAACTCCGGCGGCGCCCCCTGGGGCGGAAAGAGGAACAACCGCCAGGTCGGCGCGTGACTGTCGGCGGCGTGCAGCACCCCGTCGAAGACACGCGCCAAAAAACCCTCGGCTTCGGGGTTCTCGGTGCCGGTGATCGCAGCGGCGAACTGGGCGGCGGCCCGACCCGCTTCCCGATCGATGAGCGCGACGAAAAGCCCTGCGGGACTGCCGAATTGCTGGTAGATCAGCGAGCGGTTGACGCCGGCCGTCGCCGCGACCCGGTTCGGCGTGGCCGCGTGGAACCCCTCGGCGTCGACGATCGCATGGGTGACATCGAGGATCTGCTCGCGGCGCGCCTCACCCGTCATCCGCCGACGTCCGCTCGGGATCACGCTTGACAGCATAACTAACGAACTGTTAGCTGTAACTAACGAAACGTTAGTTACTCGGAGGTCTTCTGTGCCCACGCTGCCCACGCACTACCCCGAGCTGCGCGAGCGGGTCCGCCGTCAGGCCGAACTGCTGCCGGAGCTCTACGGCGAGCTGGACTTCGACACGCAGCCCTACCGCACGACGACCGACCCCGACGACGTGTCGTCACTGCGCGGCCGGCCTGCCACCCGAGCCAAGCTGCTGGCCGACGAGGCCGCGGTCGAGCTGATTTCGACGGCGACCTGGCTAGGTGATGTGGTGGCGGACTCCTACGCCGCACTGATGGGCCAGTACAGCGTCAGCACCCTGATCGGCATGCTCAAGCAGGCGTGCCGCCACGGCGTCGACGGGGTGCCCGACGCGCCGCCCGAGCTGGTGGCGTTCATCGCCGACATGGAAGCCACCCCGGACTGGCTGGACATGGACCTGGTTCGAAAGGGAGCAGAGCACTCCCGACTCCCGATGGCGCTGTTGGCACCGTTCGTGGTCCGCGGTGCGTTCATCGCGACCTTCCTCAACACCTACGCCGCGCTGCCGATGGCACTGACCGGCGCCCTGTCGGGCAAGCGTGCCGCCGGGCGGGTCAACGAGACCACCAGTTTCTTCGCCGTCACCACGCTGCCCGGCGCACTAGACCGCTACGGCCCGGGCTTCGAGGCGGCGGCCATGGTGCGGCTGATGCACTCGATGGTCCGCTTCAACGCGCTCAAGCGATCCCCGAAATGGGACGTCGAGGTCTACGGGCTGCCCATCCCGCAGATCGATCAGATGCCGGCCGGGATGATCAACCTCTACGTGCTGGCGATGGACGCCCGCCGCCAAGGACGCACCGAGTTCACGCCCAGCGAGCGTGCCCAGGTCGAGTTCACCCGCTATCGCTGCGTTCTGCTCGGCCTGCCCGAAGAGCTGCTGCCGACCACGCCCCCTGAGATCATTCGGGTGTTCAGCGCCCGCGCCGCGCTGCTGCGCGACGACTTCGACGACGCCACCTGCGGGGAGTTGGTTCGCTCCACGATGGCCGCCTACCTGCGGCAGGACGACACCCTGCGCGAACGCATCGCCGACGCGGTCGAGAAGAGCTACAGCAAGCTCTTCTTCGTGCGGATGTTCTGTGGCGGCAAGCGAGCGGTGGCCGCGAAGATGGGTGTCACGCTCGGGGTGGGCGACTATCTGCGGATCGCCCTCACCGCGCCGTTCGTGTCCGGCCGCGCGGCGGTGGTGCAACGCGCTGTCCGCACCCCCGGCTTGCGCCGGCTCACGAACGCCTACGTGCTGCGGCTGCTCAAGCGGCGGCTGAAGGCCTACGGCACGCCCGAATTCACCAGCGACGTAGCCGAATACACCCCGTCGGGCGCGGCCGCCTGAGCGGCGGCGGGGCGCACGGCCCGGTGCCGGTTCTCCCAGCCGCGTAGCTTCTCCCGGCACGGTTGCTCCACCAGGGCGTAGCTGACCGCGGCGATCGCGACGGTGAACACCATGGTCAACAAGAGCACCACCGCCATGTCCCCGGTGAAAGCGAAGCGGCCGATCACCGGGAACACCATGTCCAGGGCGGCCAGGTGCCAGATGAAGATCCCGTAGGACCAGCGGCCCAATGTGACCATCGGTGCGCTGGCCAGGAACCGATGCGGCGTGTCGGGGCGGTCCAGCACCAGCGGTGCCAGCAGCGCCCAGGCCAGCACCCCGCCCATCGCGGTGCGCACGATGAACTGGCCGACAGTCGCCGAGGTCAATCCCTCCGGGCCGGCCAGCGGTGAGGCAGCCACCACGAACGCGACCACGGTCACCACCGCCATGGGCAGTCGCCGACGGGCCAGCCGGTGCACCCGGCCGACCGGACTGAACGCCCACTCGGCCAGCAGCATGCCCGCCCCGAACCAGCAGCCGTAAGCCGGCGCCCAGTTCAGCGGGTTCACCCCGTAGGGCGTATGGATGGGCAGAAATCCCCAACCGAGGCTGAGCAGCGACACCGCGGCGATCACCGGCACCCGCGCCCGCACCGGCAGTCGGGTGGCCCCCAGCGCCAGCAGCGGCAGGGCTATGTAGAAGCTGACCTCCACCGCCAGGCTCCACATCTGGGTCAGTCCCGGCGTCAGGGTGAGCGGCACATAGATCTGTGTCATCGTCAGGTTGGCCAGCCACACCGTCAGGCTGGCGTCACCGGCGTCGGGCAGCAGGGCCAGGATCACCACCACCGACACCAGATAGGCCGGCATGATCCGCACCACGCGAGAGCGCAGGTAATGCCCGGCCGGCGGCGCCTGGCGCAGGCCGCGCGCGGCCGCGGCATGCCCACGCCACAGCAGGAACCCGCTCAAGGCGAAGAACACCGCCACGGCCATGTCGAAACGGCCCCAGAGCCGGCCGGTGATCCCCGACGAGTGCCCGGTCTGGAAGGCCACGTGTGTGATGACCACGCCGATGGCGGCGCAGGCGCGCATTCCCTCGACGGCCGGCAGGAAGCTGCGTACGCCGCCAACCTGCTGGTTCATCTGATCACGGTCCAAAACTTCAATGGACACACAGTAGCTGTTTGAAGTTCTGCTGTTAGGGTCAGACAGATTTAGGTGTGGCGGGAAAAAGCGGAAAAGGGAGGATACGGCGACGTGAACCGAGCAGTCATGATGCGTATCGCGGCATGCGCAGTCATGGGCCTCGGCGCCGCGCTGCTGATCGCAGCCCTGTTGCTGTCCACCTATACCGCGGGCAAGATCGCCAAGATTCCGCTCGATCTCGACGTCACCCTGATCAGCAACGGCTCCGGCGCCGCGCTGGACCCGGAGTCCCTCGGCGGCGAACATGCCGTCGTCGATCAGGATGTGCCGCTGGTCGCCCAGCAGCAGATCGGGGTGGAGGCGCCCGCCAACGCCGACGTGGTCACCCTGCAGGCCGGCTCGTCGCTGCGGCGGGCGGACCGGCAGAAGGACACCGGTCTGCTGCTGGCCATCGTCGACACAGTGACGCTGAATCGCACCTCCGCCGAAGCGGTTTCGGATGACGATCACCCGGGCGGCTCGGTGCAGCGGCCGCGCAATTACGACGACGACAGCCCGCCGACCAACATCGCGCTGCCGCACGAGGGGCTGTCCTACCGGTTCCCCTTCGACACCCAGAAGCAGTCCTATCAGTACTTCGATCCGATCGCGCAGAAGGCCTACGAGGCCAACTACGAGGGCGAAGACGACGTCAACGGGCTGACCACCTACCGGTTCGTGCAGAACGTCGGCTACGACCCGGACGGCAGCTTGAAAGAACCGGTGCGCTACCCGTCGCTGTACGGCCACGACGAGGACGGGGAGATCACCGCTCCGGCCCGGATGTGGAACATCGAGGGCGTCGACCCTGAGGAAGACGTCACCATGACGCGGTACTACGCCGCACAGAAGACGATGTGGGTGGATCCGGTTTCGGGCACCGTCGTCAAGTCGAAGGTGCACGCCAACCACTACTACGCCCGCGATCCGCTGAAGCCGGAGGTGGCACTGGCCGACTACACGGTCACCAGCTCCGAGGAGACCATCGAGGCGCAGGTCGACGCGGCCCGCAACGAACGGGACCGGGTGGCCCTGTGGTCACGGGTCCTGCCGATCACCTTCACCGCCGCGGGGCTGATCTGTTTGATCGGCGGCGTCCTGGTCGGCTGGTTCAGCCTGCCCGCCGAGACCGCCCTGGGTCGGCCGGGCCGCGGCTCCGACGGCGGGTTCTTCGGCGGCTTCGCGCCGAAGTCACCGGTGACCGAGCATGCTTCCGGGGCCGAGGCCGAGACGGAGAAGCTGCCGACGCAACGTCCCCAACTGGACCGTCCGGCGACGCCACCGGAGCCGGGCCCCCCGGATCCCACACCCGATCAGCTCTGACCTCGCGGTGGTGCGAGCCGGGCGCTGGATCGCGCCGTGCTACGCACTGGGGTTGACGCTGCTCATCGCGGCGCCACTGCTGCGGCCGGGCTATCTGCTGCTGCGCGATGCGGTGTCGACGCCGCGGTCCTACCTGACCGCATCCGCCCTCGGTCTGGGTGAGGCGGCACCCCGGGCGGTACCGCAGGACTTCGCGGTGACGCTGGCTTCTCGGCTGGTCGACGGCGGCATCGTGGTCAAGGCGCTGCTGATCGCGGGCCTGTGGCTGGCCGGCTGCGGCGCGGCGCGGCTGGCGGCGACCGTACTGCCGGAGGCCGGCCTGCCCGGCCGGCTGGTTGCGGTCACCGTCGCGATCTGGAATCCCTATGTGGCCGAACGGTTGTTGCAGGGCCATTGGAGCCTGCTGGTCGGCTACGGGTGCCTGCCGTGGGTGGCAGTGGCGATGCTGAGGCTGCGATCCGGTGGCGGCGGGCTGTTCGGGTTGGTGTTCTTCGTGGCGCTGGCCGGGTTGACCCCGACCGGGCTGCTGCTGGCCGCGGTGGTGGCGTTGGCGTGCGTCGCGGTGCCGGGTTCCGGCGCGCCGAGGTGGTGGTGTGCGACCAGTGCGATGGCGATCGCGGCGACCGCCGCGCTGCCCTGGCTGATGGCCGTGGTGGTGGGGCCGGGATCCGTTCGCGGCGAGTCGGCCGGGGTGGCGGCGTTCGCGGCCCGCGCCGAGCCGGGTCTGGGCACCCTGGGCAGCCTCGCCGGGCTGGGCGGGATCTGGAACGCCGAGGCGGTGCCGGGTTCGCGGACAACGGTTTTCGCTGTGCTGGCCACCGCGGTCTTCGTCGGCGTCGTGGCTTTGGGCTTGTCGACGGTACGGGACCGGCCCGCCGCGCGACCACTGCTGATGCTGGCGGGCGCGACGGTGCTGGTGTTCGCCGTATTGGCTACCGGGCCGGGACTGGCGGTGTTGCGCTGGGCGGTCGATGTGATCCCCGGCCTGGGCATGCTGCGCGACGGGCAGAAGTGGGTGGCATTGGCGATGCCCGGCTACGCGCTGGCCGGGGCCGGGGCGGTGGCGGCCCTGCGGGACCGACTGCCGCCGGCGCGGGCAGCGTTGGTGTGCTGCGTCGCGCTGATCGTTGTGCTGCCGGACCTGGCCTGGGGGGTGGCCGGGCGGGTCCAACCGGTGCACTACCCGCCCGGTTGGGCGGCGGTGGCGGCGATGATCAACGCCGATCCGCGGCCGGTGGCGGTGCTGCCGGCCGACACCATGCGGCACTTCTCCTGGGCCGGGCCGGCGGCGGTGCTCGACCCGCTGCCCCGTTGGGTGCGCGCCGAGGTGCTGGCCACCGGCGATCTGAGGGTGGGCGGGCAGACTGTGCGCGGTGAGGGCGGCCACGCCCGCGCGGTGCAGCAGGCGCTGCTGTCGGGCGCCGAACCGGCCACGCTCGGCGTCCACGGTGTGGGCTGGGTGGTCAGCGAGTCCGGCACCGACGGCGAAATGGGCTCTGCCGCAAAAACGCTGATGCGGTTGCCGATCTCCTACCGCGACGCAGACTTCACCGTGTACCGGGTCGGCGGCCATGCGCCGAAGGTTGCCGCCGGACCGCGCCGAGCCGTGCTGGCGGCCCATCTGGTGTGGCTGGCGATGCTGGTGGCAGGAGCGGGCGGACTGGCGGCGCCGCTGGTTCGGCGATGCTATCCGGCGGCGAAGTAGAAGCCGAACAGCAGCCCGAACAGTCCCAGCAGCCAGCCGTTCGTGGTCACCTTGAGCCAAGTGGGCGCGTGCCGGACCTCCATGAAGTGCCAGATCACCAGTTGGGTCTTGATCGCGGCGATCGACAGCACAATGACGGTGACGGTGGCGTTGAGGTGGTGTGCCTCGCCCCCGTCGCGGGCGGTCTGCCACGACGCTACGGTCACCACCGTCAGCAACGCCCACACCAAGATCAGAGGGTTGCGGCGGTACGCGGTCAGAGCGATCACCTCATCAAGTAGAGCAGCGCGAACAGGATCAGCCACAACACGTCGACCATGTGCCAGTAGGTTGCGCCCGTCTCCACCAAGGACATTCGGGGTTTCGCCGGTCCGCGCAGGCTGCGGATGACGAAGCACAGGATCACCAACCCCAGGAATACGTGACACAGGTGCATTCCCGTCATCACGAAGTAGTACATGAAGAACAGATTGGTTCCCGGCGTCAGCCCCGCGGTGATCTCCGGGATGTATTCGAACATCTTGAGCAACGGGAAAGCGGCCCCGCAGGCCAGGGCGCCGTAGAACAGCCGGTGTGCATCGGTGGTCTTACCGGCTCGGGCCGCCGAAGTTCCGAGTGCCACGAAGAGCGAACTGGTCAGCAGCACAACGGTGTTGACAATACCGACGTTCAGGTTCACCTTGGCCTGACTCGCCAGGAACATGGCATGGTCTTGGCCGCGGAAGTACATGTAGGACACGAAGTAGGCGGCGAAGATGAGCAGGTCGCCGATGACGAAGAACCACATGCTCGATTCACCGGGGAGGTGACCGCGTGCACGGGGGCTTGGCGTCATCTCGCTGGTACCGATGCCGGGCCCCGCTTCGACTTCGGTCATGCGACGACTCCGTGGGACGCGGCTCCCGCGGGTTCAAGTGCAACCCAAGCGTTTTCGAGTTCGGCCTCGGGCTGGTTCTTGATCGATCGGTAGATGCACACGTACACGATGAACTGCCATGACACGTACAGCGTCATGGCGAGCCAGAAGGTCATCAGACCGTTCCAGGCGAAGGGCCCGGACTTGGTGATCCACACCGGCGCGGCCATCAACTCGGTCACGTATTGCCAAACGGTGTAGTAGCCCAGCCATTTCGGCAGGATATTGTTCTCGTCGAGAATGATCGCCAGGCCGAATGCCATCCACATGATGCAGAAGCATCCCAGCGAACCGATGAACGCCAGGTAGCCGAAGTCGTAGAGCATCGCCAGGATCGCCGGGTCGTAGCCGGGACGGAATGCGCCGAGCCCGAAGCAGAACATGCCGAACAGCATGCCGACGATGGTGCCGGTCATCGCACCCATCATGACGGTGTACCGGAACACCGGGCTGACCGACATCCGCTTGATCTGGATGAGATAGCACGCATTCGATACCGGCGCCAGGCCGAACGCCAGTGTCAGCACGGTGCAGGCGATCAGCAGATTGTGCGACTGCATGAAGTCGAGGATCTGGGGCTGCGAGGCGCTCGGCGAGCGGGGCGGCATCATCCAGCTCAAGGGGACGAAGACCAGCCCGAACAGCGCGAAGAAGACCGGGACCGACCAGAAGGCGATCCACTGATCCCGTTTCGCGGCCTTGGTCATGCCAGCGCCTCGCGCTCGTTACCCTGGCGATTCACCACATCGCGCAGAACCGCGAACATGACCACGAGATAGACGGCGAAAACGCTGAGCCGCAGGGTGAACGAGAGCGAACCGTCCCAGGCCAGCGGCCCGGTTTTGTACAGCAGCGAAAACGCGCTCGGAACCAGCAGAGCGGCCACCGCGATGTTGAAGTGCGCCACCCAGCGCGGGAAGACCGGGTCTGGCCGGACGTCCAGGTAGATGCTGACGGCCAGGCAGAGATTCTGCACGATGATGGTGCCGACGGGTGCGATGAAGAAGAACCACGCCATGTCGTTGAGCAGGCTGATGAGTTGCGGGTCGCGTTCGGGCCGGAACGCCGCCAGCGCCCAGCAGTAGTCCGCGAGGATGAACGCCGTCAGGCCCACCCCGACACAGAGCAGGTAGGCGTAGGTGAAGACGCTGCTCGATGTTGCGGTCCGCGAGATCTGCACCGCGGTCACCGCGAAGAGCGGAACCAGCGAGCAGGCGATGAGATTGCACAGGATCGTGACGCCCAATATGCCGGTGATGTTCTCGGCGAAGAAGGCCGCGACTTGTTCGGGGGTCAGCGTCGGCGACAGCGGCGGCGAGAACACCGGGAACAACAGATAGGCCAGGGCGAACAAGGCCGCCGACGGCGGCACCGTCCACAACAGGATGCGCTGGCCCCTGGTGTTCATCGCCGTCGCTGTCGTCATCGCCCACCCCTGCCTGGTCTGCCACCACCCGCTCGGTTGCTAGGTCTAACACACTCACTGACAAATGACAACGAAAAGGACGGGGGTTGATGGCTTCTACGCGTGCAGATCTCCAGTTCAGTGACATTTTCGGGTGACATCCGTCAGTGATCGGCTGGGGTGCGGCACAATGGGCGCGTGCCCGAGAGTGCGACCCAGCGTGAGACCCAACGCCGCAGAACACGTGCTCGAGTGCTCGACGCCGCGATCGTGGAGTTTCAGCGGGCCGGCACCAATGCGGCAGACATCAACGCCATCGCCAAGGCGGCAGGGGTGGCGCGCAGTACCTTCTACTTCCACTTCCCCACCAAGGAGCACGTGCTGCTCGAGCTGATCCGGCGAGACGAGATGCGCCTCGCCGAAGAGCTCGCGCAATTCCTCGACACGCGCCGCCCGCTGGCGGCGGTGCTGAAGGTGATCGTGGAGCTGGTCCTGGCCCTCGAAAGCCGCTGGGGCGCGGCATTGTTCCGCGATGTCTTGAGTCTCTACTTCTCGCCCAACCGACCCGAACCGGAGCAGTGGGCCAGCCACCCGACCTTCGTGCTGCTGGCCGCCGAGATCGAACGGGCACGCGTTCGCGGTGAGCTCTACGACGACGTGGACGCCTACCACAGCGCGGCGTTCTTTCTCCTCGGCGTCTACGCCTTGCTGACGACGGTGGGTGAATCCCAGGCGGAACGCGATGTGGCACTGAAGAAATTCATGACCAGTACCCTGCGCAGCATGGTTCCGCAGGCCTGATGGCAGCGCCATCCGGAGCGAGTACGTCCTAGTTCAGTGGGCTTTGCGGATTTGGAGACCAGCAACGCCCGGCAGCTCGCCGTCGCGTCGCATCACGGCGCGCCCCCGTGTCGCCGATGAGGCGTACAATCGAAAGTATGTTCGAACGGATCGACCTGCCCGACGCCGACGCCCTCGCCGAGCTCGACGAGGCCGCGCTGGTGGCAGCGATCGGAGGGTGGGCTCAAGCGGAGTCCGCCGCGGCCGCCCGCCGCCTGGCGGCGATCGCCGAGCTGATGGGCCGCAAACTGTACGACGACCCGGCGCATTCGAAATGGGCCTGCGACGGCTGGGACGCGGTGGCGGCCGAAGTCGGTGCGGCTTGCGATATCAGCCACGGGAAAGCATCTGGGCAGATGTATTTGGCTTCAGCGCTGCGCGAACGCCTTCCCAAGGTGGCGGCACTGTTCGCCGCCGGACAGCTCAACGCCGCCCTGGTGTCGACCATCTCCTGGCACACCACCTTGATCCAAGACCGTCGGGCCCTTGCCGCCGTCGATACCGCACTAGCAGCCGACGCCCTGCACTACGGGCCACTGTCGGCGTTCAAGACCGGGCAGGCCATCGACGCGATCATCGAGGCGCACGACCCGGAAGCCCTGCGCCGCAGCCGTCAACATGCCCGCTCCCGCGACCTGGTGGTCGACAAACGCAACACCGACCATGCCACCACCCCGCTGTGGGGCCGGCTGCACGCCCACGACGCCGAAGCCCTCGACCGGCGGCTGATGGCAATGGCGCACAGCGTGTGCGACGACGATCCGCGCACCATCGCCCAACGTCGCGCCGACGCCCTCGGCGCGCTGGCCGCCGGCGGGCAGATCCTGGTCTGCGGGTGCGGCAACGAGGACTGCCCCGGCACCCAGGACCGTCCGGCAAGCTCGGTGCTGATCCACGTGGTCGCCAGCGCCGAAAGCATGGCCACCGGTGTCGACGCGCACCGCAACGGTGAAGACCCACCGCCGCCGCCGATCAACCCACGGAACTTGTTTGCGCCAGTAGAGCGCCCCGCGGAGCCCGACCCGCCCCCGAAGGCCCCGCCGGCGCTGCTGCTGGGCGGACCGCTGATCCCGGCACCGATGCTGGCCGAACTGATCGCCGCCGGCGCCACCGTCAAACCGGTGCGACACCCCGGACCCGATAGTCCCCCCGAGCCGAGGTACCGGCCCTCGACCGCATTGGATGAGTTTGTGCGCTGCCGGGACATGACGTGCCGGTGGCCCGGTTGTGACCGGCCGGCGGAATTCTGCGACCTCGACCATGCCATCGCCTATGCGCTCGGCGGGCCGACACATCCGTCAAACTTGCGTTGCCTGTGTCGAAAACACCACTTGCTCAAGACATTTCACGGTTGGCGTGACCGCCAGCAAGCCGACGGCACCATCGACTGGCTCAGTCCGACCGGCCAGACCTACACCACCCGCCCCGGCAGTCGATTGTTGTTCCCCGCCCTCTGTGAACCGACCGGCCGTCTACCCGCACCGACTGACCGACAATCGGATTCGGCCGGCCGAACCCTGATGATGCCCACCCGACGACGGACTCGGGCCCAGAACCGCGCCCGGGCGATCATCGCCGAACGCGCCCTCAACACCAGGCCCCCGCCATCCTGACCGGCGGGGACCTCAACCCAGGAACCGGGCGCGTACTTCCGGCGCCGGCACCGGACAGGTGTCGTGCTTGCCGCCGATTCGGTAACGGATGGCGGCGAAACGGTCGTAGAGCCGGTCGCGGATTCCGGCGGGAATGATGCGGGCCGCCAGAAGTAGCCGGAACGGCCCGGCCAGATAGCGCACCACCTCCAGGGCACCCGCTGATCGGACACTGACTCGCTCGTCGGGTCGACCTGGGTTGTCGACGAACACCATGGAGTCGATGTCCTGCAGATCCGGATGGCGCTCGATCACTGCGCGGGCGAAGTCACTCTCCAAAGCGGCGAATCGCAGGGTGCCGTGCCGGTCGTGGCGAAGGATGGTCTGGACCGATCGGTTGCAGACCCCACAGACGCCGTCGTAGAGCAGCACCGGAGCAGCGTCGTCGTTCGTCATCGGTGCACCTCCACGTCGTTCAGACCACCCCGCTGACGTAGCGCCGTTCGCAGACCGCCGCCAAGACCTCGCGGAACCCGTCAGCGCTTTGCCGCCAAGAGAATTCGGCGCTGCGGTCCTGCGCCTTGCCGCCGAGCTGTTCGCGCAACACCGGGTCGGCCAGCAGGCGGCGCAGCTGCTCGACGAGCTGGTCGCGGTCGTCGACCAGCAGACCGGTCACGCCGTCGACGATGGAATCGGACAGCCCCCCGGAATCCCGGTAGCCGATGGTGGGCACCCCGTGCTGGCCGGCCTCGATGACGGCCAGGCCCCAGCCCTCCTTACGGGACGGCAGCACATGCACCCACGCCTGTTGCACCAGCCGATGTTTGGTGTCCTCGTCGACATGGCCGTGGAAGGTGACCGCGTCGGTGATCCCCAGCGCCGCGGCGTGCTGCACCAGCCGGTCGGCCCACCAGCCACCGCCAATGACGTCGAGGCGCAGGCCGGGCACCCGGGTGCGCAGGGCGGCGACCGCGTCCAGCGCATCCTCGATCTGCTTGTGCGGCACCAGCCGGGACAGCACCACCACCCGGGGCGCGTCGGCCCGCGGATCGGTCAGCGTCGGTGGCGGCGCCTCGTCGAGCCCGTTGCGCACCACCGCGATGCGTTCGGCGCTCACCCCCAGTTCGATCAGGTCGCGCGCCGACGGCAACGACACCGTCAGGTACTGGTTGCGCCGGTTCAGCCACGGCGACAACCTCGACTCCACCAGCCAGCCGATCCGGCTCAACACCGGCCCGGCCACCGGCCACTGCTCCCGGTGGCAGTGGTGCACCAGCATCGCCACCCGGCGCCCGTAGATCAGCCGCGCCAAAAACGGCAGCCCGTTCTGGGTGTCGATCACCGCGTCCGGCCGCACTCGCCGCAGCGGTCCCAGACCGACGCGCGCCGCCGCCATCACCGCCAGCGCCCACAGATACACCGTGTAGGGGCCGCCGCGGCGGCTGATCCGCACCCCGTCGACGACCTCGTGCTTGGGTGCGCCGGGGTAGCGGGCGGTGCGCAGTGTGACCGCGACTCCGGCGGCGGCCAGCTCGGCGCCGATGCGCTGCAGATAGGTCTCGCTGCCGCCGCCCTGCGGATGTCCGGTGTCACGCCAGCACAACAGCAGGACGGAGCGCACAGCGGACACAGGACTACAGGGTAGTCCGCCTAGGCTTGGCCCGGTGGCCGCCACCGAGCTGTTCGCACGACGCGCGACGCTGGGCCGCTCAATGCGCCTGCTGGGACAGTTCCGCTACGAACAGAGCGACCCGGCCCGGTTCTACGGTGCGCTGGCCGCGGACACCGCCACCCTGGTCACCGACCTGTGGTGGGGCGTCAACGGGGACGATCCGGCCGGCAGAACCCTGCTCGACGTCGGCGGCGGGCCGGGATACTTCGCCACCGCATTCGCCGAGGCCGGCCTGCGCTACATCGGGGTGGAGCCGGACCCCCGTGAAGTACACGCGATGCACACCATGCAGGCGGCCGGATCCGCTGCTCCCCCGGGTGCCTTCGTTCGGGCCTCCGGGATGGCGTTGCCGCTCGCCGATGACAGCGTGGACATCTGCCTGTCGTCCAACGTCGCCGAGCATGTGCCGCGGCCCTGGCGACTCGGTAACGAGATGCTGCGGGTCACCAGGCCGGGCGGGCTGGTGGTGCTGTCCTACACGGTCTGGCTGGGTCCGTTCGGCGGCCATGAGATGGGCCTGACCCACTATCTGGGCGGCATGCGCGCCGCCGCGCGCTACACCCGCAAGCATGGCCATCCACCCAAGAACAACTACGGTTCGTCGCTGTTTGCGGTGTCGGCGGCCGAGGGGCTGCAGTGGGCCCGCCACACCGGCGCACTGGTCGCGGCTTTCCCCCGTTATCACCCGCGATGGGCGTGGTGGATGACCTCGGCGCCGGGCCTGCGGGAGTTGTTGGTGAGCAATCTGGTGCTGGTTCTGCAACCCCGATGACGGATTGACTGCAACGTGTTCTAATCCGTCCGTCGGCTAGGTAGGGTGACGCCCATGAGCGACTCCAGCATCACCGAATACGACACCCTCTTCATCGGCGGCAAGTGGACCGCCCCGTCCACCGACCAGGTCATCGAGGTTCACTGCCCGGCCACCGGCGAGTACGTCGGCAAGGTGCCGCTGGCGGCCAAGGCCGATGTCGATGCGGCAGTGGCGGGCGCGCGCGCCGCCTTCGACTCCGGGCCCTGGCCGTCGACCCCGCCGGCTGAGCGGGCCGCCGTCATCGCCGCCGCTATCAAGCTCATGGAGGAGCGCAAAGAGCAGTTCACCTCGCTGCTGGCCGCCGAGACCGGGCAGCCGCCGATGGGCGTTGAGACCATGCACTGGATGAGCTCGCTGGGGGCACTGAACTTCTTCGCCGGCCCCGCCGTTGACGAGGTCAGCTGGGAAGAGGTCCGCACCGGCGCCTACGGCCAGACGATCGTGCGCCGGGAACCGCTGGGTGTGGTCGGTGCGATCGTGGCCTGGAACGTGCCGCTGTTCCTGGCGGTCAACAAGCTGGGGCCGGCGCTGCTGGCCGGTTGCACGGTGGTGCTCAAGCCGGCCGCCGAGACCCCGTTGAGCGCCAACCTGTTGGCGCAGGCGTTCGCCGACGCGGGCCTGCCCGAAGGGGTGCTGTCGGTGGTGCCGGGTGGCGTGGAGACCGGCCAGGCGCTGACCTCCAACGCCGATGTGGATGTCTTCTCCTTCACCGGCAGCTCGGCCGTCGGCAAGGAGATCGGCAAGCGCGCCGCCGAGATGCTCAAGCCGTGCACTCTGGAGCTCGGCGGCAAGTCGGCGGCCATCGTGCTCGAAGACGTCGACCTGGCGTCGGCGGTCCCGATGCTGGTGTTCTCCGGGATCATGAACACCGGCCAGGCCTGCGTGGCCCAGACCCGCATCCTGGCGCCGCGCTCGCGCTACGAGGAGATCGTGGAGGCGGTCAAGAACTTCGTCACCGCCATGCCGGTCGGAGTGCCCAGTGATCCGGGCGCGCAGGTCGGCGCGTTGATCAGCGAGAAGCAGCGCGAGCGGGTCGAGGGCTACATCGCCAAGGGCATCGAGGAGGGTGCCCGGCTGGTGTGCGGCGGCGGCCGTCCCGAGGGCCTGGATGGCGGCTACTTCGTGCAGCCGACGGTGTTCGCCGACGTCGACAACTCCATGACCATCGCCCAGGAGGAGATCTTCGGCCCGGTGCTGTCGATCATCGCCTACGACACCGAGGACGACGCGATCAAGATCGCCAACGACTCGGTGTACGGGCTGGCCGGCAGCGTGTGGACTTCCGACGTCCCGCGCGGGATCGAGATCTCGCAGAAGATCCGCACCGGGACCTACGCGATCAACTGGTACGCCTTCGACCCGTGCTGCCCGTTCGGCGGCTACAAGAACTCCGGCATCGGCCGGGAGAACGGCAAAGAGGGCGTCGAGCACTTCACCCAGCAGAAGAGCGTGCTGATGCCGATGGGCTACACACTGGAGTCCTGATCACCCACGATCCCTGCCGTCGACGCAACGGTAAGGCCATATACTCCGGCCGTGGGTGTTCTGCTGGGATTTGCGCCGTGGGCGGTGTATTGGGTTCTCGCCGGAAATGTGCCACTGCCGATCGCGGTGGCAGCGGCGCTGGCCATTGCGGCGGCCGTCTTGGTCAGCAACCGCGAGTCCACGACACGGTTCCTGGGGACCGGCGCCGTCGCGACGTTCTTCGCGCTGGCGGTGCTGCCGCTGGTGTGGGAGTGTGCGCAGCGGTGGACGCTGCCGCTGAGTTTCGCCGGATTGCTCGCGACGTTGCTCGCTGGCACGGTGCTGGGCAAATCCGTGGTGGACGGCGTCGTGAAGGCGGATCTGCCCGCAGCAGTGGTGCAGACCGAGTTGTTCGCTCCGGTCGTGAACCGGCTGACCTGGCTCTGGCTGGCGACGCCTGCGGCCATGTCGGTGTCGGCGCTGATTCCGCCGATCCTGCGGAGCCACGCCGATGCACCGCTGACCTACCTGTGTTCCTGGGTGATCCCGTTCATGGTCCTGGCCGTGGCGGCGATCGCGTCGGTCATCGTGGCCGACCGGATGACGGCCGGCTTCGGCGACGCGGTGCGCAAGACCAGCTTCGTCGCGTTCGTCGACCTGGAGATCGATCAGCTGTACTACCTGGCTCACCAACACGCCAACCGCGAAGTCGGCCCGGGCCAGGAGGCCTACAACGTCACCGTCGGCGCGAAGGGAACGGCGTTGGTGGGCGACGAGACCCGGGTGTCGTGGCCATCCACCTACAAGGTGCGGCAACGCCGAAACTGAGTGCGGTCAATATAGCAGTTTAGTTATATTGAATGAATGGGCTCACACGGCGGTGATCTGATCCGGGAGGCGCGACGACGCGCCGGGCTCACGCAGCGCGAACTCGCGGCACTGGCCGGAACCGCCCAGCCGGCAATCGCACGTTGGGAGTCCGGTCGCACCGCGGTCAGTCTCGAAGATGTCCTGCGTCTGGTGCGGCTCTGTGGACTCGACCTCGAGCTGGCACTGGTCCCACGCGAGGAGAGCGACCTGGCGCAAGCCGCCCGATTGTCAGACTTGACGGGCCAGGAACGTTTGGACCGGCATGCGCGGCTCGCCGGGCAGCTCACCGCCCTACGCCGCGCATGACAGCTCGGGAACTCGACCTGCCGCAGCTGCTCACGACCCTGCACCGCTACCGGGTGGACTACGTACTGATCGGCGGCCTGGCGGCGGTCTACCACGGCTCACCGTTTCCGACCGAGGACGCCGACATCACCCCGGCGACCGACCGCGAGAACCTGGTGCGGCTCGCCGCTGCCCTACGCGATGTCCATGCCCGGGTTCGCACCGACGCCGAACCGGACGGCTTCCCGTTCGCGTGCGACGCCGAGACCCTGGCGGCAGCCCAGACGTGGAACCTCACCACCGACGTCGGCGATCTCGACCTGGCTTTCCAACCGGCCGGCACCCACGGCTATACGGATCTGAAGCGGGACGCCACCCGGGTCCAGATCTATGACGCGCCGGTCCTCATCGCCTCGCTCGCCGATGTGGTCCGCTCGAAGCAGGCGGCCAACCGGCCGAAAGATCAGCGCGTGCTGCCGACCCTGCGGGAGATACTTGCAACCCGCGGGGACAAGGCGTAAATCAGCTCTGCGTCAGTCGCTTCCGGCGGCGGTATTCGATACAGCGCCCCACCTCGGCGCGGTAATGGTCCTCGTCGAAACCGCCGGCGGTGTAGAGCCGCGGCCCCAGGCGGCCACGTAGCTGATCCAGGTCGGCGCCGTCGGTGGTGGCGTTGGCCAGCACCCAGTCGACGGCGGCTTCGCTGCCCTGGGCGCGGCAGATCCGGTCGACCCGCCGGGCGGCGGCTCCCTTGTGGAAGCGCGCGAATCCGGCCTTGCTCCAGGACCGGATCTCCCGGGCCTCCAGATCGAGCAGCTCGCGCAGCACCGACGCCGGCCCATCGGCCACCGTTTTGAACGGTGCGGCGTCGACGAAAGCCAGTGCGCCACCCGCGCGCCGGATCCGCTCGACGTCGGGCTCCACCACCACTGCGCCGCGGCCTTTGGCCAGCTCGTGCGCCCACCGGACGATCGTGTAGCCGTGGTCGGGCAGACCGTAGCGGCGGGTGTAGAGGTCCACCGCCCCGAGCGTAGTGGCCGGGGCGGTGGATCAGCTCTGCTACTGGTTCGGCCCCGGGGCTCCCGCGGTGCCGGGGGTGCCGTCGGGACCGCCGGCGGTGCCAGCCTCGCCGTCGCCACCGGTGGCCCCGTTGGTGCCGGTGCCGCCGGTCCCACCGGTCCCACCGGCGCCGTCGCCGTTCGGGCCGACGACGCCACCGGCGCCGCCCGTTCCGCCGGCGCCGCCGGTGCCGATAGAGACGGGGCCGGTACCGACACCCACGCCCGCACCACCGGTCCCGCCGGTCCCGCCGACACCGCCGACCACGCCGGCACCATCGGCGTCACCACCGGCGCCCCCCGCACCGCCGGCGCCGCCGTGGCCGAAGACGATCGTGGTATTCGGGTTCCCTTCGTGGTTGCCGGCACCGCCACCACCGCCGCCGCCACCACCGCCGCCGTGGCCGCCGTTGGTGCCGGTACCGCCGGAACCGCCGGAGCCACCGGTGCCGCCGATCCCGTGATTTTGGGGATAGGTGCCGCCGGTGCCACCGGAGCCGCCGTCGCCGCCGGTGCCGTTGACGCCACCGGTGCCGCCGTCGCCGCCGGCGCCACCGGCGCCCAGGACACTGTCATTGGCATTCGAGGCGCTGCTGGTGCCCCCGCCGTTTCCGCCGTTGCCTCCGCCACCACCGTTGCCGCCCTCGCCGGCGCCGGCACCGCCGTTGCCGCCCTGGCCACCGACACGTCCGGAAATATCGAATGGTCCCTGCCCACCAAGGCCGACGCCGCCGCCCTTGCCCCCGTCGCCGCCGTGCCCGCCGTCGCCGAGCGTGGTGGCGTCGCCACCGGCACCGCCGTCACCGCCAGCCTGCGGGATGGACGCCAGCGTGTACACCCGCTGGCCGTCAACGATTTTGAGCGTGACCCGGCTGCTGGCGCCGTCGCCGCCCTTGCCGCCGTCGCCGCCGTTGGCGCGGTCACTGCCCGCGCTCCCGGCCTGACCGTCGGCGGCCTGCTGACCGTTCTCTCCGGTGCCGCCGTGCCCGGCGGTGCCCGCCGCGCCACCGTGCTGGCCGGCGTCACCGCCATTGCCGCCGTTACCGGCCGGGCCGTCGATCTGGTTGCTGATCGCAGGGCCACCAGCACCGTTGCCGCCATTGCCGCCGTTACCGGCATCACCGCCATTGCCGGCATTGCCGCCGAGGCCACCGGCACCGTGGGCGGCGTTGCCACCGTTGCCCCCGACACCGCCGTCGCCGCCGTTGCCACCGGTACCGCCGTCCTCGCCATTGCCGTTGGAACCCGCCGCGGCGTTGGCGCCGTTGGCACCGGTGATGGTGCCACCGTCGCCGCCGTTGCCGCCGTTGCCGGCGTCGCCGGATTCGGTGCCGCCCGACCCGCCGTTGCCGCCGTCACCACCCGCGCCGCCGACGCCACCGTCGCCGAACCCGGAGGCGCCCTTACCGCCGTCACCGCCGACGCCGCCGTTGCCGATCCGGCCGGCGTTGCCGCCGTCACCGCCGGTGCCGCCGGCCTGCGCGGTCACGCTGCCATCGGTGTTGGTGATAAGCAGGCCGTCCAGACCCGCCCCGCCGGCGCCGCCGTCACCGCCGTCGGTGGCTTCCGCGCCGTCGTCGCCGTCCGCAGCCGTGCTGCCGTCGCCGTTGGTGCCACCGGAGCCACCAGAGCCCGCCGTTCCGCGGTCACCGCCGTCGCCGCCGTCGCCACCGCCGACCGAACCGCTACCACCGGTGCCGCCGTCGCCGGCATTGCCCGCGTTGCCGCCGATGCCACCGGCGCCGCCGAGTCCGCCCGGGTCAGTGGCGTCGCCGCCATTGCCGGCCGTACCGCCGTTACCACCGTTGCCGGCATCACCGCCGCCACCGCCGGTCCCGTGCGTGGCGGTACCACCCGTGCCACCGCTTCCGGCCGTTCCGCCGCTACCGCCGGCACCGCCAGGGCCACCGCTAGGACCGTCGGCGCCGCTACCGCCGGCGCCACCGTCACCGGCGTCGCCACCTTGGCCGCCGGCCCCGCCGTTGCCCGAGGTGGTGCCGCCGGCACCGCCGGTTCCACCCGTGCCACCGGCCCCGCCGTCGGTTCCGGGAGTGCCGATGCCGTTGGCGTCGGTGCCACCGTCAACGCCATCGGCGCCGGTGCCGCCATTACCGCCGGCACCCCCGTTGCCGACGGTCGAGGCCGCACCACCGGCGCCGCCGTCGCCACCGGCCTGCGAGACCGGCACACCGCCGATGTCAACCACCTGACCATCGCCACCGTTGCCGCCGGTACCACCGTCGGCGTTGGCACCGTCGGCAGCGCTGTCACCGACATTGCCGGCGCTGCCGCCAGCGACGCTGCTGCCGCCGTTGCCGGCCCCACCCGCGGCGCCACCATCTGCACCAGCACCGCCGGTACCACCGGAGCCCGCCGTGGCCCCGCTACCACCGCCGGCCCCGTCGCCGCCGCTTCCGGCAGTGCCGGCATCACCGCCGGCCCCGGCGTTGCCACCGGAGCCGCCGTTGCCATTGGTCGCCGAGCCGCCTTGCCCACCGACTCCACCGGCGCCACCGGCCCCGGCGTCGCCGCCGTTACCGCCGGAGAGGCCACTGTCGGCAGCGGCGTCCGCGCCGGCGCCACCATTGCCGCCCTTGCCGCCCGCACCGGCGTTACCGCCCGCGCCGCCGTCGCCCGACGTGGTGCCGCCGGCACCGCCGGCACCGCCGCTACCGCCGTTGCCGGCGGCCAGACCGGCCGTGCCGTCGCCCGTCACCGGGTCGGTGCTGCCGCTGGCGCCATTCGCGCCGGCACCGCCGTTGCCGCCGGCACCGCCGGTGCCTTCCGCCCCGGCCGCACCGCCGGCGCCACCGTCGGCGCCGTTCTGAACGATCTGCACGCCGCCGACGGTGATCACCTGGCCGCCGCTGCCATCGCCGCCGTTTCCGCCGTTTCCGCCGGTCCCGGCGGCACCGTCAGCACCGTCAGCAGACCGGGTCTGGCTGTCACCGCTCAGGCCGCCCTGGCCGCCAGTGCCTGCGGTTCCGCGGTCGCCGCCCTGGCCGCCGTTGCCGCCCTTACCGCCGACGGGCTCGGTGAGACTGTTGGCGCCGTTGCCGCCGTTGCCGCCGTTACCGGCGTTGCCGGCCGCGCCGCCGTCGCCGCCCACGCCGCCGGCGCCGTCGCTGCCGGCGTTGCCATGGGCAGCGGTGCCACCGACACCTCCGGCGCCACCGGCACCACCATCGCCGCCGTCCGTGCCGTCGGTGCCGTCGGTGCCGTTCCCGCCGTCGGCACCGCTGTCTGCAGCCGCGTTGGCGCCGTCATTGCCGTTGGTGCCGCTGCCGCCGGCGCCACCGGTGCCACCCGCGCCGCCGACACCGCCGTTGCCGCCATTGCCGGCGATCGAACCGCCGAGACCGCCCGCACCGCCGGTACCGCCCGCGCCGCCGGTGGTGCCATCGGTGCCGATGCTCGCGTCGCCGGCCAGACCGTTGGCGCCCCTGCCGCCCGTTCCGCCGTCACCGCCGTTGCCGTAGGCGCCACCGTCACCCCCAAGGCCGCCATTGCCGCCGACGGCACCGGCGACGGTGCCCGTCGATGCGTCATAGCCGTTACCACCGACGCCGCCGTTTCCGCCGGTCGGCCCGGCACCGGCGGTGCCGGCGTTGCCGTTGGTCGAACCCGTGCCGGCACTGCCCGCAGCCGCAGCGGTGCCCGAGTCGCCACCCTGGCCGCCGTTACCGCCGTCGACGTGCGCGGCGGTCCCGGCCGCGCCGGCACCACCGTCACCGGCCACTCCGGCGGCCCCGCCGTTGCCGGCATTGCCACCGACGCCCTGCGTGCCGCCGGCGCCGAACAGCGACGCGCCGATACCGGCCGCGCCGCCCTTACCGCCGTTGCCGCCGAGCGCACCGTCACCGCCGTTGCCACCGGTGCCGCCGCTCCCATCCCCGTTGTCATCGAAGGTCCCGGCTGCCCCGGTCGCCCCAGCCCCGCCGTTGCCGCCGTTACCGCCGGCACCGCCGGCACCACCGTTGCCGCCCAGACCCAGAATCGACGAACCGGCACCACCGGCCCCGCCATTACCGCCGTTGGTGCCGGCCAGCCCGTTGCCGCCACTGGCGCCGGCCGTGCTGCCGGTGGTGCCATTGGTGCCGTTCCAGCCCGCGCCGCCGACGCCGCCGTCACCGCCGTTGCCGATGGCGCCCATGCCGAAGAAGTCCTGGGCCTGACCCGAGCTGCCGCCGATGCCGCCGTTACCGGCCGCCAGGGTCGCGGTGGCGGCACCGCCGGCACCACCATCACCGCCGTTGCCCCACATCTCCCCGCCATGGCCACCATTGCCACCGTCGGCACCGAAACCACCGGCGCCACCGTCGCCACCGTCACCGATACCACCGGCATGGCCACCGTTACCGCCGGCGACACCTTCGAGGTTCGAGGACCAGCCGTCGCCACCGTCGCCGAACCACAGGCCGCCGGCCTGGCCGTTGATGCTCTCGGCGGTGCCGTCGGCACCGTTGCAGATGATCCCGCAGAAGCCCTCGGTGAGCGGTGCGAACAACTGGTTGATCACGCCGTTGACCTGCGAGCCGAAGTCAGAATTGATCCAGTCCTGCAGGCTGTCGTGCAACGGGGCGTAGAAGTAGGTGTCCCACATCTGGGCCCAATCGGCTCCGCTGTCATCGGCCGCACCGATGCTCGAGTCCACGGTGAACAGGCCGTTGAAGTCCGTCGAGAGATTGCCCCAGGCGCTGGGGTCAAAGAGGTCATTGAGGAAATCCTCGAAATCCGCGTTGGCCGCCGGCGCCGCCAACGGCCCCAACCCGAACGACAGGAAAGCCCCCACCGATGCCGCGGAACCGATCACCCGCCTCCGAGCCGACTTGCGCTTGCCCCCGCGACGCTTGATCTCAGCCATTGGATAGCCCTCTCTAAACGGAAACGCCCAGGAAACTCAGGTCGCGTTTACGCTAGCGTCAAAAAGGCGGCTTGTCCTTAAATTGAGGCATATCGAAAATTGCGCATCGTAGGCGCAGAACACCTACTCGCAACGGCGAACTCGGGGCCGACTTGGTGTTGATCGCCACCACCGACGCGGGTACGGCGGCGAGCGTTCAGAACGCCTTCTCGCTCAGGTCCATCACAGCAAGGTCATTGTTTTCCAGGATGCGCCGCTCCGCGCCAAGCCTGGGCAGCACCGTTCCGACGAAAAACGTTGCCGCCGTGATCTTTCCGGCATAGAAATTCTTGTCGCCATCGGCGACCTCGCCATCCAGCGCACCCAGCGCAATCTCGGCTTGCCGCAACAGCAGCCAGCCGATCACCAGGTCACCGACGGACAGCAGGAACCGCACGGACTCCAGGCCGACCCGGTAGAGCTCGCGGGAATCCTGCTGCGAACCGAGCAGGTAGCCGGTCATGGTGGTGGCCATTGCCCGCACGTCGTCGAGAGCGCTGGCCAGCAGCTTGCGGGAGTCAGTCAGCTCCGAGCGCGCCTCTCCGCTGTCGAGGAACCCTTCGATCTGGCCGACCAGATGCCCCAATGCCACGCCGCGGTCGCGGGCGATCTTGCGGAAGAAGAAGTCCTGCGCCTGAATGGCGGTGGTGCCCTCGTAGAGGCTGTCGATCTTGGCATCGCGGATGTACTGCTCGATCGGATAGTCCTGCAGGAAGCCGGACCCGCCGAACGTCTGCAGCGCGTCGGTCAAATACTGATAAGCCCGTTCCGAGCCGACGCCCTTGACGATCGGAAGCAACAGATCGTTGACCCGCTCGGCCATCTCCGCGTCGGCGCCCGACACCTGCATGGCGACCTGCGGGTTCTGGTGAGCTGCGGTGTAGAGGTACAGCGCCCGCATCCCTTCGGCGTAGGCCTTCTGCATCATCAGGGCGCGGCGCACATCCGGGTGGTGGATGATCGTCACCCGCGGCGCGGTCTTGTCGGTCATCTGGGTCAGGTCGGCACCCTGGATACGGGTCTTGGCGTACTCCAGCGCATTGAGATACCCGGTCGACAGCGTGGCGATCGCCTTGGTGCCCACCATCATTCGCGCGTACTCGATGACGTGGAACATCTGCGCGATACCGTTGCGGGTGTCTCCGACCAGCCAGCCCTTCGCCGGAACGTCGTGCTGGCCGAAAGTCAGTTCGCAGGTGGTCGAAACCTTCAGCCCCATCTTGTGTTCCAGACCCGTCACGAACACCCCGTTGCGCTCGCCGGGCTCACCGGTCTTGGGATCGGGCAGGTACTTGGGCACCAGAAACAGGCTGAGCCCCTTGGTTCCCGGCCCGGCGCCCTCGGGGCGGGCCAGCGTCATGTGCATGATGTTCTCGAACAGGTCGTCGCTGTCGCCGTTGGTGATGAACCGCTTGACGCCGTCGATGTGCCAGCTGCCGTCGGGCTGCTCAATAGCCTTGGTCCGGCCGGCCCCCACATCAGAGCCGGCATCCGGCTCCGTTAATACCATGGTGGCGCCCCAGTTTCGCTCGATCGCCATGGCCGCCCAGTGCCGCTGCTGTTCGTTGCCCAGGCCGTAGAGAATGTTGGCGAAGATCGGGCCGGCCATGAACATGAACACCGCCGGGTTGGCGCCCAGCACAAGTTCGTTGATCGCCCAGGCCACTATCGACGGCGCCGGCACGCCACCCACGTCCTCGGTCAGGCCGATCCGGAACCACTCGCCCTCCTGCCAGGCCCGCAGCGACGCCTTGAACGGCTCGGGCAGGGTCACGGTGTGGGCGGCCGGGTCGAACACCGGCGGGTGGCGGTCACTGTCGGCGAACGATTCGGCCACCGGCCCCTCGGCGAGCCGGGCGGCTTCGGCCAGCATCTGGCGCACCGTGTCGCCGTCGAGGTCGCCGAAGGCGCCGTCTGCCAGGCACTGCTGCAACCCGAGCAGCTCGAACAGATTGAACTCCAGGTCGCGGACATTGCTCTTGTAATGACCCATGGGTCAAGCATGCTCTTACACCCCGGCGACTTCCGGGGTTTCGGCGCATCCAGGACGATGCCGGCTCAGGGGGCGGGCGGGCCGGTAGCATGGACGAAACTAGAACACGTTTCAATTGAAGGGGCCCGTGGTGGACACACCGGACAACGACTGGTCAGATGACGTGCCCAGGCCTATCACCAAGTGGGATCCGGGCCTGACCGAGCGGGTGATGGGTTTGCTGCGGCCCCTGATCAAGGGGTACCACCGCGCCGAGGTGCGGGGCCTGGAGTCCTTTCCCCACGGCGGTGCCCTGGTGGTGTCCAACCACTCCGGCGGCCTGTTCGCGATGGACGTCCCGGTGTTCGCCACCGGCTTCTACGACAAGTTCGGCTACGAACGTCCGGTCTACACCTTGAGCCACGACCTGATCTTCACCGGCATCACCGCCGACTTCTTCCGCAAGACCGGCTTCATCCCGGCCAACCACGACAACGCCGACGAGGCGCTGCGCTCCGGCGGTGTGGTGGTGGTGTTCCCCGGCGGGGACTATGACGTCTACCGGCCGACGCTGCAGGAGAACAAGATCGACTTCGGCGGCCGCAAAGGCTACATCCGCGCGGCGATCAACGCCGGCGTGCCGCTGGTGCCGACGGTCGGTATCGGCGGCCAAGAAAGCCAGCTCTACCTGTCGCGGGGCACCGGATTGGCCAAGGCGCTGCGGTTGGACAAGCTGATGCGGGCCAAGATCCTGCCGATCTCGTTCGGCTTCCCGTTCGGGCTGTCCGCGGTGCTGCCGATCAACCTGCCGCTGCCGACCAAGATCGTCATGCAGGTCTGCGAGCCGATCGACATCGTCGCCGAGTTCGGTGAGGATCCCGATATCGACGTCGTCGACGCGCATGTGCGCGCCGTCATGCAGGACGCACTGGACCAGCTCGCGCGCGAGCGTCGCCTCCCGATCCTGGGCTGAGCGAAATGGCCCTGGTCGACTCGCTCAATCGGGCCGGCTCGATGCTGGCGACGTTCACCCGGGCCGGGTTGCTGGCACCGCTGCGGCCGGACAAATACCTGCGCATCGCTGCCGCCGCAGCCCGTGAGGGCGGCACCACCACCACCGGGATCGCCATGGCGGCGCAGCGCTGCGGAGAACGTGCGGCGATCATCGACGAACGCGGCACGCTGACCTATGCCCAGCTCGACCGCCGCAGCGACGCGCTGGCCGCTGGTTTGCAGCGGCTGCCCGGCCGGACGCCGCGAGCGATAGCGCTGATGTGCCGCAATCACCGCGGCTTCGTCGAGGCGCTGGCCGCCGCCAACCGGATCGGCGCCGACGTACTGCTGCTCAACACCAGCTTCGCCGGGCCGGCGCTGGCCGAAGTCGTGGCCCGCGAAGACGTCGACCTGATCTGCTACGACGAGGAGTTCACCGCGGCAGTGGATCTGGCGCTGCCGGCCGACTCCGCGTGCATCCGGGTGGTGAGCTGGGCCGACGATGCTGTTGCCGGCCTGACGGCGGATGAGCTGATCGACGCCAATATCGGACGGCGCCCAGTCAAACCGGACCGGTCCGGCAAACTGATCATGCTCACCTCCGGAACCACCGGTACGCCGAAAGGCGCCCGTCGCTCCGGGCGCGGTGGCGGCGGGATCGCCGACCTTGCCGCCATCTTCGACCGAATCCCTTGGCACACCGAGGAAACCGTCGTCATCGCCGCACCGATGTTTCACGCCTGGGGGTTCTCCCAACTGGCGTTGGCCTTGACGATGGCCTGCACCATCGCCACCCGGCGCAAGTTCGATCCCGAAGCCATTCTGAAGCTCGTGGCCGAGAACCAGGCGAGCGGATTGTGCGTCGTCCCGGTGATGTTCGACCGCATCATGGCGTTGCCCGACGAGGTCCGCGCCGAATACCCCTGCACCTCACTGCGGTTCGCCACCGCATCGGGATCACGGATGCGTCCGGATGTGGTGACGGCGTTCATGGATGCCTTCGGCGACGTGGTCTACAACAACTACAACGCGACCGAGGCCGGCATGATCGCGCTGGCCACCCCCGAGGACCTGCGCTACTCCCCCGACACCGCCGGGTGTCCGGCACCGGGGACCGAGATCCGGATCCTCGATGGCTATTTCGCCGAGGTGCCGGCCGGGCAGACCGGACAGATCTTCGTGCGGAACTCTTCGCAGTTCGACGGCTATACCGGTGGCGACTCGAAGCAGTTCGACGACGGCTTCATGGCCTCCGGCGATCTGGGCTATTTCGATTCCACCGGAAGGCTTTTCGTGGTCGGTCGCGACGACGAGATGATCGTCTCCGGGGGCGAGAACGTCTACCCGATCGAGACGGAGAAGGCGCTGACCCAGCATGCCGCCGTCGCCGAGGCCGCCGTCATCGGTGTCGACGACGCCGACTACGGGCAGCGCCTGGTGGCCTTCGTGGTCTTGGAGCCGGGCGCTCGCGTCACACCCGAGGAACTCAAGCAGCACGTCCGGGACAACCTGGCCGGCTACAAAGTGCCTCGCGAGATCACCATCCTGGAGGAGCTGCCGCGCAACAACACCGGCAAGGTCCTGCGGCGGGAGTTGCAGGCCCGCGCCTGACGCTCAGGCCGGGGCCATCGCGGTCTCGACCGGCGTCAGCTTCTCGGAAAGCCCTGCGGCCCGGCGGATTGCGATGAACTCGTCGACCATGGCGGTGGTCACCTCGTGCGGGTCGTCGACGGTGGCGCCGTCCGTCAGTACCGAGATGTTGAGCTGGTCGACGTAACTCCACACGGTGATGTTCAGACCGCTGCCGGCGGTCAACGGCCCCACCGAGTAGATCTCGGTGACCAGAGCACCGCCGACCCTGCCGCGCTCCCGCGGACCGGGGACGTTGGAGATGTTGAGGTTGAGCACCTTGTTCTGCCCGTCGCGGCTGGACAGCCACCGGAACAGTGACTCCGCCGGCGCCGGCGGCAGGTACGCCGACCACCTGCTGACCAACTCCGGTCCGACCAGGTGGTGGGCTTCCTTGGCCAGATTGGCTGCCTCCCGGGCCTTTCCCACCCGCTCCAGCGCATCCTCGGCGTCGACCGGCAGCGCGACCAGCACTCCGGAGAACCGATTTCCGGAGATCCGGTCCGGGGAGAAGTCGAAGCTCATCGGCACCGACGCCAGCAGCGGATGGTCCGCCTTGCCGTCATAGCGCAGCAGCAGCGTGCGCAACGCCCCCGCCGAAATGGCCAGCACCAGGTCGTTGATCGTGGCGCCCAATTGCTTGCTGGTCGCCTTGATGTCGGCCAGGGCGAGGGTCGCGGTGGCGAACCGGCGTTCGGGGGTGAGCATGTGGTTGATGAAGCTCGGTGGCGGCGTGAACGGCCGGGTCAGTTCGGCGGACAGTTTTCGGGTGCTGCGCCGAACCCGCCCGACGCCGGCCGCGGTGTAGCCGATCGTCGCCGGGATCTTGCCCAGCTGCCGCAGGTGGTCGCGAAACGCCGAGCGCACCAGTTGGCCGCCGCTCGGGGCCGGATCGGTTTCGTAGGAATCCCGTTCGAACTGCGGACCGCCCAACAGATCCATGCCGCGGGCCATCAGATTCGCCGAGGCGATCCCGTCGGCGAGGGCGTGGTGGATCTTGCCGACCACCGCGATCCGGTTGTTCGCCAGGCCCTCGATGAAATACATCTCCCACAGCGGGCGGCTACGGTCCAGCGGCGTACTGGCGATCTGCCCGATGGCCTCGTCGAGTTCGCGACGACCGCCCGGGGCGGCCAGTGACCACGGCCGGATGTGGTAGCTCAGGTCGACTTCGCAGTTCTCCCGCCACATCGGGTGGTGGAATTTGCCGGGGATGTCCACCAGTTGGTAGCGGAACGGATCCAGCTTGTAGAGCCGGCTGTGGATCACCCGGCGGAAGGACTCGACGTCGAACCCGCGCCGGTCAGCGTCGAGCTCGATCACCGCGACCTTGAGGGTGTGCATGTGCACGTTCGGCGTCTCGCTGTAGAGCAGCACCGCGTCCCACCCGCTGAGTCGCTTCACCGTCGCACCATCCCCATGCAGGGACCATACCGCGGCGGGCGGCGCTCAGATGACCTGTTTGCCGCCGATCATGGCGCGGTCCCGGTGAATCTGATTGAGGAACAACCCGATTGCCGTGCTCACCGCGCCGGTGCGAGCGCCGTCGGTCATGTCGAAACCGTGCCCTGCTCCGGGCAGCTCCAGGTACCCGACCTTGGAGCGCGACACCGCCCGTAACCGGTCCGCGAAGACCCGGGCCTGCGCTACCGGGATGACGGTGTCGGCGCTGCCGTGCACCACCAGGAACGGGGGCGCCTTGGGATGCACCCGCGCGATCGGCGATGCCCTGCGGTAGAGGTCGCGGTGGCGCCGCAGCGACCTGCCGACCACCACCCGCTCCAGGAAGTCGACGAAGGCGACCCGTTCCGGAGTGGACCGGTCCTGCCAGTCGTAGCGGCCGTAGATGCCGACCACGGCGTCCACCGAGGTGTCGGCGCCGTCGGGGAGTTGGTCGGCGAATTCCCGATCGCCGACTGGGCTGCCGGTCAGCCCGGCCAGGGCGGCCAGATGCCCGCCGGCCGAGGAGCCCGCCACCGCGACAAAGTTGCGGTCGCCGCCGAACTTGTCGACGTTGGCGTGCGCCCAGGCGATCGCGGTCTTGACGTCGATGATGTGGCGCGGCCAGCGGTTGTGCGGCGCGACCCGGTAGTCGATGGACAGGCAGACCCAGCCGCGCTCGGCCAGGTGCGACAGCAGCGCGTAGCCCTGCAGCATCCGGCTGCCGTGCACCCAGGCGCCGCCGGGGACATAAATCAGCACCGGAGCCGGTGTCGTCGGCAGCTCTCGGGGCGCCCACACGTCGAGCACCTGGGCGGGGTCACTGCCGTAGCGCACGCCGGAACGGTGGATGTGGCGCCGGTGCTGCCATGCCTTCCACACCGGCGGGGCCTGCTCCGGTTGCGGCCAGGCGATGTCGAGCTCGGCGGCGGTGACGACGCCGCGTAACGCGGCCTCGGAGACCGCCTGGGTCTGCTCGCGGTCCCGCTTGCGGGCGGTGGCGGCCCCCGGCGTCAGCCACGCTTTGGCCGCGCTGGACAGGAACTCCGGCATGTGGCGGGTGCCCCACACTCCCATCGCGGTCATCCCGCCCAGGGGTTCCAGCTGCTTCCCGACCACCGGCAGCGAAGCTGAAGCGACGCTGAAAGCCAGCAGGTAGTCGGCGGGCCGGGCCCGCTTCAGCCAGCGCAGGCGACCGGTCAGGTTCCAACCGGTCTGCCCGGTCTGCGGTGCAGCGGTCATTAAGGGAGAGTACCGCGCTGGCCCGAGAGTAAACGACAATCGGGCGGGTTGTCGGCCGTAAGCAACGGGCACCGGCAATACTGAGCCGATGGTAAGCACCGAGTTCCATCCAGATCTGCGCAGAGCCGCCCGATTCCTGCCGCGTGGCGGGATCGGGCCCCGGACACTGCCGATGATCCGAGCGCTCGCGGGCATCCAGGGCCGTCGCACGCCCCGCGGCATCGAGGTCCTGACGCTGCCCTCGGGCGGCAACATCCGGATTTTTCGGCCACATAAGCCTCACCATGGGTTCGCCGCCCCCGCACCCGCGCTGCTGTGGATCCACGGCGGTGGCTACGTGCTCGGCCAGGCCGCCCAGGACGATCGGCTCTGCCGCAGGTTCAGCCACAAACTCGGGATCACCGTCGCGTCGGTCGACTACCGGCTCGCACCCCAGAACCCCTACCCCGCCGGGTTGGAGGACTGCTGGGAAGGGCTGACGACGCTGGCCGGGCTGCCCGGAGTCGACCCGGCGCGGGTGGCGATCGGCGGGGCCAGCGCAGGCGGCGGATTGGCGGCCGCGCTGGCGCAGCTGGCCGTCGACCGCGGCGAGGTCCAACCGGTGCTGCAGCTGCTGGTGTATCCGATGCTGGATGACCGCAGCGCTTCGTTGCCGGCCCACCGGGGCTACCGGTTGTGGAGTCCGCGGAGCAATCTGTTCGGCTGGACGGCGTATCTGGGCGATGCCGATCCCGACGCCGCGGTGCCGGCCCGGCGTGCGGATCTGAGCGGGCTGGCACCGGCCTGGATCGGGGTGGGCACCCTGGATCTGTTCCACGACGAGAACCTGGCGTACGCGGAGCGGCTTCGGCAGGCAGGCGTGCCGTGCGAGGTCGAAACCATCGCCGGCGCATTCCACGGTTTCGATCTGCTGCTGGCCAAGGCACCGGTGTCGCGGTCGTTCTTCGCCAGCCAGTGCGCCGGCCTGCGCAACGCCTTCACCCGGGAAGGCTGATCCGGTGGCGGGTACCGAGGAGCTGCGCGCGCTGCGCGGCGCGGTCGCCGACTTGATGGCCAAGCGCTCCGACGACGGCTGGGACGAGCTGGCCGCGATGGGCTTGCTGGGGCTGCTGGTGCCCGAGGAGTACGGCGGTGCCGGCGCCGGACCGGTCGAGGTGGGCGTGGTGGCCGAGGAGCTGGGCCGGGTCCTGTTCGCCGGCCCGTACTTGTCGACCGCGGTGCTCGCGGTGAATCTTCTTACGGCCCTGGATGACTTGGCGCAGTGTGCCGCGGTGTTGCCGGCGATCGCCGCCGGGACGACGCGGGTTGCGGTCGCGTTCGCCGAGGGTAACTCGACCCGCCCGCCCGCTGAACCGGCGACCTCGGCCCGCAGTGACGCCGACCGGCCCCTGCTGACCGGCGAGAAGCGATACGTGCTGGACGCCGACTCCGCCGATCTGCTCTACGTCCTGGCCGCAGCCGAGAGCGGACCGGGTGTTTTCGCCGTCGATCCCGCCGGACCGGGCGTCACCGTGGAGCCGTTGACGACGGTCGATGCGTCCCGCCGGCTCTGCGTCGTCCGCTTCGCCGACGCCCCGGCCACCGCGGTCGGCGCGCCGGGAAGCGGCGTGCAGGCGGTGACCACGGCGCTGGACCACACCGCTATTGCGCTGCTCGGCGAGCAGGCTGGTGCGGCCCGGCACGCCATGGAGATGGCCCGCGACTACGCCAAGACCCGCTACCAGTTCGGCCGGGCGATCGGCAGCTTCCAGGCCGTCAAGCACATGTGCGCCGACATGCTGTTGGAGGCCGAGTCCGCGGTGTCGGCCGCGCGCCACGTCGCCGCAACCGCTGGTTCGACGGGCTGGGTCGCCGATCTGGCGCTGGCGCAGGCCTACTGCTCGGACGCGTTCGTCTTCGTCGGCGCCACCAACATTCAGGTGCACGGCGGGATCGGGTTCACCTGGGAGCACCCCGCCCACCGGTACCTGCGCCGGGCGCGCGGCGATGCCCAGCTGTTCGGCAGCCCGTCCTGGCACCGCGAGCGCTACCTGCGTGAGATCGGAGCGTGAGATGACCGAAGACGCTGCCCTGCGCGCCGAGGTCCGCGACTGGCTGGCCGCGAACTGGTCACCCGAGGCCGACCGGGCGACCTTCGCCGCGGCCGTGTTCCGGGACGGCTGGACGGCGCCGTCATGGGAGCCGTCCGGCTACGGCCGTGGTCTCACCGACCGGCAATCACGTTTGGTGGCAGCCGAATTCGCGGCCGCCGGAGCCCCGGGTACCGGGCACGACCGGGCCGACCTGTTCGCCTGCACCGTGCACGATTGCGGCTCCGAAGAGCAGAAGCGCAGGCTGCTGCCCCCGGCGTTGCGCGGGGAGAGCAAATGGTGCCTGCTCTACAGCGAGCCCGGCGCCGGGTCGGATCTAGCCGGCCTGCGCACCCGCGCCGAACGCGACGGCGACGACTGGATCGTCAATGGGCAGAAGGTGTGGACGTCGTTCGCGACCACCGCCGACTACGGCATGTTGGTGGCGCGCACCGACCCCGATGTGCCCAAGCACAACGGCATCACATTCTTCATGCTGCCGATGCGACAGCCCGGCGTGGAGATCCGCCCGATCCATCAGATCACCGGCGAATCGGAGTTCAACGAGGTATTCCTGACCGACGCCCGGGTGCCCGACGCGAACCGGATCGGCGAGCCGGGCGCCGGCTGGTCGGTGCTGCAGGTCGCATTGGGCTACGAGCGCCGGCTGATGGGCGACACCGCCCGCACCACCCGCGGCCGCCGCGACAAGTCCAGCGACCTGCTCGAATTGGCGCGCGACGCCGGCTGCCTCGACGACTCCCACATCCGCCAGCAGATCGCCCGCGCGCACGCGCTGGCAGGCGTGAACCGGTGGAATACCCAGCGGGCCAAGACCAGTCCCGACCGCGCCGAGGCCGCGACCCTGCTGGCGCTCGGCAAGATCGCGATGTCGCGGATTCTGCACGAGACGGCCCGGGTGGCGACCGAGATCGTCGGCGCCGAGGCCATGCTGAGCGGACCGGAGAATCCGGTCGGTGACGCGGTCACGTTCCGGGCGCTCAACGCCTACTTCACCTCCATCGGTGGCGGCACCGACCAGATTCAGCGCAACATCATCGGTGAGCGGGTGCTCGGCCTACCCAAGGAGCCGGATCCCTACCGGGATGCCCCGTTCCGCGACCTGCCGCACTAGAACTGCAGTGCGGTGAAGCGCCAGTCCAGCACCTGGCGATCCGACTCATCCCCGGCCGCATAGACCAGCGACCGCAAACCCAGGATGTTGTCGGCGGCCGATTCGACGTGCAGTTCGCTGTAAAGAGTGTCGCCTTCATGGACCGGCCCGGTGTGATCGCAAGACTGCCAGCCCAGCACCGTGACCAGATTCGGCAGCAACCGGCAGGCCTGGGCCAGCGCCAGCCCGATGGTGTGCCCACCGTAGACCAGGCGCTGGCCCGCCGCCCGCGAATCATGATGAGTGGCAGCGATATTGAGGGTCAACCGGGCCAACTCGGGTGCCGAGCTGACCACGTCGCCGGTGCTGGTCAACACGGCACCCGCCAAGCCCGGGTCGAAGTGCGGCCCGGGCACCCGCCGCCGGAACTCGTCGGCGTCCCAGTGCGCGGTGACATCCGGTGGTGCGGCGAGTCCGCTGCCGACGGCCGACAGGTCGTCGCGGTGCCCGGTGTTTTCGGCGCCGGGCGACAGCGGCAGCATCGCGCAGCGGTAGAAGTCGAGCACCAGCCGGTCGACCTGATCGATGGTGGTCACCCGTAGGGCCGCCAACCCGGTCGGTTCGCGGCCGGGTTTGGCGGAGTTTTGCTTCAGCCCGACGACTTCGGTGCGGGTGAATAGGGTGTCACCGATCACCGGGAAGTGAAAGAAAGCCAGGCCTCGGTAGAACAGGTTGGCCTTGACCCGCCGGGTGGCAGGCGTCGACTGCCCGATCGCGACGTCGCACACCAACCCCGGGTGGGCCAGCGCCGCGGTCGCCCCGGTGACAACGTAGGACAGCTGAGTGTCCAGCGGCAGCCGCAACCGGTCGCCCAGGATCGCCTGGTGCAGCGCCGCGGCTCCTGGGGTCAGCGTCATCGACGGAGCCGCGTCGAAGACCTGGCCGACATGGAGTTCGTCGAAGTAGGGCTCGCTGGTCATCTCAAAATCCTGACATACGGTGAACCGATGACGTCCCCGCTGAGCGACGAAGAGTCGATTCTGGTCGAGACCGTGCGCCAATTCATCGACCGGGAGGTCAAGCCGTCGGTCCGCGACGTCGAGCACGCCAACACCTACCCGGAGGCGTGGATCGAGCAGATGAAGCACCTGGGGATCTACGGCCTGGCCGTGCCCGAAGAATATGGCGGCACACCGGTGTCGATGCCGTGTTATGTGCAGGTCACGCAGGAACTGGCGCGTGGCTGGATGAGTCTGGCCGGGGCGATGGGCGGGCACACCGTCGTCGCCAAACTGCTGACCCTGTTCGGGACCGCCGAGCAGAAGCGCCGCTACCTGCCGGCCATGGCGACCGGGGAGCTGCGGGCCACCATGGCGCTGACCGAACCGGGCGGCGGCAGCGACCTGCAGAACATGACGACCACCGCGGTATCTTCTCCGGCCACCCCGGACACCCTGGTGATCAACGGTTCCAAGACCTGGATCTCCAATGCCCGCTATTCGGGGTTGATCGCGCTGCTGGCCAAGACCGATCCGAAAGCCACCCCGCGGCACAGGGGCATCTCGGTGGTGTTGGTGGACAACCCGATTGCGGGGCTGACGGTCTCGCGTGATCTGCCCAAGCTGGGATATAAGGGCGTCGAGAGCTGTGAACTCAGCTTCGACGGTTGCCGGGTGCCGGCCACGGCGGTCCTCGGCGGCGCACCCGGCCACGGTTTCGCGCAGATGATGAAGGGCCTGGAGACCGGTCGCATTCAAGTTGCGGCCCGCGCGCTGGGGGTGGCCACCGCGGCGCTGGAGGACGCACTGGCCTACGCCCAGCAACGGGAGAGCTTCGGCCAGCCGATCTGGAAGCATCAAAGCGTCGGCAACTATCTGGCCGACATGGCGACCAAGCTGACCGCCGCACGCCAGCTCACCCGCTACGCCGCCGAACGCTACGACAGCGGCCAGCGCTGCGACATGGAGGCCGGCATGGCCAAGCTGTTCGCCTCCGAGGTGGCCATGGAGATCGCGCTGAACGCGGTGCGCATCCACGGCGGGTACGGCTACTCGACCGAATACGATGTCGAGCGCTATTTCCGGGATGCCCCGCTGATGATCGTCGGCGAAGGCACCAACGAGATCCAGCGCAACGTTATTGCCGCGCAACTGGTTTTGCGCGGCGGGATCTAGCCCCGCCCGGCACGCCCAGCGAAGGCCCAACGAGAAACACCCCGCACGATTGTGCGGGGTGTTTCCCTTGCGCTGTCCGGACTACTACGGGAGGACGGTGGCGGGAGTGCCGGCGTCTCCTGCGCTACCGGCGTTGGGGCCGGTACCGGCGGCACCACCGGTGCCCGCGGTACCACCCGTGCTGCCGGTACCCGGGGTGTCACCCGCGCCGCCGTTGAGGCCGTCGTCGCCCAGGTGCGGGGTGAGCACGTCGCCGCCGTTGCCGCCGTTACCGCCGTTACCGCCGGTAACGTCACCGGCGCCACCGGCGCCACCGTCGCCACCCGCACCACCGTGGACGTTGTCGATCGGGCCCGAGGAGGAGTCACCGGAGGTGGTGGCCCAGTTGGGGTCACCCCAGCGGATGTTGCTGCCCTCGCCGCCGTTACCACCGGCGCCACCGTCGCCGCCGACACCGCCGGAACCGTCGGTGTTCTCCAGGCCCGCGCCACCGGCGCCACCCTGGCCGCCGTTACCGCCGTGCGCACCGCCGGCCTTCAGGTCGCTGCCGCCGTCACCGCCGTTACCACCGGCACCGCCTGTGGCTCCGGAGCCACCTGCGCCGCCCGCACCACCGGTACCGGCAGAGCCCTGCGGCCCCATGGTGCCGGCGCCATCCGGACCCTCAACGGATGCGTTGTCGGTCGGGTCCGCGAGGTTGCCGCCCTTGCCGCCGTTGCCGCCGTTGCCGCCGTCACCGATCTGGCCGTCGCTACCGTTGGCCGCACCGGCACCCGCCGCACCGCCGTCGCCGCCGGCGCCACCGGTGCCGCCGTTGCCCGGCGGGTTGTACAGGCCGTGCACGGAGTCGGTGTCCTCGTGGATCCGGGTGCTGCCCTGACCACCGTCGCCACCGTCGGAGCCGGCACCGCCGACGCCGCCGTTGCCGCCGTTGCCGGCCACGCCGCCGCCGTTACCACCGGCGCCACCGTTACCACCGACCGCGCCGTTGCCACCACTGGTCGCCGGGACGGACGGGTTGATGGTGCCGCCACCGGCAGCAGTCGAGCCGTTGATGCCGTCCACACCGTGGGTGCCGGCCGACGCGTTACCGCCGTTACCGCCGTTACCGCCGTCGCCGTCGACACCGTCGGCACCTGCGTTGGCGCTGGCGCCACCGGCCGCACCGCCGGCAGCCGCAGCCCCGCCGTTACCGCCCTGGCCACCATCGCCACCGTTGGCACCGTTGGCGCCCAGGCCGTTCACCGCCAGGCCGTTGGCACCCGTACCGCCGTCGCCACCGAGGCCACCGTTACCGCCGAGACCACCGTCGCCGTCGACACCGACCGAGCCGTTGGCCGAACCGCCGATACCGGCCGCGCCACCGACGCCACCCTTGCCGCCGACAGCGCCGTCGCCACCGTTACCGCCGACCGCGCCGTTTCCGGAGCCGTTGTTGTCGAACGTCCCGGCGTCACCGGTTGCGCCGTTACCACCGTGGCCACCGCTACCGCCGACACCGCCAGCGCCACCGTTACCGCCGATACCGACGAAGGACGAGCCAGCGCCACCGGCGCCACCGTTACCCGCGACCCCACCGGCAATACCGTTGGTGCCGTTGCCGTCGGAGCCCGTGGAGCCGTTGGTGCCGGTCCAGCCGGCGCCACCGGCGCCACCGTTGCCGCCATTACCCCACGCGCCCATGCCGAAGAAGTCCTGGGCCTGACCGGACGAACCACCGGTACCGCCGTCGCCGGCAGCCAGCGTGGCGGTGCCGTTGCCGCCGGCGCCACCGTCGCCGCCGTTGCCCCACATCTCGCCGCCGTGGCCACCGTTGCCGCCGTCGGCACCCAGGCCACCGGCACCGCCGTCGCCGCCGTTGCCGATACCACCGGCGTGGCCGCCGTTACCGCCGGCCACCTCGTCGAGGTTGGACGACCAGCCGTTGCCGCCGTCGCCGAACCACAGGCCACCGGCCTGGCCGTCGACGCTCTCCGCGGTGCCGTCGGCGCCGTTGCAGATCATGCCGCAGAAGCCGTCGGTGAAGGGCGCGAACATCTGGTTGATCACGCCGTTGACGCTCGAGCCGAAGTCAGAGTTGATCCAGTCCTGCAACAAGCCATGCAACGGCAGATAGAAGCTGTCCTGCCACATCTGGGCGAAGTCGGCGTCGAACAGCCCACCGTCGGCAGCGCCCGGGATGCCCCACGCGGTGGCGTCGAACAGGTCGAAGTTGGACGTGGTGCTGCTGCCCCCAAGGCCGAAGAAATCCCAGAACGCGTCCAAGCCGAAGTCGTCGGCTTGTGCAGCCGGCGCGGCCGCCAGGGGAGCCATCCCGAATGTCAAGAACGCCCCAACCGAGGCCGCGGCCCCGATGGCGCGATCACGCCGCCGCGACCGCTTCTGCCAAGTCTGTGCGCCCTCGTTACCGCGCCGATCGTCTGCCATCGCTGGCGACCCCTTCCTCAATCCTCGCCGAACCTAGCGTGTCCCTTAATGAATCCTGAGCCCCTGTCGGGCGGGTGCTGACGTTAGCGTCAATTCGGCAGGGTGTCCATTTTAGAGAACCGTTCGCTCGGAAAAAGGTCTCTTGTTCATGTTTAGCTTCCGTCACCTCGAGAACGGGCTGTGCTTCACGGGACGCCCGGCGCATTGCCGGCCACTTGGCCTGCTCGGTCGGCGGTGCATCCCGCGAGCAGACCGGCAGGCACCGCCACAAGTCCCGGTTGCGGCCTGCCAAGCGGTCCGGCCCTACCAGCCGGCGGCGGGCGGAGGGACCATCGAGGTATGGACACCTATTCCTGGGCCGTGGTCGGAGCAGGTCCGGCCGGCATCGCCGCGGTGGGCCGGCTGCTCGACCATGGCATTGCTGGGAATGAGATCGCTTGGATAGACCCGGGTTTCGGGGCAGGTGATGTCGGCGGCAAATGGCGTGTGGTCTCCAGTAACACCAAGGTCGGGCTGTTCCTGGACTACTTGAACGCGTCTCCATCGTTTCGCTTCGATGAGGCGCCGGCGTTCGAGGTCACTACCCTCGACCCGGAACAGACCTGTGCGCTCGGCATGGTCGCCGATCCCCTGGTCTGGGTGACCCGGCGGCTGTGCGAGCGCGTTGTTCCGTTGCGGACGGTGGCGACGGAACTCACGCTGCAGGACCGGCGTTGGACCGTGCACACCGAAAGCGGAAAGCTCCGCTCGACGAATGTGATCCTTGCTATCGGGTCGGTTCCCAAGAGCCTCAGCTATCCCGGACTCGAGGAGATCCCGCTCGAGGTGGCACTGGATCCCGGCGAACTTTCGCAGCTGGCCCTCGACGGTGCGACCGTCGCCGTATTCGGCTCGTCGCACTCGTCGATGATCGCCCTACCGAACCTGCTGCAGACCCCGGTACGGAAGGTGATCAATTTCTACCGGAGCCCGCTCAAATACGCGGTGTACCTGAAGGATTGGATTCTCTTCGACGACACCGGACTCAAAGGGGAGGCCGCCCGGTGGGCTCGGGAGAACATCGACGGGACCTATCCGCCGCGCCTGCACAGGTGCTGGGTGGACGGTCCTGAGTTCGGCGAACGCCTCCAGGAGTGCAGCCACGTCGTCTACACCGTGGGGTTCGAGCGCAGACAGCTTCCGCTGACGCCGCAATGGGGCCCACTGACTTACGACGACAGCAACGGGATCTTGGCGCCCGGGCTGTTCGGGATCGGCATCGCGTTTCCCGAATACCGGATAAACCCGTTGGGATCCGGTGAGTACCGGGTCGGCTTGTACAAGTTCATGCAGTTGCTCGACGACGCTCTGCCGCTGTGGCTGCGCTACAGCACGTGATCACACGGAGTATTTCGCCACCAGCTCGTTCTTGTACAGCTTGCCGGTGTCGGTGCGCGGCAGTTGCGCCTCGAAGGAGATCGAACGCGGACACTTGTAGTGCGCCAGCCGATCCCGCAGCCAGGCCGACAGCTCGTCGGCGAAGTCGTCGGTGGCGTCGGACGGATCGACGGTCTGCACCACCGCTTTGACGCGCTGCCCCATCTCGTTGTCAGGAATCCCGAACACCGCCGCGTCCATCACCTTCGGGTGGGTGATCAACAGGTTCTCGGCTTCCTGCGGGTAGATGTTCACACCGCCCGAGATGATCATGTGGTGGCGGCGGTCGGTGAGGTACAGATAGCCGTCCTCGTCGAGGTAGCCGATGTCGCCGACGGTGGCCCACCCGCGGCTGTCGCGCGAATTGGCCGTCTTGTCCGGGTCATTGAGATATTCGAAGGCGTTGCCGCCCTCGAAGTAGATCTCGCCGGGCCGGCCGGCGGGCAGTTCGTTGCCGTCCTCGTCGAGGATGTGCACCCCGCCCATCATCGGCTTGCCGACCGAGCCCGGACGGGCCAGCCACTCCTCGGCGCTGATCAACGTCGAGCCGTGCGCCTCCGAGGAGGCGTAATATTCGTCGACGATCGGCCCCCACCAGTCGATCATCTGCTTCTTGATCTCGACCGGACACGGTGCCGCGGCGTGCATCACCCGTCGCAGGCTGGAGACGTCGTAGGAATTCCGGGCCGCCTCAGGCAGTTTCAGCATCCGGGTGAAATGAGCGGGCACGAACTGGGCGTGGGTGACCCGATAGCGCTGGATCGCGTCGAGGCAGCCCTCCGGATCGAACTTCTCCAGCACCACCGTGGTGATGCCGGCGGCCTGCACTTGCATCGACCACACCGAGGGGGCGGTGTGATACAGCGGCGCCGGGCTCAGGTAGACCGAGTCGGGCGTCATCCAGACCGCCACCAGCATCGACATCAGGCCCGGCGCCTCCGACGGCGGTAGGTGCGGCAGTGCGCGTTTGATGCCCTTGGGCCGGCCGGTGGTGCCGGACGAATACTGCAGCAGGTCGCCCTCGATCTCGTCGTCGATGGGCGTATCGGGTTGATCGGCAACGCATTCGGGGTAACGCTGCCAGCCCGGCAAGTCGTTATCTGCGATCAGCAGCAGGTCGGGAAGGCCATTCGGCAAGTGCTCGGCCAGGTTCTCACACGTCTTGCGTAGCGCCGCTGAAGCGACGATGCCCTTGGCGGAGCTGTTGTCGATGATGTAGGCGGCCTCGGCCGCGGTCAGGTGGGTGTTGATCGGTACGTAGTACAAGCCGCTGCGGCGCGCCGCCCACATGACCGCGTGCATGTGCTCGTTGTTCTCCATGAGGATCGCTACGGTGTCGCCCTCGACGAGGCCGGCGCGGCGGAAGAAGTGCGCCAACCGGTTGGCGCGGGCCTCGAGATCGTCGAAGGTGATGACGATGCCCGACGGGTGCAAGATGATGGCCGGCTTGCCGGCGCCGACGTGTTCCCGAATCTGCATGCGCAGACTGTACCGTCGTCAAACTTGACGGGTGTCAAGTGGTCGGGTTCGGGCCGAGTTCGCTCCAGTGATCAGAGCCGCGCATCCACTGCGGCGGGCAGCGCCTTGAGCAGCTTCGCATCCGCCGTCAGCAGATCGAGGCGCTCGACCTCGGCCTGAGCCACTAGCATCGCGTCGAACTGATCCTTGTGTGGCAGCGCAGCGATATTGCACACCATGGCGTGACGACCGATCATCGGCAGCATGCGGAAGCCGGATTTCCCGACGGCGTCCTCAAAGTCTGCGGGCATCGCGAGCTTGCCGGTAGCCGCTTTGATGGAGATCTCCCAGATGCTGGCCGCAGAGACGAATACCGCCGGGGCAGAAGTCATTCGGGCGCGCGTCCGGTGACCCAAACGTGGACTGTCGTCCAGCGACCAGAGCAGTACGTGGGTATCGAGCAGGAAGCCGGTCATTCAAGCCCGAACTGGGCGTTGAGGGCGCCGTCGACGTCGTCGAAGTGTTCGTCGTCGTAGTGGAGCCGGCCGGATAGAGCTCCGAAGGCGATGTCGATCCGCGAGTGCGGTGTCAGATCGGCGACCGGCCTGCCGGCGCGCGCAATCGTGATCGTCTCACCGTTTTCGACGCGGGCGAGCAGGCTGGACAGATGCGTCTTCGCCTCGTGAATGTTGACCGTCGCCATGACCCGAGCCTACCGGACTTAGTCCAGTCGGACTAAGCACGTTGCCGAGCAGACACATAAGCCCCCAAACGACGGGCGTTTGGGGGCTTATGTGTCTGCTTCGCCGGGTATTAACCCAGGCGCTGCTTGAGGGCGTCGAACTCGTCGCGCAGGCCGGTGGGCAGCTGGTCGCCGATGAACTCGAACCACTCCTCGATCAGCGGCAACTCGGCGCGCCACTCGTCGGCGTCGACGGCCAGCGCCTGCTCCACATCAGCGGGGTCCACGTCCAGCCCGGTGAGTTCCAGATCGGAGGCGTGCGGCACGGTGCCGATCGGGGTGGACTCTCCGGAGCCCTTGCCCTCGACCCGCTCGATGATCCACTTGAGCACCCGGCTGTTCTCGCCGAAGCCCGGCCACAGGAAGCGTCCATCCTCGCCGCGGCGGAACCAGTTGACAAAGAACACCTTCGGCAGCTTGGACTCATCGGAGTTCTTGCCGATGTCGATCCAGTGCTGCATGTAGTGGCCGGCGTTGTAGCCGATGAACGGCAGCATCGCCATCGGGTCGCGGCGCACCGCACCCACCTTGCCTTCGGCGGCGGCGGTCTGCTCGGATCCCATGGTGGCGCCGATGAACACCCCGTGCTGCCAGTCGCGGGCCTCGCTGACCAGCGGGACGGTGGTCTTGCGGCGGGCGCCGAACAGGATCGCCGAGATCGGCACACCGGCCGGGTCGTCCCACTCCGGCGCCAGGATCGGGCACTGCGACATCGGGGTGCAGTAGCGCGAGTTCGGGTGGGCGGCAGGGGTTCCCGACTCGGGCGTCCAGTCGTTGCCCTTCCAGTCGGTGAGGTGCGCAGGCTTCTCGCCGTCGATGCCCTCCCACCAGATGTCGTTGTCGTCGGTGTGGGCGACATTGGTGTAGATGGTGTTGCCCGCCTCGATGGTCTTCATCGCGTTCGGGTTGGAGCTGTTGGAGGTGCCCGGCGCCACCCCGAAGAAGCCGGCCTCCGGGTTCACCGCATACAGCCGGCCGTCCTTGCCGAAGCGCATCCAGGCGATGTCGTCGCCGAGGGTCTCGGCCCGCCAGCCCGGGATCGTGGGCTGGATCATCGCCAGGTTGGTCTTGCCACAGGCCGACGGGAAGGCAGCGGCGATGTAGTAGGCCTTGTTCTCCGGCGAGATCAGCTTGAGGATCAGCATGTGCTCGGCCAGCCAGCCCTCGTCGTGGGCCATCGCCGAGGCGATCCGCAGCGCGTAGCACTTCTTGCCCAGCAGCGCGTTGCCGCCGTAGCCGGAGCCGTAGCTCCAGATCTCCCGGGTCTCCGGGAAGTGGGTGATGTACTTCTCTTCGTTGCAGGGCCAGGGCACGTCCTGCTGCCCCTCGGCCAGCGGCGCACCCACCGAGTGCAGGCCCTTGACGAAGGCGCCGTCGGTACCGATCTTCTCCAGCGCCGCGGTGCCCATCCGGGTCATGATCTTCATCGACGTCACCACGTAGGCCGAGTCGGTGATCTCGACGCCGAGCTTCGGGTCCTCAGCACCCAGCGGCCCCATGCAGAACGGCACCACGTACATCGTGCGGCCCCGCATGCAGCCCCGGTACAGCTCGGTCATGGTGGCCCGCATCTCGTCGGGGTCCATCCAGTTGTTGGTGGGGCCGGCCCCCTCCTTGGTGCGGGTGCAGATGAAGGTCCGGGACTCGACCCGAGCCACGTCGGCGGGGTCGGACAGCGCCAGGTAGGAGTTGGGCTTCTTCGCGTCGTCGAGCTTGACCGCGGTGCCGCCCTCCACCAGCAGGGCCATCAGCCGGTCCCACTCGCCCTCGGAACCGTCGGACCACTCCACCCGGTCCGGCTGGGTCAGCTCAGCGACCTCCTGGACCCAGGCCAGCAACCCGCGGTGTTTCGTCGGGGCGGTGTCCAGACCGGGGATGGTCGCTGAGGTCATGAGCTCTCCTGTTGTAACCTGTGTCACTTCGTGGCGTTGCCGCTGGGTGCGCCGCAGTCCACCTCTTAATGCTTCATTAGATAAGAGGTTACCGTGGATAGCGGCGCGCGGCGAAGCGGGCATACACCCACCTAGTCGGCAACCCTCCGGGCGGTCTCTGACGGACCCGATTCACCCAGTTCATCCGCCGGTCCCAGCGTCGCCTCTCCTCCGTCGAGACTCGCTGAACCGCTCGGCTCATGCGGCGAACCCAGCGTCGCCTCTCCTCCGTCGAGACCCGCTGAACCGCTCGGCTCATGCGGCGAACCCAGCGTCGCCTCTCCTCCGTCGAGACTCGCTGAACCGCTCGGCTCATGCGGCGAACCCAGCGTCGCCTCTCCTCCGTCGAGACTCGCTGAACCGCTCGGCTCATGCGGCGAACCCAGCGTCGCCTCTCCTCCGTCGAGACTCGCTGAACCGCCGAGTTCGGACCGCACCGCGGCCAGCGCCCGCTGCAACGTCGGCAGGTGCCGATCTCGTACCGCGGCGGCCCGGGCGGTCGCCGCGGCGTGCTCGCGCAGCTCCCGGTCCAGCCCGGCGATCCGATCCGCGGCCCGCGCCGCCTCGATTTCGTTGCGCTCGGCCAGTTCGGCGCTCAAAGCCGACTCGGCGGCCACCACCCGAAGGGCCACCAGCTCCTGCAGCGCCGAACGCAGCGCGGCGGTGGCCTCACCCACCCAGCGATCCAGCACCGCCCGGTCACGCAGCAGCCCGCGGATGCGGACCACCCACACCGTGACCGCCACCCCGACGACGACGCACAGCACCGCACCGGCCGCCGTCCACCCCGGGGCCAGGTGCGCGAACAGCCGACTCAGCGTCAATGCCACCCCCAGACCGAAGCCGACGCCGAGCAGCGTCATCAGCTGGGTCTCCAGGCGCCGGGACGTCAGCGCCGGCGCACCGGTCTCGAACTGCGGCGGGGTCGAGGCCGACGCCGCGGCGTCGCCGGACAGGCCCAACTCGTGGGCCACGTCGGCCAGGTGCTCGGCGACCCCTTCGTCGACTTCGGTCACGACCTGCTCCAGCCGGCTTCGCAGGTAGGTCTCGAACTCGGGCAACCGGCGCCGAGTCATGCCCGCGGCGTCCTCGGCGAGCTCGCCGCGCACCGAGGCGCAACGCTTGCGGGCGAAATAGGACAGCTGCACCTTGGCCTGGGCGACGCGGCTGCGCAACGCGATCACCCGCTCGGATTTCGACATCCGCCGCTGCCGCACCACCTCGTCGCGTTGTTCCTGCAGCAACGCCACTCGCGCGCGCCGCCCCTCGGCGCGGGCGTCGCGGTCGATCCGGTCGGCGTCGGTGCGCAGCTGGAACTCCCAGGACCGCAGCCGGTTCCGTCGCTGCACGTCGCTGTCACCGAGCTGTTTGGCCAGTTCGGCAACCAGGTCGTCCACCCGCGGGCCGCCCCGCTCGGGCGCCGCGGCCGCCCCCACCCACGGCACGTCGCGATAGCGGGGCGCGTAGTCGGCAAGGGTCTCGCGAGCCGCGTCCTGCATCTCCCGCCACTGGCGGTGCACGTCGATCTTGGACACCACGCCGATCACCACGTCGGTGTGGGCGGCGGCGGCGTCGAGCAGCGCGCAGTCCGAGTCGGTCAGTGCCGCTGCGGCCGACACCACGAACACCACCGCCGAGGGCACTTCGCCCGGCATCAGGTCGGTGGCTTCCAGCACGCGCCACTCCGGCAGCCGGTCGGCCAGTGCGGAGGCCACCGCGCTCACCCCGGCCAGCCAGGGCCCGGTCACCATGATCGCGTCGCAGCGCCGCACCGCCGGCGGGCGAATCCCCGGGGCGATCTCGGCCACCAAGGCGTCCACGGCGGCGGTCGGGTCGTCGGCGCCTTCAGGGGCGGTCATGAGCGGCCCCGCGTCGCCGCCCAGGCCCGCAACGATCCGCGGGTGATGTCCCCGGCGCAGGCACGCTGGGTCATGCCCATCGGCGCGCTGCGGTAGGCCTGCCACCGGCGCGCCCCCCGCAGCGGTCCACCCGCCACTGCGTGCTCTGGAAGAACGGCCACCGCCGCGGCCATCCGGGCCGCCACCGTCGCGTCGCGGGTCAAGAACTCATCGATGCGTGCCGCGAAATCCCGGCCGACCGCCAGCGCCTCCAGCCGGGCCACCGCCTCCGACATCCGCCGGTGCTGCACCCCGGCGCCCAGCGCGGCCAGCCGGGCCAGCACGCCGTCGACGCCGCTGAGCCGACGCAGTACCGTCCCGGCCTGGGCCACCGTGCCGCCGCGCCGGGCCAGCTCGAGGACTCGCCCGATCCCGGACAGGTCGAGGGTGGCGCAGAGCCGCTCGCGCAGCTGCCGTGGCACGCCGTGCCGGCAACTGACGAAGTGTTCGGCGCAGCTGAGGTCGGCCGGTTCCGCCGCGATCCTGCGCAGCGCCGCCCACAGCCCAGGGTCCAGCCGTTCCTCCAGCGCGGCGCGCGCGAACAACGCCGAGAGCGGTTCGGCCCGCGCCCCGGTGGCGGCTGCGACGCCGGCGACACCGCAATGCCCGGCCAGGTCCGCCTTGTTCAGCACCACCAGCAGCGGCGCACGCCGTGCCACGCGTACCACCGCCGCGGCATCCTCCGGCTTGACCGCTTCGGCGACCACGTAGACCACGGCGTCCGCTTCCGCGTCAGGCCGGTCGGCGACGCGCACTCCGGCGGCGGCCAGTGCCGCAGCGACGCTGCGCCTACCCACCCCGCGCCGGCCGCACACCGCGATCGTCAGCGGCGCGGTGATCTCCGCCGCGATCGACGACAATCCCGGATCGCAGATCTCGCCGGCCAGCCGGGTCAGCTCGGCAGCGAAGAGCTGGTGCCCCTGCGTCACGACCATGCCTCCCACATCGCCCCATCGGCCCGCCCCACTGAGGCCATGTTGTCAGCTGTGCCCGTGTGAAGCGAGTCACCACGGTGCTAACTGTTGGGTATCAATGTGCACCGCGCCGTGGGTACACAACAGTCCATGGGCCACCATGGACTGCATGCATGCGCAGCGCGACGTCGAGACGCCATCAGACGTCGCCGGTATCGAAGCGCCGACTCCACGACGCGCCCGCAATTTCAGTGTCCGCTACCGCCACTCCGCGCTCTCCGCCGGCCAGCGACAAACCTGGGAGCGGCTTTGGCCTCAGTTGGGCGCCGACGTGCTGCCGCCGGAGGGGACCGACCGTCCCGAGCCGCTGGACCCGCACCGCTGGTTCGGCCGTGAGGCCCCGGTGGTGCTCGAGATCGGCTGTGGAGCCGGTAGCTCCACGGTCGCGATGGCCCGCACCGAACCGGATCTCGACGTGATCGCCGTCGAGGTCTACGAGCGCGGGCTGGCGCAGTTGCTCTGCGCGATCGAGCGCGAACAGGTGGGCAACATCCGGCTGCTGCGTGGCGATGGCCTCGACGTGCTCGAACACTTGATCGCCCCGGCTTCGCTGATCGGGGTGCGGGTGTTCTTTCCGGACCCGTGGCCCAAGGCGCGGCACCACAAGCGGCGGCTGCTGCAACCGTCCACCATGGCCCTGATCGCCGATCGGCTGCGGCCGGGCGGGGTTCTGCACGCGGCGACCGACCATGCCGGCTACGCCGAACAGATCGCCGAGTCCGGCGACGGCGAGCCCGGCCTGCGCCGAGTGACAGACCCTTCCAAAGGTGCCGGCTTACCCATCTCGGTCGCCCGGCCCACCACCAAATACGAAGCGAAGGGCCGCAACGCGGGCAGCGCGATCACCGAGCTGATCTGGGAGAAGCCGCTGTGAGCGACACCGTGGCGGAGGTGCCGGGCCCAGCGACGGACATCCCGCACGAACCGGCCTCCCCGGGGCCACCGGCCCGTCGGGTGCTGCTCGTCTGGGACGCCCCGAATCTGGACATGGGTCTGGGTGCGATCCTGGGCCGGCGTCCGACCGGGGTGGAGCGGCCCCGGTTCGACGCGCTGGGCCGCTGGCTGCTCAATCGCACCGCCGAGATCTCTGCGAGCCACCCGCAATGGCCGGTCGAACCCGAGGCCACGGTGTTCACCAACATCGCCCCGGGCAGCGCCGACGTCGTCCGGCCGTGGGTGGAGGCGTTGCGTAACGTGGGTTTCGCGGTCTTCGCCAAGCCGAAGATCGACGAGGACAGCGATGTCGATTCCGACATGCTGGAACACATTGCGTTGCGCAAGGAGCAAGGGCTGGCCGCGGTGGCGGTGGCATCTGCCGACGGCCAGGCGTTCCGGGAACCACTGGAAGAACTCTGCGGGCTGGGCATCGCGGTCTGCGTGCTCGGATTTCGCGAACATGCCAGCTGGGCGCTAGCCTCGGATACCTTGGAGTTTGTCGACCTGGAAGACATTCCTGGTGTGTTCCGGGAGCGGCTGCCGCGGATCAGCTTGGATTCGCTGCCGGAGCAAGGGGCATGGCTGCAGCCGTTCCGGCCGCTGAGCTCACTGCTGGCCTCGCGCGAGTGATAACTGGAGAGCCTGAAATGGGGCGCGCGGGTCGAAAGATCTCTCAACAGACTTTAGTGAGGAGCGTATAGGTGTTCGCCTGGTGGGGTCGAACTGTATACCGCTACCGGTTCATCGTAATCGGCGTGATGGTGGCGCTCTGTCTGGGCGGCGGGGTCTACGGGATGAGCCTGGGCAACCACGTCACCCAGAGCGGTTTCTACGACGACGGCAGCCAGTCGGTGAAGGCATCGGTGCTCGGCGACGAGGCCTACGGCCGCGACCGCACCAGCCATGTGGTGGCGGTCTTCACCGCGCCGAAAGGCGAGACCGTCGATGACAAGCGGTGGTTCGACGGCGTCAAAGATGGGCTGAACCAGGTCAAAAGCGACCATCCCGACCAGATCATGAGCTGGGTCGGCTACTTCACCAATCCCGAAGCGCTGGCCACCATGGCCGACCCCGACAAGAAGCACGCGTTCGCGTCGATCCAGCTCAAGGGCGACGACGACGACACCATCTTGAAGAACTACCAGGCGGTCGAGCCCGATCTGCAAAAACTCGACGGCGGCAAGGTCGAACTGGGCGGCCTGCAGCCGATCGCCAGTGAATTGACCGGCACCATCGCCAGCGACCAGAAGCGGATGGAGGTGCTGGCGCTGCCGTTGGTGGCGGTGGTGCTGTTCTTCGTGTTCGGCGGGGTGATCGCCGCCAGCCTGCCGGTCATCGTGGGCGGTTTGAGCATTGCCGGCGCAACCGGCATCCTGCGGTTCGCTGCCATGTTCGGGCCGATCAACTTCTTCGCCCAACCGGTGGTGTCGCTGATCGGCCTCGGTATCGCGATCGACTACGGCCTGTTCGTGGTGAGCCGATTTCGTGAGGAGATCGCCGAGGGCTACGACACCGAGGCGGCGGTCCGCCGTTCGGTGATGACCGCCGGACGCACCGTGGTGTTCTCGGCGGTGCTGATCATCGTGTCGGGAGCCAGCCTGCTCGTGCTGCCGCAGGGCTTCGTCAAGGCGATCACGTACGCGATCTTCGCCTCGGTGGGGCTGGCGGCCCTGCTGTCGATCACCCTGCTGCCGGCCATTCTCGGCGTGCTGGGCACCAACGTGGACGCGCTGGGGGTGCGCACCCTCTACCGCATTCCGTTCCTGCGGGATTGGGAGTTCTCCAACCGCATCATCGGCTGGTTCGCCGAGAAGACTCAGAAGACCAAGACCCGCGAAGAGGTCGAGGCCGGGTTCTGGGGCAAGCTGGTCAACTTCGTGATGCAACGACCGCTGGTCTTCGCGATCCCCATCGTGGTCGCGATGATCCTGCTGATCATCCCGCTGGGCAAGCTGACGTTCGGCGGGATGAGCGAGAAGTATCTCCCGCCGGACAACACCGCCCGGATGGCCCAGGAGCAATTCGACGAGATTTTCCCCGGCTTCCGCACCGAGAAGCTGACGCTGGTGATCAAGAGCGACAACGACAAACCGGTTACCGACCAGCAGGTCGCCGAGGTGCGCAGTCGGGCGATGTCGATCAGCGGGTTCGTCGTCCCCGAGGACGACCCCGACGAGATGTGGAAGGAACGGCCTTATCTGCCCGGGGCTTCGAAGGAAACTTCAACCCGGGTGATCGAGAACGGCTTGATCGACCGCGACGACGCCGCGCAGAAGATCAAGGCGCTGCGCCATATGAGCACCCCCAAGGGCCTCGACGTGTTGGTCGGGGGCACCCCCGCACTTGAGCAGGACAGCATCCACGCGTTGGTCAGCCAAGGGCCGCTGATGCTGTTCATCCTGCTCACCACCACCACGTTGTTGATGTTCCTGGCGTTCGGGTCGCTGGTGCTGCCATTGAAGGCCGCGGTGATGAGCGCGCTCACCCTTGGGTCGACGATGGGCATCCTGACGTGGATATTCGTCGACGGGCACGGCGCCGGGCTGCTGAACTTCACCCCCACGCCGCTGATGGTGGTGGTGATCGCGCTGGTGGTCGCGGTCGGCTGGGGTCTGGCCACCGACTACGAGGTCTTCCTGGTCTCCCGGATGGTGGAGGCCCGAGAATCCGGGATGTCCACCGCCGAGGCGATCCGGATCGGCACGGCAACCACTGGTCGTCTTATCACCGCGGCCGCGCTGATCCTGGCGGTGGTCGCGGCGTCGTTCGTGTTCTCCGATCTGGTGATGATGAAGTATCTGGCGTTCGGCCTGATGGCGGCGCTGTTGCTGGATGCCACCGTGGTCCGGATGTTCCTGGTGCCGTCGGTGATGAAACTGCTCGGCGACGACTGCTGGTGGGCTCCACGCTGGATGAAGCGCCTTCAGAACCGGATTGGGCTGGGCGAGATCCGGCTGCCCGACGAGCGGCGCAAGGTGACCCGCCGCTTCCCGGCTGCGACGCCCGCGCCGGCAGGGGTAGGCGCCGGCGCCCCGCGCCCCGCGCACGATCCGACTCACCCCGCCCCGAGCGGGTCGACCCAGGCTCGCTCACGGGCCAGTGAGCAGTTGCCGACCCGGCCGGTGACCGGCAACCCGTCGGGCGCCCGGACCAGCCGGATCAACACCGGTTCGCCTGATGCGCCGACCACCCGGTTCTCCGCCACCGATGCGGTGACCGAGCGGGTGGAATCACCGGGCGACGTTCCGGAGCGCGAGATCGAGTCATGGCTCGGCGAACTGCGGGGCGGGCGTGGCGACGAGCGCACGCGCTCGCTGCCGGTGCCGCCGCAGGACGCCGGCGACGACGAAAACGCCCCGACCACCGCCATCCCGGTTCCGGGGTCCCAAGGCGCCCCTTCCGATCCGGACAACCCGCCGACCGAGAAGCTCACCGCTCCGGGCGACAAGGCCGACAAGACCGACAAGGGCGACAAGGGCGGGGACAACCCGCAGCGCCGCGGTGCCGCCGGTGGTCTCAGTGCGGCGGAGCTGCTGCGCCGGGAGGGCCGGTACTGACCTCGTCGGGTTCGGCTTCGAGCAAGCCGCCCTCGGACGCGTCGTCGTCTGACGAACCGACCAGTACCCGCACCGCCCGGTCGATGAAGGCGATCGTCGGGACCGCCAGCAGCGCGCCGACGATGCCCGCCAGGATCCCGCCGGTGGAGATGCCCAGCACCACCGCCAGCGGGTGGATCGACACCGCGCGGCCCATCACCAACGGCTGCAGCACGTGGGCTTCCAGCTGGTTGACCGCGATGATCACGCCCAGAGTGATCAGCCCATAGACCCAGCCCTTGGCTATCAGGGCGACGAGCACCGCCAGCAGGCCGGTGAGTACCGCACCGACCAGCGGGACGAAAGCTCCCAGGAAAACCAGCGAGGCCAGTGGCAAGGCCAACGGCACCGCCATGATCGCCAGCCCGACGCCGATGCCGACGGCGTCGACCAGCGCCACCAAGAAGGTGGCCCGGATGTAACCGATCAGCGACTCGAAACCCGCGACCCCGGCCGCATGCACGCGGTCGCGCACCTCGCTCGGGAAGAACTTGACGACGAACTGCCAGATGTTACGGCCGCCGTAGAGGAAGAAGATCAGGGTGAACAGCACGACGAAGGCGCCGGTGAAGATCTTGGTGATGGTCTCCGCGGTCGACAGCGCCCCGCTGGTCAGTTTGGCCTGATTGTTGCGCAAGCCGTTGATCACGGTTTCGCCGGCGCTGTCGATCTGCTCGCTGCTCAGATGCAGGGGGCCCTCGGTCAGCCACCGCTGAGTCGAGTTGACCACCTGGGTGACCTGTTCGACCAGCCCGGGCACCCCGTCGATGAACTGGTCGACCACGAAGCTCAGCAATCCGGCGAGCACCGCCACCCCGCCGAGCAGCAACAGAAACACCGCCAGGCCGCGGGGCAGGCCGCGCCGGTCGAGCCAATCCACGCCGGGCAGCAACAACGCCGACATCATCATCGCCAGCGCCACCGGGACGACGATCACTTCCAGTCGCCGGGCGATCAACAGCACCACCAGCGCCGCGGCGAACAACACCAGTAGGCGCCAGGCCCACGCCGCCGCTTTGCGCACCGTCGGATGTACGGATTCGTCTGTGCTGGCTGACATCCCGGTAGCGTAACGATGCCGCAGCAGGAGCACATCGACTAGTGAGAATATCGGTGGTGCCCGGCTAACCTCTAGTTTCGTGTCCCACGACGTAATCGGTGTCCCGACCCGGGTCCCGCAACGTCTCACCGGCGTCCGCACCTGGGCGCGTCCGGTGGTCCTCGGTCTGGTCGCGGTGGTGCTGACCGTCGAGGTGGTGCTGGTGTGGGATCAGCTCGCCGCGGCGTGGCGCAGCCTGTGCAGCGCCGACCGGCGCTGGCTGTTCGGCGCGATCCTGGCAGCAGCGGCGTCCATGCACAGCTTCGCCCAGATCCAGCGCACCCTGCTGCGCTCGGCGGGGGTGCGCGTCACCCAGTGGCGATCCGAGGCCGCCTTCTACGCCGCCAACTCGCTGTCCACCACGCTGCCGGGCGGTCCGGTGCTGTCGACGACGTTCCTGTATCGCCAGCAGCGGCGCTGGGGTGCCTCGCCGGTGGTGGCGTCGTGGCAGCTGGTGATGTCGGGAGTGCTGCAGGCGCTCGGGCTGGCGCTATTGGGGCTCGGTGGCGCTTTCCTGCTCGGTGCGCGCAGCAACCCGTTCTCGCTGCTGTTCACCCTCGGCGGCTTCGTCGCGCTGCTGTTGCTGGCCCAGTCGGTCGCGGCCCGGCCGGAGTTGATCGACGGTATCGGTGTGCGGGTGCTGTGCTGGGTCAACTCGGTGCGCGACAAGCCCGCCGACACCGGCCTGGCGACCTGGCGCCGGCTGCTGGGGCAACTGGAGTCGGTCAGCCTGGGCCGCCGCGCGGCGTCGACGGCATTCGGCTGGTCGTTGTTCAACTGGGTCGCCGACGTCGCCTGCCTGGCCTGCGCGGCCTACGCCGCCGGGGGGCGGGCATCGGTGGCCGGTTTGACGGTGGCCTATGCCGCCGCCCGCGCCGCGGGAACGATTCCCGTCATGCCGGGCGGACTGCTGGTCGTCGAGGCCGTGTTGGTACCCGGCCTGGTGTCCAGCGGGCTGACCTTGCCGGAAGCGATCTCCGCGGTGCTGATCTACCGGATGATCAGCTGGCTGCTGGTCGGCGCCATCGGCTGGGTGGTGTTCTTCTTCGTCTTCCGCACCGACGACGCGGCCGAGGACGGCGCTACCGAACCGCCACCGGCTGGGTTACGCCCCCGGCCGGCGGGCCACTCACCGGCAGGCCGCCGCCGGGCAGACCGCCCGGCAGGCCACCCTGGGCCTGGGCGGCCTGCAACAGCCCGAGCACCTGCGGCAGGCTGACGGCCAGCTTGCACCGGTCACTCATCTCTTGCACCGGCGCGGTGATCTTGGCCAGGTCGTCGCCGACCTTCGGATTGGCGTCGAAGTAGCCCTTGAGGTTCGCCAGGGTCTGCGGGCCGGGTTGCTGCTGCAGCGCCCCGGTCAGCACCTGGTTGGTGTCGGGGTGCGAGTCGAGGTAGTCACCGGCCGAGGTGACGGCTTTGCCCACTGTCCGGGCCACCTCGCTGGCCACGCAGGGATCCTTGGACGCGGTCGCCGACGGCGTGGACGGGCCGGCCAGCACCGCGGCAGTGACGCCGCCTCCCACACAGGCGGCAATGACACCGAGGCCGGACAGGGCACGGGTGGTCTTCACGAATTCTCCTCAGGGCCGGGGATTTGCGCCTCGGGTCCGCCACGTTGCGGACAACACTCGGGGTGTTCGGTATCGGTGGGACGTCTCCCGGCAGCAACGGCACGATCCGGGGGTCCGTGCGCCATCCTGTCAGCCTTGATCGAGCGTCGCCACCCGAGCGCACGTCGGCCTGGTCACAGTGCGGTTCCCGGACGGCATCAGACCAGCTCAGAGGCGACGGGAAACCCCCGGCGCAGTGGTCGGCTGCGGTAGGCTCGCAGCACGCGACGCACCGGTGCGGGCGAGAGCGGGGAGAGCCGAGATCCAGCAGTTCATGATGCGCTTCAGCAGCAACCTGCGCAGATTCCGCTGGGTGGTCTTCACAGGTTGGCTTCTGGCTGTGATCCCCTCCCTCTACCTGGCCGGAACCCAATCCGGCCACCTCACCGGCGGGGGCTTCGAGGTGGCGGGGTCCCAGTCGCTGAACGTGCAGTATCAGCTCGAGGAACACTTCCCCGACCAGGGCGCCTCGCCGCTCGCTCTGGTGGCCGCGCCCCGCGCCGATGCCACCTACCAGGACATGAAGAACGCCGTCGCACTGCTTCAGCGCGTCGCCGCGGAGGCGTCCAGCGTCACGGTGCTGCCCGATCGGACCCAGCCGCCGCCGCGCCCCGACCGGCCCTACGTGGTGTCGCTGCGGGTGGACTTCAACAACACCGGCGCGGTCGACGTCGCCAAGAAGCTGCGGGCCAAGCTGGGGGTGGAAGGCGACCAGCCCGGCCGGATCGAGAACGGCTCGGTGAATCTGTATGTGATCGGCCAGGGCGCGCTGGGGGCGGCGGCGTCGGCGAAGACCAAGCAGGACATCGCGGACGCCGAACAATGGAACATGCCGATCGTGCTGATCGTGTTGCTGGCGGTGTTCGGTTCGCTGGCCGCCGCCGCCATCCCGCTGGCGCTCGGGATCGGCACCGTCATCGTCACCATGGGGCTGGTCTATCTGCTGTCGATGTTCACCGCGATGTCGGTGTTCGTCACCTCGACGGTGTCGATGTTCGGGATCGCGCTGGCGATCGACTACTCGCTGTTCATCCTGATGCGCTACCGCGAAGAACTGCGGGCCGGCCGCCAGCCGCAGGAGGCCGCCGACGCGGCCATGGCGACATCCGGACTGGCCGTGGTGCTGTCCGGCCTGACCGTGGTGGCCTCCCTGACCGGCATCTACCTGATCAACACCCCGGTGCTGGTGTCGATGGCCACCGGGGCGATCCTGGCTGTCTCGGTTGCGGTACTGGCCGCGGTCACCCTCACCCCTGTGGTGTTGGCGGTGTTCGGCCGCCCGGTCGCCAAACGCTCGGCGCTGCTGCACTGGGCGCGCACCCCGCAGGCCGTCCAGTCCCGGTTCTGGACCCGCTGGACGGCGTGGGTGATGCGCCGCCCCTGGGTGTCGGCGCTGCTGGCCGCCGGGTTCCTGCTGACGATCGCGGCGCCGGCGCTGTCGCTGGAGCAGGGCAATAGCATGCTGCACCAGTTCGACTCCTCCCATGAGATCCGGGGCGGAGTGGCCGCGGCGGCGCAGGCCCTTGGCCCCGGCGCGTTGGGGCCGATCCGGGTGCTGGTCACCATCCCCGACGCGCACGCATCGGCGCCCGAGCACGCCCAGACGTTCCTGGCGGTCCGCCAGGCGATGACGCAGGCCCCCAACATCGCCTCGGTGTCCCCACCGGTCTTCGGCGACGACGACAGCAGCGGGCTGCTGTCTGCGGTGCTGTCGGTCGATCCCGAGGACATGGCCGCACGCGAGACCATCGACTGGATGCGCGAACACCTGCCCGAAGCGGCCGGATCGCCGTCGGTGCGGGTCGACGTCGGTGGGCCCACCGCGTTGATCAAGGACTTCGACGACCGGGTCGCGGCGGCCGAACCGCTGGTGCTGGTCTTCGTGGCCGTGATCGCGTTCCTGATGCTGTTGATCTCGATCCAGTCGGTGTTCCTGGCGTTCAAGGGCGTCGTGATGACCGTGCTGTCGGTGGCGGCCGCCTACGGAAGCCTGGTCGCGGTGTTCCAGTGGGGGTGGCTGGAGCGACTCGGGTTCGCGCCCACCGGCTCGATCGACAGCTTCATCCCGCCGATCGTTCTGGCGATGACGTTCGGCCTGTCGATGGACTACGAGATCTTCCTGCTGACCCGGATCCGGGAGCGTTTTCTGCAGTCCGGCAACACCCACGACGCCGTCGCCCACGGGGTGAGCACCAGTGCGCGCACCATCACCAGCGCCGCTTTGATCATGATCGCGGTGTTCATCGGCTTCGCGTTCGCCGGCATGCCCTTGGTCGCCGAACTCGGGGTGGCCTGCGCGGTGGCGATCGCGGTGGACGCCACGGTGGTGCGGTTGGTGCTGGTGCCGGCGCTGATGAAGATGTTCGACGAGTGGAACTGGTGGCTGCCGCGCTGGCTGGCCCGGATCCTGCCCTCGGTGGACTTCGAGAAGCCGTTGCCCACAGTCGATCTGGGCGACGTCGTGGTGATCCCCGATGACATCTCCGCGCTGATCACGCCCAGCGCCGACCTTCGGGTGGTGGTCAAGTCGGCGGCGAAGCTCAAAGAACTGGTTCCCGACGCCGTCTGCGTCGGCGACCCGCTGGCACTGCGCGGCTGCGGCCTTGCCGAGATAGCAACCAGCAAGATCGAAGTGCTACCGGTCGGTGCGGCGGCGGTGCCCGCCGGCGGCAAGACGAGGGCCCACGCGCTGGCCAGGCTGGCCGGCGGCTGGCAGTCCCGGACCGGCACCGGCCGGGCGATGCCGAAGGCGGTGCGGCCGGTGCACCCGGTGACGGTGTGGCGGCGCCGGCTCGCGGTCGCGCTCGACGCGCTGGAGACCGAGGCGTGGGTAGCAAACGAGATCGGGCTCGAGGGCCCGACGTTGACGCGTCGCCGCCCAATGGAGACCGCGGCCGTGCAACTGCCCACCGGCGACCGGCTGCAGATTCCCACCGGCGCCGAGACACTGCGGCTCAAGGGCTACCTGCTGATGTCACGTAACAGCCGCCGGGACTACTCCGAGCTCGCCGAGCTCGCCGACGTACTGGACCCGAAAACCGTTGCTGAGGCACTCAAGGGGATCGACAAGTACTACTCTGGGCAACCAGCCGAACGACAATGGATGGCCACGCAGCTGGTCTGTCGGCTCGCCGACCCGGCACCCGCCGAACGCGTGGAGGACGACTCCGGCGACGGTGCGCCCCGCGCGGGCACGGACTGGGAACACGTCCGGGGACGCTGCCTGGCGGTTGCGGTGGCGATGCTGGAGGAGGCGAGGTGACGTTGGCCGCGGACCGACGCAGCGGATCGCTGCCACGCCGGGGACATTCCCGGCCCGATTCCCGGCCCGGCAACACCGACCGGCCGGTGGAGTTCTGGCCGACCTCCGCCATCCGCTCGGCGCTACAGTCCGGCGATATCGCCACTTGGCAGCTGATCGTGGTGGCGCTCAAGCGTGACCCGTACGGGCGCACCGCTCGCCAGGTCGAAGAGGTGCTGGAGGGCACCGAACCCTACGGCATCTCCAAGGCGCTCTCGGAGGTACTGGCCCGCGCCCGCGACCACCTGGAGGCCAACGAACGCGCCGAGGTCGCCCGCCACGTGCGGGTGTTGATCGAGCGGTCGGGCCTGAGCCGTCAGGAGTTCTGCTCGCGGGTCGGAGTGCCCGCCGACACGCTGAGCGAATACCTGGACGGCACGGTCAGTCCGCCGGCCTCGCTGATGATCCGGATGCGCCGACTGTCGGACCGGTTCGTCAAGCTGCACACCCGCGGCGCCCCCGACGCCATCTGATGGCGCGCGTCAGCGCGCGTGGATCGGGGACATCTCCAGCACCCTCCACTGGTCGCCGCGCTTGGTCAGCGTCACCCGCACCGGCACCACCGCCTGCTTCACCTGCTGGTTCGCCACCGACTGCACGCTGCGCAGCACCACCGCGACCCGCGCTGCCGAAGGCCCGAGCGCCTCGACGCCCGCGCTGAGCGCCTGCGCGTCCACGGCGATGTTGCGGTTGGCCATCTCGGTGGCGGTGCGGCCGATGCTCTCCCGGAAAGCGTTGACCCGGTCGGGGACCATGAAGGTCGCTGCCTTCTCGATCGACGCGTCCGGGTTGGCCGGCGAGACGGTCGCCGCGGCCTCTGCCATCGCGACGGCGGTCTTGACCACCTCACCGGAGTCGGCCTCGAGTTCCTGATCGGGCACCGTCCAGTCCAGATATCCGAATACCGCTGCGACGACCAGCGCCGTGGCGGCCAGGCCGGCCACCCCGAGACGAAGACCGGGCCGGTCGTCGTCGGTGCCGACCGTGACCCCGTCACGGCGCAGCAGCAGGAAGTTCACCACCATGCCCTCGACGATGAGCAGCACCAGCACCGAGCAGACCGACACCCACCACAGCGGCCAATCTTTGACCAGCCCGAAAAAAAGCAGACCGCCGATCGCGGCCAGCGGGGCGGCGATGTCGAAAGCCAGGACGCGCCACAGCGACCGCGATTTCAGGTTCCCCAGCTTGCTCATCGGATCGACCTCAATCGAGAAATCATCAGGTGCCCATCGACGTCGCTGACGTCGAGGTGCAGCGCCCAGTGCACGGTCTGCGGCCGGCCGCCGACGTTCTCGGCGATCGACGTGGCGATCACCATCACCGGGTCGGTGCGGCCGGGAGTCGACGCCTGCTCGGTGGTGGCGGCCGGATCGTCCAGGTTGTGCCGTTCCGTCTCGATGGCGACCGCCTCGATCCGGCCGCTGCTGCGGGACTGGATCTTTTGCACCACGTCGCGGTAGGGCGCCAACGCGGCGTCGAACTCGCTGTTGAGTTCGCCGACGGTCTTGTCACGCAGTCGCGCCATGCCCTTCTCGACGTTCTCGGCGTTCAGGTTGATCAGCACGCTGGTCCAGCTGGCCGCGGTCTGCAGGACGCGGCTGCGGTAGGAGCGCTCGTCGACGTCGCCGCGGTGCATATCCCAGGTGATCAGACCGAACACCAACGCGGCCACCGCGACCAGGCCGAGGAACGCCGAAACCAGGCCGTAGCTGGAGAACACGGCGCCCTTGGACGCCTTAGACGTCTTGGCTGCCGGAGCCTGGTGGGCATGAGCGCTCTTCTTGGCGATGGGCTTCTCGGACTGCTCGGCCTCGTCGTTCTGGTGCACGTCGACGGTGGCCTCACCGGGGTCGACGACGCCGTCGTCCGCTTCAGTGGAGATGTCGGGATGCTCCTCGTCAGGCATGGCGGTGACGCTACAGGACGGCTGTACGGTTCGCCGTGAAAGGATGGGCAACGATGACCTCACCAGCGACGCGTTCCGGCCTCGATCTCAGCCATCTCGACAGTGCCGTCCGCCCGCAGGACGACCTGTTCGGTCATGTCAACGGACGCTGGCTCGACGGCTACCAGATGCCGCCGGACCGGGCCACCGACGGAGCGTTCCGGGCCCTGTTCGACCGGGCCGAGATCCAGGTCCGCGAACTGCTCACCGAAGCCGCCGAATCGGGCGCGCCGGCCGGGACCGATGAACGCCGCATCGGCGACCTGTACGCCAGCTTCCTCGACGAGCACACCGTGCAGGCCCGCGGCGTGCAGCCGCTGCTGGCGGAGCTGGCTGCCATCGAGCACGCCGGTGACCGCGACGCCCTGGCTCGGGTGCTGGGCGCATGCCAGCGCACCGGGGTCGGCGGCGGCGTGGGGCTGTACGTGGACACCGATTCGAAGGACTCCACCCGCTACCTGCTGCACCTGACCCAGTCCGGTCTCGGGCTGCCGGACGAGTCGTACTACCGCGACGAGCAGCACGCCGAGATCCTGGCCGCCTACCCCGACCACATCGCGGCGATGTTCGCGCTGGTCTATGGCGGGGACGCCGCTGAGCACGCCGCGGTCGCGGCCCGCATCGTGGCGCTGGAAACTCAGCTGGCCGGCGCGCACTGGGACGTGGTGAAACGCCGCGACGCCGAGCTGAGCTACAACCTGCGCACCTTCGCCGGGCTGCCGCAGGAGGCACCCGGTTTCGACTGGGCGGGCTGGGTCGGCGCCCTCGGGGTTTCGGGCGAGGTCACGGGCGAGCTCGTGGTGCGCCAGCCCGACTACCTGATCGCGTTCGCCGCGCTGTGGCACTCCGCCGAGCTGGCCGATTGGCGAGACTGGGCGCGGTGGCGGCTCATTCACGGCCGGGCCGGCATCTTGACCGATGCCCTGGTCGCCGAGGACTTCGAGTTCTACGGGCGCCGGCTGTCGGGTACCGAGCAGATCCGGGACCGGTGGAAGCGCGGCGTCTCCCTGGTGGAGTCGATGATGGGCGACGCCGTCGGAAAGCTTTACGTCGCAAAGCATTTCCCGCCCGACGCCAAGGCACGCATTGATGCGCTGGTGGCGAACCTGCGGGAGGCCTACCGGGTCAGCATCACCGGCCTGGACTGGATGACCCCGGAGACCCGGGAGCGGGCCCTGGCCAAGCTGGACAAGTTCACCGCCAAGGTCGGCTACCCGGCGCGCTGGCGTGACTATTCGGCCGTGGTCACCGATCCCGCTGACCTGTACGGCAACTTCCTGCGGGCCTACGCGGTCAACTACGACCGCGAACTGGCGAAGCTGGGCTCGCCGGTGGACCGCGACGAATGGTTCATGACACCGCAGACCGTCAATGCCTACTACAACCCGGGCATGAACGAGATCGTCTTCCCCGCCGCGATCCTGCAACCGCCGTTCTTCGACCCCGAGGCCGACGACGCGGCCAACTACGGCGGGATCGGTGCGGTGATCGGCCACGAGATCGGCCACGGTTTCGACGACCAGGGCGCCAAGTACGACGGCGACGGCAACCTGATCGACTGGTGGACCGATGCCGACCGCAGCGAATTCGGCGTGCGCACAGACGCTTTGATCGCTCAATACGAGACTTACGTGCCGCGGGCGCTGGGCGACGGGCGGCACGTGAACGGGGCGTTCACCGTCGGGGAGAACATCGGTGACCTCGGCGGGCTCTCGATCGCCCTGCTGGCCTACCAGCTGTCGCTGGGCGGCGCCGAGGCCCCGGTGATCGACGGCCTGACCGGGGTGCAGCGCGTCTTCTACGGCTGGGCGCAGGTGTGGCGCACCAAATCCCGTGACGCCGAGGCGATCCGGCGACTGGCGACCGATCCGCATTCACCGCCGGAGTTCCGCTGCAACGGGGTGATCCGCAACATCGACGCGTTCTATGACGCCTTCGACGTCGCGGAAGATGATGCGCTGTACCTGGAGCCGGCGCAGCGGGTGCGCATCTGGAACTGAGCGCGGCTGCGTTTTATCGCGCGAGCAGACGTGAAAGCCCCCATTTCGGACCTGAAATGGGGGCTTTCACGTCTTTTCGCTGCTGAGGGAGGGCGGCCCTACATCTGCCAGTCTTGGGCGCCGTCGTTCTTGGTGTAGGTGCCGACGGAGTTCTTCACCACGACCGGGTCGCCGCTGCCGAAGTTGTCGTAGAACCACTTAGCGTTGGCCGGGCTCAGGTTGATGCAACCGTGGCTGACGTTGCGCTTGCCCTGGTCGTTGACCGACCACGGGGCGCTGTGCACGAAGCCGCCGCTGTTGTCGATGCGGACCGCGTCCTGCACGGTCACCTTGTAGCCGTAGGTGGAGTTGATCGGGACCCCGTAGGTGGAGGAGTCCATCACCACCGTGGGGAACTTCTCCAACACGTAGTAGGTGCCGTTGGGGGTCTCGTGCCCGCCGGTCGACATACCCATCGACATCGGGAAAGTCTTCTCCAGCTTGCCGTTCCGGGTGATCGTCATCTGGTGGGTCTTGTCGTCGGCGGTGGCCACCAGCGAGTCGCCGGTGCGGAAGCTCGACTTGGTGCCGGCCGCGTCGACGGTGACGGTGGTGTGGGCGGGCCAGAAGTTGAACGGGCGCCACCGCACTTGGCTGGGAGTCATCCAGTAGAACTTGCCGGGCACCGGCGGGTTCGAGGAGATGTGGATCGCCTGCTCGGCCATCGCCTTGTCGGCGATCGGCCGCTGGAAGTTGATGATGATCGGCTTGGCCACGCCCACCAGCGAGCCGTCCAGCGGGTTGAACGACGGCGGTAGGAACGGCGGGGTGCCGGTGAACGGCTCCGGGTTCTGCCCGGCCACCGGCCCGGCAGCGACCGGTACCGCACCCGGCTGTGCCGCACCCGGCTCGCCCGGCACCGGTTGGCCCGGCAGCGGTTGGCCCGGCACCGGCTCGCCCGGCACCGGCTCACCGGGCACCGGCTCGCCCGCGGCCGCGGGCTCCCCCGGCGGCGGGAACGCCATCGGGTCCGCCGGCGGCGGAGGAGGCGGAGGCGGCGCGAACGGGTCCGCTGGCGGCGGAGGCGGCGCGAAGGGGTCCGGCGGCGGCGGCAACTCCGCCGGCGGCGGCGCGAACGGGTCGACCGGGCCGGCGTTCACCGGCGCGGGCTCCCCCGGCTGCGGCGGCGGGTCGGCCAGCGCCACTCCGCAGCCCAGCGTGAGCACCGCGGCCATTCCCGCGGTGGACAGCCAGGCGCCGATGCCCGCGAGCTTCCATCCCGACATGCGTCTACCTCCGTGGACAATCTTGGCTTCAAGTGTGGCACAAGGCGACCGCCAGCTAACTCGTACAGCGAGCCGAAAACCTCCCGAAACCCGGTTGGGCACCCTATTGACCTGCGGTTTGTACCGGCGGCACAGTGGCGAAGGTAACCGCCCCCGGCACGTCAGGGAACGACGAACAGCCGCTTGCTGACCGCGATCCCCACCGCCGCGAGGCCCACCAGCAGTGCCGATGCGCTGAGCATCGCCGACGTTCCGGCCCGCTCGAACAGCAGGCCGCCGGCCAGCGATCCCCCGGTGATGCCGACCTGAAACGCCGTCACGTACAGACCCGACGCACCGTCGGGATCGTCGGGTGCGGTGCGCATCGCCGCGGACTGCAACATCGGCGACACCGCCATCGCCATAGCACCCCAGAGCACGATCGCCGCCGCTCCGGCAAGTGTCGTGCCGGTCGTGTGGTGCCCGCCGATCGACAGGGACGCCAAGACGACGAAAGCCGCCGACATCGCAGCCATGCAGCCCCCGGTGATCGCCTTGGGCCGGTGATCCAGTGGGCGGGCCAACATCGGCATCGCGACCAGGCCGGCCGCCCCGAACGCCGCCAACAGCCAGGCCAGCCGGGCCCCCGGGACGCCGACCACGTCGCCGATGATCACCGCGATGAAGGTGTAGGAGATGAAGTGGCCCATGACCGCGATCAGCATCACCGCGCTCACGCCCAACAACCGGCGATTGCGGTAGTGGTGGTGGCCGACGAGCGCCAGCTGGTCGGTGCTGAGCACCAGCGCGGGCAGCGCGAACCGCGCCGCCACGGTGATTGCCGCCGCGGCCGCGGTGATCACCACCACCGCCAGCCGCCAGCCCCACAGCAGGCTCATGGCCGAGGTCAGCGGGATACCGACCACCAGTGCCAAGCTGGTGCCCACGTAGATCGCCGTGGTCGCCCGGCCGGAGTGACTGGGCGGCACCAACCGGGTGGCGATCGGCGCCAGCACCGACCACATCAGGCCGTGGGTGACGGCGCACAGCGCACGCCCGCCGGCCAGCACGGTGAAGTTTGGCGCCATCGCCGAGATCACCTGCGAGGCGGTCAGACAGAACAGCGTAAGCAGCAGCACCCGGCGGCGCGGCCAGTGCGCGGTCCAGCGCACCAGGGGAATCGTCGTCGCCGCTGCCACCACCGCATACCAGGCCAGCAGGGTGCCGACCAGCGCTTCGCTAACGCCCAGGCCCTCCGAGATCGCGGGCAGCGCCCCGACCGGCAGGATCTCAGCGGTGGCGTAGATGAAGGCAGCCGCGGCCAGGATGGCCAACTGGGCCGTGGTCCGGGGCGTCCACGGCCCGGTGCGGGCTTTTGCGGTGTCGACAGTCATGTTGTGGGGGCAGCGTCGAGTGGTGTTGGCGCATGGCGCTCCCGGTAACTGCTGGGTCACATGGTAACGGCGCGGGGGTCAGGAACGAACCAACCGCGCAATAGCGGCGGTGGCCTCGGTGAGTTTCGCGTCGGCCTCCTCGCCGCCGGACGCGACGGCACCACGAACACAGTGCGCCAGATGCTCGTCGAGCAGGTTCAGCGCCACCGAGCGCAGCGCGCTGTTGACCGCGCTGATCTGGGTCAGGACGTCGATGCAGTACTTGTCCTCATCGATCATCTTGGCGATGCCGCGCACCTGGCCCTCGATGCGGCGCATCCGCTTGGCGTAGTTGTCCTTCTGCGGGGAGTACCCGGGTACATCGGTGGTCATAGCGCCCCCAACTGTTGGTTCATCTGGTCTATCTCGATCTGCTGTCGTGCCGCCAGCGACTGCGCGATGCTGATCGCCTCCGGGCTCTGACCGTCTTGGATCTCGTTGTGCGCCATGGTGATCGCGCCACGATGGTGCTCGATCATCGATTGCAGCCAGAGCTTTTCGAAAGCAGGGCCGCGCAGGCTCCGCAGCCTGTCCAGGGTGGCCTGATCCACCATTCCAGGGATGTCCGCGGCCGCGTGGTGCCCGCCAGACGGCGCCTCCCACTGCAGCAGTTGCGCCTGACAGCCCTGCAGTTCGGTTTGCTGCTGCGCGGTGATCTGGTTGGCAAGCGCCCACAGCGCCGGATCGGTGCTGCGCCCGCCGACTAGGGCCGTGAGCTCCAGGGCCTGCTGGTGATGCACGACCACGTTCTCCAGGAATGCGATGTCGACAGGGCTGCCGGTGTTGGCCGCCGCCGAACTGCTCGAGACAGCGGCCTCCGGCGGGGCTTCCGGCGGGCGGTGACAGGCGCCGGCCGCGATGCTGACGGCAAGCGCGACGACGACGGTGACGGTGGATCTCATGCGCACACTTTAGCGCATACCCCCGCGGGGTATTTTATTCGTTTGGTCCGCCCACCCCCTACCGGCATACTTAGCGGGTGAATTCTGGGAGCACCGACACCTCGTCCGTCGACATCAAACCCCGCAGTCGCGACGTCACCGACGGCCTGGAGCGGACCGCCGCCCGCGGGATGCTGCGCGCGGTGGGCATGGGCGACGACGACTTCGCCAAGTCTCAGATCGGCGTGGCGTCGTCGTGGAACGAGATCACCCCCTGCAACCTGTCGCTGGACCGGTTGGCCAAGGCCGCCAAGGAGGGCGTTTTCGAAGCCGGCGGCTACCCCCTGGAGTTCGGCACCATCTCGGTGTCCGACGGCATCTCGATGGGACACGAGGGCATGCACTTCTCGCTGGTGTCGCGCGAGGTGATCGCCGACAGCGTCGAGACGGTGATGTGCGCCGAACGGCTCGACGGCTCGGTGCTGCTGGCCGGCTGCGACAAATCGCTGCCCGGGATGCTGATGGCCGCGGCGCGCCTCGACCTGGCCGCGGTGTTCCTGTATGCGGGCTCGACCATGCCCGGCTACGCCCAGCTCTCCGACGGCACCGAGCGCGAGGTGACGATCATTGACGCCTTCGAGGCGGTCGGGGCCTGTTCGCGGGGGCTGATGTCGCGCGAGGACGTCGACATCATCGAGCGGTCCATCTGTCCCGGCGAGGGCGCCTGCGGTGGCATGTACACCGCCAACACCATGGCCAGCGCGGCCGAGGCGCTCGGTATGTCGCTGCCGGGCAGCGCCTCGCCGCCCTCGGCCGATCGCCGCCGGGACGGCTACGCCCGGCGCAGCGGGGCGGCCGTGGTGGAGTTGCTGCGCCGCGGTATCACCGCCCGCGACATCCTGACCAAGGAGGCGTTCGAGAACGCGATCGCGGTGGTGATGGCGTTCGGCGGGTCCACCAACGCGGTGCTGCACCTGCTGGCGATCGCGCACGAGGCCGAGGTCGAGCTGACCCTGGCCGACTTCTCCCGGGTCGGCGCGAAGGTGCCGCATCTGGCCGACGTGAAACCGTTCGGGCAGCACGTGATGTTCGACATCGACAAGATCGGCGGAGTCCCGGTCATGTTGAAGACCCTGCTGGAGGCCGGCCTGCTGCACGGCGACTGCCTGACCGTCACCGGAAAGACGATGGCGGAGAACATCGCCGAGCTCAACCCCCCGGTCGTCGACGGCAAGGTGCTGCACGCGCTGACCAACCCCATCCACCCGACCGGGGGGATCACCATCCTGCGCGGCTCGCTGGCCCCGGAGGGGGCCGTGGTCAAGTCGGCCGGCTTCGACACCGACGTGTTCGAGGGCACCGCACGGGTTTTCGACGGTGAGCGGGCCGCATTGGATGCGCTCGAAGACGGCACGATCAGTGCCGGAGACGCGGTGGTGATCCGCTACGAGGGCCCCAAGGGCGGTCCCGGGATGCGCGAGATGCTGGCCATCACCGGCGCGATCAAGGGTGCCGGCCTCGGCAAAGACGTGCTGCTGCTGACCGATGGCCGGTTCTCCGGCGGGACCACCGGGCTGTGCGTCGGCCACATCGCGCCCGAGGCGGTCGACGGCGGGCCGGTGGCATTCCTGCGGGACGGCGACACGATCCGCCTCGACGTGGCCAACGCGACGTTGGACGTGGTGGCCGACCCGGCCGAATTCGCCGCCCGCGCCGAGGGTTTCACCGCTCCCCCGGCGCGCTACACCACCGGCGTACTGGCCAAGTACCGCAAGCTGGTGGGTTCGGCGGCCGTCGGCGCGGTCTGCGGGTAGCCCGTCGCCGGCGCAGCGCCGCACTGGGCTGACCGGCCGGCGGTCCGGCCGGTCAGCCACCTACCGAGGTCACGCAGCGTGCGTGGTCACGTCGTGCCGGGCGCGCCTACCGAAGTAGGCGGCGGTCAGACCCAGGGCGGTCAACACCGCACCGGCGACCACGTTCGACCAGATCATGCCCGGCGTCGGTGACATGTCCCGCAGGACCCACGGGGAGATGATGAACCACACGCCGAACACCGGCAGGGTCCACGCCATACCGTGCGTGCGGTCCAGCGCCGAGGCCAGGCCGAATGCCAGGAAGGCCACCACCGCCCCGACGACGAAGTTGTTGAACGTCAGCCGGGACGTGCCATCGAACCCGACGATCCACGGTGACAGGGCCGCATAGACCGCCGTCAACAGCGTCATCCCGAAGGTGAATTGCGCCGCCATCGACTCGGCCGCTCGGTCATACGTCGCCCGAAGAGCTAACAGATCGGGGTGGTGCTCGATTGATGAATGGACTGTACTCATTTCGCGACCTTTCTTTTACGCAGCAGGCATTTTGGTGCCGACTGCACCCATCCACCTGATGAAAGGTTACGCCCGCCGGCGATCCGCCAGCAACGCCGAATCGCCTGGTCGAACAGCGAATACCTGGGCTACTGCACCACCGCGATGGCGAAGCCGTCCCAGCTTTTGGCGCCGACCGTCTGAATCGCCGCGGCCTGCAGACCCGGGTGCTCGCCCATCAGCTCCAGCACGTCCCGGCTGCCCCGCGCGGTCGGATCCGCATCCGGGTTCAGAATCGCACCTTCGCGAATCACGTTGTCCACCACAATGACCGAGCCGGGACGGCTGAGCTGCACCGCCCAGTTCAGGTAGCCGACGTTGTTCTCCTTGTCGGCGTCGATGAACACCAGGTCGAACGGCTCGCCGGTCAGGGTCGGCAGGGTCTCCAGCGCAGGGCCGACCAGGACATCCACCCGGTCACCGACACCGGCGCGGTCCAGGTTGGCCCGGGCCACCTCGGCGTGCTTGGGCTCGTACTCCAGCGTCACCACGGCACCCCCGGGACCGGCGGCCCGTGCCAACCAGATCGTGCTGTAGCCGCCCAGCGTCCCGATCTCCAGGATGCGAGTGGCGCGCATTGCCGCGGCCAGCAGATTCAAGAACTTGCCTTGTTGCGCCGAGACCGCGATCGGCGGGAGTCCGGCCGCATCACTGGCGGCCAGCGCGGCCTGCAACTCCGGGTCCTCGCCGGAGAAGATGCGGTCCAGCAGGGTGTCGACGTCGCGAGGCGTGGGGGTTTCAGTCACGTCCACCGAGGCTAGACCGCAATCATGATTCCCGCCCGCGGGCCTTTACCCCATACCCCTATGGGGTATATAGTCGGACGGGCCGGCACCTCGCCGGCTCGCATCACCGAAGGAGAGACACATGGCGAACTACGAAGCAGGAACCGTGCTGACCTGTGGTCACGAGGGCTGCGGCTGCCGGGTCCGGATCGAATCCGCATGCCACTGCGAGGGCGCCGGCGCGGCCTACCGCTGCACCTGCGGTGACGAACTGGTCCCCGTCAGCAGTTGAGGACGCGCGGTCCGGTGACGCACCTGGAGGCCGTGCGTCACCGGACGCCTTCTTTGGCGAACACCACCCGCAACACATGGCCCAGTTCGGGACCCATCACGATCTCGGCCAGCTCGCACAACGTCGCAACGAAATCCGGGCCGTGCGACGGCCGGATGTCGCACAAATGATGGGCGATCTCGTGGAGCACCACCAGTTCCCGCAGCGCCCACTGGGCACCGCGTTGGTCCGGTACCGCGATAACGCCTGCCTGCCCTAGCTTTTCGTAGTGCGCCGCCGTGGCGCCGCGGCGGGCGCGCACGCGCAATGCCGCGGCCTCCGGCCAGCGGCCGCGTACCGACGGCAGCGCCAGGACGTCATCGACGTAGCGCTGCACCGCCGCCACCGAGCCGAAGCGGGCCTCCGGCGGAAGGGTCAGCCGGGTGCCGAAGAAATCGATGTCGCCCGAGCCGCGCTCGGCGGCGCGATCGAACAAAGTCCGCACGAAGACCTCTGCGGCATAGACCTTGGCGCGCTGGGTGTCGCGCTCGGAACGCTCGCTCACCGCTCCAGCGCGGAGCGCGCCACCGACAGCTCGGTGTCGTCGCCCAGCCGTGCTCGCCGGCCGGCCCGGTCACCGGCCCGTCGTGCTGCCGAGGAATAGCCCGCTGAGGCTCGGGTGGCCCGCCAGGTGCCGCGTGCCTGCGACGCGCTGCGGTAATAGTCGTGCAGCTCGATCTCCTTGTTGCGCAACGCGATCGCGGTGCCGGCCGGACGGCGACGGTCCTCCTCGGCCTCCTTGCGGGTCTCGTCGCGGGCCTCGGCCAGCCGCTGGCCGACCCGGGCGCCGAACGCGAGGTGGAAGTTCAGCCGGGCGGTGATGGTCGGGGTGGGCCGGTGTGCGCCGCTGGCGATGTAGACGTCGGAGGCCCGCACCATCTGTACGACCAGGCTGGCATAGAGGGCATGCGTGGCGTCGATGTCCTCGGCGAAGCCGTAGGCGTAGACGAACGTGGAGTTCGACGCCACGTCGCAGCGCACGTCGTTGGCCGCGGCGATGCCGACGAACAACTGCACGTAGGTGCGCAAGCCCTTGGCGCCCGGCGACCCGATGGTGATGGTGCGCTGCACCGGGGCCGTCGCCGCGGTCCGGGTGGCCGAATGCGCGCGGGCCACCGCCAGGTCGATGGAGGTCGCGGTGGCCAGCCGCTGCGCCGCCGCCATGAACGCGTCGGCTTCATGCGCGTTGTCGGTGCCTTCCGCCTGGCGCAACAGTGCGGCGATGCGCGCCAACATCTTGTCGTCGGTGCTCATTGCCGCCGCTCCTCAGCGTCGCTGCGCTCCGCCTCGTCGTCGTCGGTGCTCATGGTCGGCAACGCTAACCGACGCCGGCGACACCGCGCCGACGGCGATTCACAGGTGCGCGTCGATCCAGCCCACCACGTCGTCGAGTACCTGCGCGCGCTCGGGCTCGTTGAACACCTCGTGGTACAGGACCGGGTACACCGTCCGCCGCACATCAGCGGACCCGACACTCTCCGCCAGCCGCCCGCTGCCCGCGGCGGGCACCAGACCGTCCTGCTCGCCGTGCACCACCAGCAGCGGCGCCGTCAGTGCCGCCGCCCGCGACGGCATGGTCTCGCCGACCTTGATCAGCGCCCGCGCCACACCGGCCGGTACCCGACCGTGGTGCACCAGGGGATCCTCGTTATACGCCGCCACCACCGCCGGATCGCGGGAGACCAGGCTGCTGTCGAGCTTCTCGACCGGCAGGCCGGGAGCGAGCACACCGAGCGCTTTGGCGACGAACGCCAGCAACGGCGAGACCGTGCCGGCCATGTCCACCGCAGGCCCGGACAGCACCATCAACTGGTAGTCGTCGGGGCGGTCGACGCCGTAGCTGAACACGATCGCCCCGCCCATGGAATGCCCGAGCACGACGCGCGGTGCCCCGGGGTGCTCCCGGGCGGCGATGCCCGCCAGCGTGTGGAAGTCGCCGGTGTATTCCGAGATGTCCCGGCACAGCACTCGCTTGCCCCCGGATCGGCCGTGCCCGCGGTGATCCAGCGCGTAGGTCACCAGTCCCGCTTCGCCGAACCGCGCCGCGACGTGGTCGTAGCGACGGGCATGCTCACCGAAGCCGTGCGAGAGCACCACCACGGCACGGGGGGCCGTTTCCGGCGTCCAGGTGTCGTAGACGATTCGCACCCCGCGCACGCCGTCGAAGGTTCGCTCGGTGTGGGTGACAGAGCGAGGAGATGCCATCCGAGCAGCGTAGCGACTTCGGCCTGGGGCCGGCCGCCGGCCGCTAGTTTGCTCAGCGCCCCGGTGCGGCGGCGGGTTCGCCGTAATACTCGCTGGTGGCCTTGGTGAGCGCCCCGACCAGCGCCCCGACCAGCTGTTCGCGGTGGTCGGAGGCGTATTGCAGGCTGGCCTCGCGGCCGCGGTTGCGGTTCTTGAAGTGCGGGACCACCTCGGAGGCGAACAGCTCGTAGCTGCGTTTGGTGTCCTCCCAGTTGGCCATGTCCACGTGCAGGATCAGCAGCGTGCCGAATCCGCCGGTCTTGTCGATCAGCCGCTCGATTTGGGCGATGGCGTCCTCGGGGGTACCGATGACGGCCTGGCCGAACTCACCGATGGTGTCGGTGCGCCATTGCTCGACGATGCCGTGCGGGGTCTGCGCCCAGTCCGGGGTCGCCCCGATCTGCCGGTTGACGTAGGCGGCGATCGCGTCGATCCGGCGGCTGACCGCCCGTTCGGCGTCGGCGCGGGTTTCGGCGAGGAAGATCGGGTTGACCAGCCGCCAGCGGGCCCGGTCGGCGATGTGGCCGTGTTCGGCGGCGACCTTCTCGTAAACGCCCCAGTTGCGGTCCAGGGTGTCGAACCCGGCCGGTGAGCTGGCGGCTAGCGACATCAGCGACAGGCCGTGGCTGCCGGCCAGCACCGAACCGTTGGGCGAGATCGTCGACGCGGCCACCACCTCGATGCCGGCCGGATCATAGGTGGGCAGCTGCGCCCGGGCGTCGCGCAGGGTGAACCAGTCGGTGGTCATGTTGACGACTTCGCCGCGCAGCAACGGCAGGATCGCCTCCAGCGCCTCACCCTGGCGGCGGCGCTGATCGGCCGGGTCGATGCCCATCATCAGCGCGTCCAGCGGAATCTTGCCCGGCCCGGTGCCGAAGATGAGCCGGCCGCGGGTGAGCAGATCGAGCTGGGTGATCCGGTCGGCGGTGATCAGCGGGTGGTGATAGGGCAGCGAGACCACGCCGGTGCCGAATCGGATGCGGCTGGTGCGTTCGGCCGCGGCGGCGATGAACTGATCCGGGGCGGGCACGATCTCGGCGCCGGTGGAGTGGTGCTCGCCCATCCAGGCCTCGTCGAATCCGAGATGGTCGAGGTGCTCCATGAGGTCGATGTCGCGGCGCAGTTGCAGCGCCGGATCGGCGTTCAGCGGGTGATACGGCGCGAGGAAGGCACCGAATTTCAGCGATTCCGGGGTCCACATCAGCGTCGTCTCCTTCGGTCGCGCGGCACTGCACCGGAGCATAGGTGGATCAGGTGATTGGATCAAGTGATCCAGAAATATGCCGCGCGAGACTCAGCGTCCCAGCAGGTTGGCCACCCCGCCGCTGACATAGCCGACCACGTCGTCGTAGAAGGCGGCCAGCTCCGGCGGCGACAGCCGGGGGCCGTTGCGGCTCCACTCATCGGCACGGCTGAGCGCCTGCAGAAAGCCCATGATGGCGATCGCCCACCGCAGTTCGATCCGGGCGGGATCCGCATCCGGAAAGGCTCGCCGGACCTGGACCATCACCGCATCGCTGACGTGCTGGTCCACCGCCCGCATCGCCGGGTGCCCCTGCTGGGAGATCTGCGCGATGATCTTGACCCAACGCATGCCGCGGGTCCGGTGCCGGGTCAGCAACTGCAGGTACGGATCGGTGACGGCGCGCACCAGCGACTCCGCGTTCGGCGGCTCGGGCGCGGCGGCCAGCGCGTCGACGCCTGCCTGGATCTGGTCGCGCACCGCGCCGCCCAGGTCGACCAGCACCGCGGCCAGCAGCTCGTCCTTGGAGCCGAAGTGGTAGTGCACCGAGGCCGCGCCGAGCCCGGCGGCCGCGTTGACCGCCCGGACCGACACCGCCTCGACACCGTGCGCGGCGAACAGCTTCTCCGCCGCTTTCACCAACCGCGCCCGCGTCGCGTCGCCCTGCCGATTGACCGCCATGACTGCCGAGTGTGCACTGCCGGGACGGCTATGCCACGCTTGCGCGCGAATAGACGTGTTCGATCGGAGTACCCGGCGGAGGAACCCAGTGGGCAGAGTCGAGGGCAAGGTTGCGCTGATCAGCGGCGGCGCGCGGGGCATGGGTGCCGCGCATGCACGCGCTTTGGCCGCCGAGGGCGCGAAGGTCGTGATCGGCGACATCCTCGACGCCGACGGCGCCAAGCTCGCCGACGAGCTGGGGTCCGACACCGCCCGGTTCGTCCGCCTCGACGTCACCCAGAGCCAGGATTGGCAGACCGCGGTGCAATGCGCCGTCGAGGAGTTCGGCAGCCTCAACGTGGTGGTGAACAACGCCGGGATCGCCAAATACAACACCCTGGAGAACTTCGACGTCGCCGCCTGGCAGCAGGTGCTCGACGTGAACCTGACCGGCACCATGCTGGGCATGCACGCCGCCGTCGCACCGATGAAGTCGGCCGGCGGCGGTTCCATCATCAACATCTCCTCGGTGGAGGGCATCCGGGGCACCGCCGGCCTGCACGGCTACGTCGCCTCGAAATGGGCGGTGCGCGGCCTGGCCAAGGCAGCCGCCGTAGAGCTGGCTCCGCACAACATCCGGATCAACAGCGTTTTGCCCGGCCTGATCCGCACCCGGATGACGATCGCCATCCCCGACGACTCCCTGCAGATCCCGCTGGGCCGCGGTGCCAAGTCCGCCGAGGTGTCGACCGCGGTGGTCTTCTTGGCCTCCGACGAGTCCTCCTACATGACGGGGGCGGACCTGGTCATCGACGGCGGGCTCTCGGTGGGCATCCCGCACAACGGGTGATAAGAGCCGTTTTAGCAGCTCACCCGGGGTGCTGGGCACCGGAGTTGTAACACGTTCCGGCCAACTGGCTAAGATCGCCCGCATGAAGACCAAGGGCGCATTGTTGTGGGAGCTGAACTCGCCGTGGCGGGTCGACGAGATCGAGCTGGGCGACCCGGTCGACGGCGAGGTCCAGGTCCGGATGCATGCCGCGGGCATGTGCCACTCCGATTACCACCTGACCACCGGCGCCACTCCGATGGCGCTGCCCGCCCTCGGCGGCCACGAGGGCGCCGGGGTCATCACCAAGGTCGGCAAGGGCGTGACCGGCCTGGAAGAAGGCGACCACGTGGTGATGGCCTTCATCCCCGCCTGCGGCTCCTGCCCGCCGTGCATGAAGGGCTTCCGTTCGCTGTGTGACCGCGGGGCGGTGCTGCTGGGCGGCAAGGCCATCGCCGACGGCACCAACCGGATCCACGCCGGTTCGCACGAGGTCTCGGCGATGAACCTGCTCGGCACCTTCTCGCCGTATGTGACCGTGCACCAGGACTCGGTCGTCAAAATCGACAAAGACGTGCCGTTCGAGACCGCGGCGATCATGGGTTGCGCGGTGCCGACCGGGTTCGGCTCGGCCACCAACGTCGCCGAGGTCAAGCCCGGCGAGACCGTGATCATCATCGGCGTCGGCGGGATCGGCATGAGCGCCCTGCAGGGCGCGGTGCTCTCCGGAGCACGGCGCGTCATCGCGATCGACCCGGTGGCGTTCAAGCGCGATGCGGCCGTCAAGTTCGGGGCCACCCACGTCTACCCGTCGATGGCCGAGGCGATCATGCCGGTCATGGAGGAGACCTGGGGCCTGATGGCCGACAAGGTGATCATCGCCGTCGGCGACATGAAAGGCGAGTACATCGAAGAGGCGCTGACGCTGACCGCCAAGACCGGCACCTGCGTGGTCACCGGCATGGGCTCGATGGTCGACGCCGACGTCAAGCTGAATCTGTTCCTGTTCACCATGTTGCAGAAGACGTTGAAGGGCAACATCTTCGGCGGCGGCAGCTCGCACATCGAGACGCCGCGGCTGGTGGGCCTGTACAAGTCCGGGCTGCTCAAGGTCGACGAGATGATCACCACGACCTACAAGCTCGAGAACATCAACGACGGCTACGCCGACATGGTCGACGGCAAGAACATCCGCGGCGTCATCACCTTCGACGAATCCGACTGGTAAATCTAGAGGATCGGCCGTCCGCCGGTGACGGCCAGCCGCGCCCCGGAGATGTAGCTGGCGTCGTCGGAAGCGAGCAGCACATAGCTGGACGCGAGTTCGGCCGGTTGGCCGGCGCGGCCCAGTGGCACGTTGTCACCGAACGATGCGACCGCATCCGGCGGCAGCGTCGAGGGAATCAGCGGCGTCCAGATCGGGCCCGGCGCCACGCTGTTCACCCGGATTCCCTTGTCGCCGAGCAGCTGCGCAAGGCTTGCCGAGAAGTTCGCGATCGCCGCTTTGGTCGCCGCGTACGGCGCCAGGGTGGGATTGGGGGCGTCGGAGTTGACCGAGGAACTGCCGATGATCGACGCGCCGGCGCCCATGTGCGGCAGTGCCGCCTTGACCAGATAGAAGTACGCGCCGATGTTGAGTTTGAAGGTGTAGTCCCATTCTTCGTCGCTGATCTCGTCGAGGCTGGGATGACTCATCTGGTAGGCGGCGTTGTTGACCAGCACGTCGATTCCGCCGAATTCATTGACGGCGCGGTCGATGACCTCTCGGCAGTGTTTCGGGTCGGACAGGTCGCCGGGGACCAGCACGCACTTCCGGCCGGCCTCCTCGACGTAGCGGGCGGTGTCGCGGGCGTCTTCGTCCTCGTCGAGGTAAGCGATGAGCACGTCGGCGCCCTCGCGCGCGAACGCGATCGCCACGGCGCGGCCGATACCGCTGTCACCGCCGGTGACGACCGCACGTTTACCGGCCAGCTTGCCGGAGCCCTGATAGCTGGTTTCACCGCAGTCGGGCACCGGCTGCATCTGGCTCTGAACCCCGGGCGGGGTCTGCTGCTGTTCGGGAAAACCCATCGGCGGCCCGTTCTGCTCAGGTCCCCGGCGGCGGGCCGGCCAGCGGGATGTCCGGGTCGTCATCGGCGGGGGGCTCCGGGTCACGCCATTCCTCGACCCGGCTGGACCGGTTGCCCTGCAAGGTGCCCCGCAGCTCGGCCTTGAGCTGGTCGTCTTCCCGAGGGCTGTGTTTTGCGCTTGCACGTTCCATCGCGGATCACCTACCTGCTTGTCGAACGGAATGCCGCCTGCAGCGCGTACCCGAAGAACAGGCGGGGTAATCATCTCGCCGCGCGTTAGCCTGGCGGTCATGACCGGCTTGCGCGACGTCCGTCGGGCCGCCGACCGGGCGGTTACCCGCGCACCGTGGCTGACGTCGCGGCATTCGTTCTCGTTCAACGACTACTACGACCCGGACAACACCCACCACGGACTGCTGCTGGTCAACAACGACGACGTGGTGGCGCCGGCGTCCGGCTTCGACACGCACCCGCATCGCGACGCCGAGGTCGTCACCTGGGTGCTGTCCGGTGAGTTGACCCACCGCGATTCGATCGGCAACTCCGGGGTGATCCGCCCCGGCCTGGCCCAGCGGATGTCGGCCGGCACCGGCATCGCGCATTCCGAACGCAACGAATCGGCCAGTGCGCCGGTGCATTTCATCCAGATGTGGGTCATGCCCGACACGCCCGGCCGCACCCCGGGTTATCAACAGCAGGAGATCGGCGACGCGCTGACCGGCGGTGGGCTGGTCACCGTCGCCTCCGGCAGCGACCCGCACGCCGCGATCACCATCGGTAACGCCGGCGCCACGCTGTACGCCGCCCGGCTGCAACCCGGTGCCAGCGTTGAACTGCCCGACGCCCCCTACGCGCACCTGTTCGTGGCCCGCGGCCAGGTCGAGCTGGAGGGCACCGGCGCCCTGCACACCGGTGACGCGGTCCGCTTCACCGGCGGCGGCGGCCCACGGGTGCGCGCCGAAGCGCCGGCGGAGATCCTGATCTGGGCGATGCGCGGCCGTCTCGGCGGCTGAACACGCCGATAACCGATCCGGCACCGACGGAGCACAGTCCGATCACGGGACGCTGCCCCGGCGGTTTCTGTGGCTAACCTGGGAAATTGGTGTCTGCCGGTCCGGAGCCGAAGGGGCAAACAGTGTTGACTCCAATGGCTTTCGCGCGCCGCCTGGCGGCCGGCTGCAGCGCGGTGCTGCTGTGCGCCACCCTGGCGTTCGGCCCGGGCCTGCCGACCGCGCGCGCCGCCGCCCAAGACCAGTTGGCCGCCGCGATCGCCCGCACGCCGGGCTCCTACGTGGTCTACAACTTCGGCGGCGGGCATCCCGCACCGATGCTCAACGCCGCCGGCGACTGGTATGAGATGTCCGGCGGCGGGCACCTGGTCGTGCTCAAGGCGGCCTCGCAGCGCATCGAGCCGCACCTGCTGGTCGACAGTCACAGCGGTGTCCAGAGCCGCTGCGAACGCGATCCGCGGGCCCGCACCAGCGAGGGGCTGCTGCAGGCCTCCGAGCTGTACACCCCGCTGCAGGCCTGGCAGGCGCTGGGCCGGCCGATGGTGGCGATCAACGCCAACTTCTTCGACATCCGCGGCCAGCGCGGCGGATCCTGGCGGACCACCAAGTGCAGTTCCCCGCTGGGCGCCTACGTGGACAACACCCGCGGCAAGGGCCGGGCCAACGTCGCCGTCACCGGCACCATCCCTTACGCCGGCAAGCAGGGACTGTCCGGCGGCAACGAGCACTGGTCGACACTGACCACGATGATCCTGCCGACCCGCGGTGCGCCGTATGTGTTGTGGCCGCGCGGCGGCCGCGACGGCGGGGACTATGACGCGGCCGGGCCGACCATCACCGGCCTGGTGGAACGCGGAGACCGGTTCGTCGCGGTGAGCGGCCTGGGGCTGCTGGCGCCCGGCGTCACCGGGCAACTCAACGACGGCGGCCCGAGCGCGGCGCGCACCGCGCTGGGCTATTCGCGGGCCAAGGACGAGATGTACATCTTCCAGGGCGGCCACTACACCCCGGACAACATGCAGGACCTGTTCCGCGGCCTGGGTAGCGATCACGCCGTCCTGCTCGACGGCGGTTCGTCGTCGGCGGTCGTGCTGCGCCGCGACGCCGGCGGCATGTGGACCGGCGCCGGTGTGCCGCGTGGATCGTGCGACACCGCCCAGGTGCTGTGCGACGCCCATGAACGCGCACTGCCCAGCTGGTTGGCGTTCAACTAACGGCGGGCCGCCCAATAATCAGGGCATGTCGACCTTGGCGGCCAGCCAGCGGCCGTTCACCTTCTCCATGGTCATCACGATGCGGCTGCGGTCGATCCGCGCCTGCGGAGAAGCCTTGTTGCTCACCGACTGATCGACGAACAGCAGCACCTCGACCTGGTTCTTGGCCGCGGACTTGACCGCCGCCTCGATGACGGTGCCGTGCGCGGCGGCCTTGTTGTCGATCAGCAGTTGGCGCAGCTGCTCGCTGGACGCGGCGTACATGTCCTTGAACTCGCCGGTGGCCCCGTCGAGCACCTCGGCGAAGTTCTTGTCGATCGCCGCCGGGTCCACCCCGGTCAACACGGTGGTGTACTTCTGGGCGGCGTCGAGCGCCTGCGCGGCGGCCACCTCGCGCTGATGGTGTGCGAACAGCAGCCAGCCTTCGTAGGCCGCGCCGATCACGCCCAGCGCCAACACCGCCACGGCGATCCATCGCCGCCTCGTGCTTCCCGGGCCGGCATCGGCGTCGACGGGCTGCGTTTCATCGGTTGCCGTTTCATCGGTTGCCGTTTCGTCGGTTGCCGTTTCGTCGGTTGCCGTTTCGATGGCAGCCTCGTCTTCGGCCTCGACTTCGACGTGATCGTCGGCCGAATCCGTCTCCTCCGACACGTGACCGAACCTACCCGCAGCGGCGGGAGCTCAGGTGCAGGCCCCGGAATTCCGTAACGCACTGCCCCACCCGGCGGCGGAATCGATATGGGGACGGGCGAAGCCCGCCGGCTGCTTCTTGCGCATGCTGTCGGCGATGCGGGACAACTGGAACAGCACCCCGGTCAGCTGCTCGCCGCCGTAGATCGGCGAATAGGGCCCGTAGTTGTCGGGGGTGTTGCGGATCGTCAGCGGCTGCAGCCGCGGCCCCAGAAAACCCGTCGACCGGTCGATGTTGGCCAGCACCGCATCGGCCTGCGACTGCACGCCGGGGTAGACGTCGTGGCGCTCGGCCAGGATGCGGTTGAAGTCGTTGATCTGGCCCATCAGCGGGTCGAACTGCGCGGTGAACCACTGGCAGGAGTCCGACATGCCGCTGATCATCTCCGGCGTGACCTGATAGGTGAACGTGTTGTACGGCCAGAAGTCCATATGCGGTGACCAGTCGGTGGGCGTCGGCACGAACACCGGAAGGGCCGGCGGCTGGTTGGGATCAGCGACGGCGGGGCGCGGCACCGGCAGCACCCCGGTCGCCGCCGCGCAGGCGACCGCACCGGCAGCGGCCCGCGCCCACCATCTCCGCATCGGCAGTCTCCCCGCGCTCGGTTTCGTCCGCGTCGAGTATTGCCACCGCGGCCGCCCACAGGACACTGAATCCGCGAAATCGGTGCTACCGGTGAGTAACCCGGCCATAAGCCGAGTCATGTTGCTCGAAGCGCTGCTGCCGGGGCACGGTCTCCGACATCATGGCCGGATGAAACGCCGCGCCGACGTCCGATGAGTTCTGTGCGGACCGCCGCGCCGCACATCCCACCGGTTCCTTCACGAGTCGGTGCCGGAATCGCCGAACCCTACCTTGGAGTAAGAACGGTGGCTACCATGTCCGCCATGGATCATCGGCCCAGCGCGGAATCGCCGACCGTCGGTGGTCGCAAGTGCACGGTCGGCGACCGATGACCACCCAAGGTCAACGTGAATCCGGCGATACGGCGCCCCTCGACGGGGTGGCCGCCATTGAGGACTGGACCGTCGGCTACGTCAACCGCCACCCGCTGGCATCACTGACCACCGTCGGGGAGCAGTGCGTGCTGGCCGTGCGCACCGTGCAGTACTTCTTCACCGATCTGTTCAGCGGCCGGTTCCAGTGGGGCGAGTTCGTCCGGCAGAGCGCGTTCATGGCCAACACGGCGGTGCTGCCGACGGTGCTGGTGGCGCTGCCCATCGGGGTGACCCTGTCCATCCAGTTCGCCCTGCTGGCCAACCAGGTCGGGGCGACGTCACTGGCCGGTGCGGCCGCCGGGCTGGCCGTCATCCGCCAAGCCGCGTCCCTGGTGGCGGCGATGCTGATGGCCGCCGCGGTCGGCTCGGCGATCACCGCCGACCTGGGCTCGCGCACCATGCGCGAGGAGACCGACGCCATGGAGGTGATGGGCGTCTCGGTGATCCGCCGCCTGGTCGTGCCGCGCTTCGCCGCAGCCATCATGATCGGCGTCGCCTTGACCGGGATCACCTGCTTCGTCGGATTCCTGGCCAGCTATCTGTTCAACGTCTACTTCCAGAAGGGCGCGCCCGGCAGCTTCGTGGCGACGTTCTCCTCGTTCGCCACGACCGGCGACATGATCGTCGCGCTGATCAAGGCGGTGGTCTACGGCGCAATCGTCGCGGTGGTGTCCTGCCAGAAGGGGCTGTCCACCCGGGGCGGGCCGGCCGGCGTCGCCAACTCGGTGAACGCGTCGGTCGTCGAGTCGATCCTGGTGCTGATGATCGTCAACGTCGGCATCAGCGAGCTCTACAACGTGCTGTATCCCCGGACGGGTCTGTAAGAGATGGCGGTCTCCCCGTACGTCCCGGCGATCGCGCGCCCACTGCTGCGCGCCTACCGAATGGCATCCGCCCCGACCGTCCGGCTGGGACACATGCTGGTCTTCTTCGGCCGGGCCGCGGCCGGTGTCCCGACCGTCCTGCGGCACTACCGCAAGGAGTTCTTGCGGCTGCTCTCCGACATCGCCTGGGGCAACGGCTCCATCGTGGTCGGCGGCGGGACCGCCGGGGTGGCCGTGGTGCTCGGATTCACCGCCGGCGCCCTGGTGGCGATCGAGGGCTATAACTTCTTGAACCTGCTCGGTCTGGGTCCGGCGACCGGCATCATCTCCTCGCTGGTCAACACCCGCGAGCTCGCGCCGATCATGGCGTCGCTGGCGTTCGCCATGCAGGCCGGCTGCCGCTTCACCGCGCAACTCGGCGCGATGCGGATCGCCGAGGAGATCGACGCCCTCGAGTCGATCGCGATCAAGCCCATCCCCTACCTGGTCACCACCCGGCTGCTGGCCGCGACCATCGCGGTGATCCCGCTGTACGTGGCCTGCCTGGCGATCACCTACCTGACCTGTCAGGTGGTCACCGGCGTCATCAGCGGCGGCTCGATCGGGCCGTACCTGCACTACTTCACGATGATGCTGAGCGGCAAGGACATCGTCTACTCGGTGATCAAGTGCGTGGTGTTCGTGTGGCTGGCTTCCACCGTGCAGTGTTACTACGGCTTCTACGCCTCCGGCGGCCCCGAAGGCGTCGGAGTAGCCGCCGGCCGCGCCATGCGGGCCTCCATCACGATCGTGATCATGGTCAACATGCTGCTGACGATGGCGTTGTGGAGCATCGACGCCGGCGCCAGGTTCGGTGGCTGAATGAGCAACTCACTCGATCTCGACGGCCGCGGCCCCTCCGAACGCCAACTGCTGGGCGCCGGCGTCGCGGTTCTCGCGGTGATCGCGTTGGTCACCGCGGGCCTGCTGGCCAAGTCCACCGGCATGCTCAACAGCTACGTGCGGGTGGTGGCCGACCTGATGAACGTCGGCGACGGCTTACCCGCCCAGTCCGACGTCAAGTACCACGGCCTGCTGGTCGGCAACGTCACCGACGTGATCCCGGCGGCCTACGGCAAACCGAACTTCGTGCACATCAACCTCAAACCCGACTACGCCAAGGACATCCCGACGTCGGTGACCGCCCGGGTGGTGCCCTCAAACGTCTTCGCGGTGTCATCGATTCAGCTGGTCGACTCCGGTACTGGCGGGCCCACCATCCGGGACGGCACGCACATCGCCGAGAACGGCGAATTGTCGACGGTGATCTTCCAGACCACCGTCTCCAAGCTGCGCGACATCCTGGCCGCCACCGGCCGTAGTCGCGAAGACCACAGCCTGGGCATTCTGGCCGCCGTCGGCGCGGCCACCGATAATCGGCGCGTCAAGCTGCTGGGCGCCGGCGCGAACATGTCCCGGCTGCTGGATCAGCTCAACGGCATCGTCGCCACCGACCCCGGGCCGTCGACGGTCTCGGCGCTGCTCGACGCCACCCATGGCCTGCAAGCAAGCGCCCCCGACCTGGTCGACGCCCTGCACCAGGCCGTCGAGCCGATGCGGGCGTTCGCCGAAAAGCGCGCCGAGCTGGCCTCGTTGGTCGCCGGCAGCCAGCACACCGTGGGTGTCACCCGCGAAGCGCTCGACAACCACACCGATCAGCTGATCCAGATCACCCATGACCTCACGCCCGTCATCGGCGTGCTGGCCAACAACGCCGACAAGTTTGTTCCGATCTTCACCCGGGTCAACCGGCTCTCCGACAAGTTCTTCGACCAGCTCTACGACCCCAAGTTGGTCACCAGGAACATGCGAGCCAACCTGTCCTTCACCCCGATGCACACCTACACCCGGGCGGACTGCCCGCAGTACGGCGACGTGAAGGGCCCGAGCTGCTTCACCGCGCCGCTGATCTCAGTGCGTCCCGAACTGCCCGAGAACATGCTGCCGCAGAACTACAACTTCCCCGCCGGCCTGGAGCCGCCGGCGGGCACCGAGATCGGCCCCGACGGGAAGCTGCGCGCCGTCGGGCCGCCGCTGGTCGACCCCAACCGCAGCCTCGAGGACACCAACCCTCCGCTGCCGTGGTGGACCGGACCCTTCCCGCGGGTTCCCAGCACCGCCGACCCGCTCGACCCTGCTCCCCCGCCGCCGCCGAGCCCGATCATCCCGGTCCAGCCGCACGCCCCGGAGTGGCAGCCGGCGGCGCCGGCGTCCTTCGGCGGCAATGTGGGACCAGTCGGCAGTCAGGCCGAACGCAACCAGCTCGGTCTGATCACCGGGCTTGTCACCGGTCAGAGCGAGCCGGCCTCGGTGGCCACCCAGCTGCTGCTGGGTCCGGTCGCGCGGGGCTCGGCGGTCTCGTTCGTCCCGGCACCGGCGAAAGACGGTGGCCACAAATGAGATTCCGGGGCCCCTTGGTCGGGCTGTCCCTGTTCATGGTCATCTCGATGGTGTTGACCTGGCTCGTGTATGCCACGCTGCGCCGTGACGTGGCCGGCGCGACGACGCCCTACGCGGCGGTGTTCACCGACGTCTACGGGCTGCGCGAAGGCGACGACGTCCGGATGGCCGGGGTCCGGGTGGGCCGGGTCGAAAAGGTGGAACTGGACGGGAAACTCGCGAGCGTCTCCTTCATCGTCCAAAGCGACCAGAAGCTCTACAGCAACACCGTCGCGTCGGTGACGTATCAGAACATCATCGGCCAGCGTTACCTCGGATTGTCGCTCGGCGCCAGCGAGGGCGCCCCCGGCCAAGAACGAATCCTGCCGCGCGGCAGCGTGATCGGCGTCGAGCGCACCGAACCGTCCTTCGACGTCGGCGCCCTGCTCAACGGGTTCAAACCGTTGATGTCGCTGCTGAATCCCAAGCAGGCCGACGATCTGACCAAGGGCGTGCTGCAGTCGCTGCAGGGCGACCAGGCCTCGATCACCGCGCTGGTGGATCAGTCGTCGACGCTGACCGCGACACTGGCCGGGCGCGACGAGGTGCTCGGTGACCTCATCACCAGCCTGAACAGGCTGACCGGCACCATCGCCGGGCAGAACGATCAGCTCGACCATGCGCTGACCCAGGCGCGGACCGCGGTCGCCGACCTCGATGCGCGTCGCCCGGCCCTGCAGTCCTCGGTCGGCTCGCTGGCCCAGGTGACGCGCCAGCTCTCGCGGATCGCCGACGAGGTCTTCCCGTCATTCGAGGAGATGATCAACCGGGAACCCGGTTTCACCAAGCACATGGCCGGAATCGAACCGCAACTGGCGTTCACCGGCGCCAACCTGCCCCTGGTGCTCAAGGGCCTGGGCCGGGCGTTCGGAGACGGCGCCTACGGCAACGCTTACCTGTGCGATCTGAATGCGACCGGCTTCTTCCCCGGCTTCAACGACATCACCACGATCATCGTCAACGCGGCTACCCCGGGCAATGCCCGCCCGATAACCCGGGAGAACCTGGCGTGGCACACGCCGAGATGCAGGAACACCGCCGATGGGTAGCGCCATGAAGTTCGTCCGTCAGTGGCGCACCCGACCGCTGGAGTCCTACAACACCACCTGGCTGGGGTTCGGGGCACTGGCCGTGGTGGCCGTCGTCGTGGCCGCAGCACTGTTGGTCAAGGTGCTCGGCTTCGGCTACACGCGCTACACCGCGGAGTTCGCCCAGGCCGCCGCGCTGGCCCCCGGCAACCCGATCGTGGTCGCGGGCATCGAGGTGGGCCGGGTATCGAGCATGCGCCTGGCCGGTGACCACGTCGAAGCCGGCCTGACGGTGCGCAATGACATCCCGCTGGGCAAGGACACCCGGGCGACGATCCAGGTGATGACCATTCTGGGCTCGCGCTACCTGCGGTTGGAGCCCGACGGCGCCGGCTCGCTGCCCGGCAAACGGATCACCCTCGCCCACACCGAGGTGCCCTACTCCCTGGAGTCGCTGCTGGAGGACGCCACCACGACGTTCGACCAGGTCGACTCCGACCAGTTCGGGCAGTCCCTGGCCGTGCTCGGCCAACAATTGAGCGGACTCCCGCCGGTGATTCCGCAAGCGATGGCCAATCTGCACTCGCTGTCCAAGATCACCGCCGACCGGCGCGATCAGATCGGCACCCTGCTCGCCAGCACCCAGCGGGTGGCCACCACACTGCGCAACCAGCAGACCAGCCTGGGAAACCTGGTCGATCAGGGCCAGGACTTCATCGGAGAACTGGTGGCGCGGCAGAACACCTTCCACGCCATGCTGGCTGCGCTGACCAATCTGACGGGCAACCTGAACAACGTCGTGGTCAACGACCGGGTGATGCTCGACGACATGCTGGTCAACCTGCGTGCGCTCTCGGACATGCTCGGCCAGCATGACGATCTGCTGCGCAGCCTGATCCAGTCCGCGCCGCCGCCCTTGCGGGGCCTGACCAACGCCACCGGCTACGGCCCCGGTATCGAGTTCTTCGCCGGCAACGGCATCGCGATCGACTCGTGGATGTGCGCGATCAGCGGCCGCGCCAAGCAGTTCGGCATGATCGAGTACTTCAAGGACTGCAGATGAGCGCGGCACCGGCCGTCCTCGCCGACGAGCCGATAGAAGAACCGGGCACCGGTAACGGCAATGCCGTCACCAGCCGGCGCCGCGTCCGGGCGATGCTTGCCACCCTGATCGCCGGGGCGCTGATCGTCGCCGCCGCCGCGGCCTACTACCTGAACCCGTTCGGCGGACACATCACCGTCACGGCCCAATTCGACAGCGCCGCAGGGCTATACGAGGGCAACGTGGTGGCGGTGCTCGGGATGCCGGTGGGCAAGGTCAAGAAGATCACCCCGAAGGGGGGCTACGTCGAGGCCGAGTTCACCGTCGACCGCGGTGTGAAGATCCCGGCCGACGTGCACGCCGTGACCATCAACACCTCGATCCTCACCGCGCGGCAGATCGAGCTGACCCCGGCGTATGCGGGCGGCCCGGTGTTGGCCGACCGCACCACCATCGGGCTGAACCGCACCCGGACACCGGTGGCCTTCGATCGCGTGCTCGACATGCTCGACAAGGTCTCCAAATCGCTCGGCGGCGACGGCAAGGGCAATGGCCCGGTGGCCGACGTGATCAACGCCGGCGCCGATATCGCCGACGGCAACGGCGAGAAGATCAAATCCGCGCTGAGCGAGTTGTCGCGCGCCCTGCAACTGAGCTCCGACCGCGGCGAGGCGACCGGTGATCAGTTGACCACGATCATCACCAACCTCAGCTCGCTGATGGACGCGGCGGCCCGCAATGACGCGAAGTTGCGCCAATTCGGTTCCACTACACGTCAGTTGAGTCAGATGCTGGCCAACGAGGATTTCGGGACCGGGCGTACCGGCCGCAAGTTCAACGAGATCGTCACCCAGGCGACGACGCTGCTGCAGGCCAATCGCGACCACCTCAAGCAGGCCGTCCTCAACGGCGACACCGCGGTGACCACCCTGGTGGAGAAGCAGCGCGACCTGGCCGAGCTCATCAACCTGCTGCCGCTGACCCTGGAGAACATCTACAACACCGTCGACACCAACAACGGAGCGGTCCGCCTGCACGCCCTGGCCGACAAGATTCTCGTCGACAGCCAAAGCACCAAGGAGCTGTGCAACATGATGCACCTTCGGCAATTGGGTTGCGGAACGGGGACTTTGGCTGACTACGGGCCGGACTTCGGCCTCACCTACGTCCTCGACGGCCTTTCGATGATGGGACAGTAGACGTGAGACAACGACGCAGACGGGCACCGAGGACGGCCATGGCATTGCTGTGCAGTGCGGTCATCACCTCGTCGGCGTCGGGTTGCGGCACCAGTGGCCTGAACAGCCTGCCGCTGCCGGCGCCGGGCATCGGCAGCGGGGGCTATCTGATCACCGCGGTGTTCGCCAACGCACTGAACCTGCCGGGGCACGCCAAGGTCAAGCTCGCCGGTGCCGACATCGGCCAGATGGAGTCGATGGCGGCCCGCAACTACACCGCGGTCACCACGCTGCGCATCATGGACGGTGCCCGGATTCCGCTGGGCAGCACCGCGGAATTGCGTTCGGCGACACCGCTGGGTGATGTGTTCGTGGCGATCAAGCCGCCGGTGCCCCTGGACCCGTCGGCGCCGCTGCTGAAAAACGGCGACACCATCGGGCTGGAGTCCACCGCGTCGGCGGCCACCGTGGAGTCGGTGCTGAGCTCGGCGGCGCTGCTGGTGAACGGCGGGGCGGTGCAGAACTTCACCAATATCGTCAACGGAGCCGGAAAGGCGACCGGCGACCAGGGCAAGGCGTTCGGCAAGCTGATCAACCAGTCCAACGAACTGCTGACGAAACTCAATGCCCGTTCCGGCGAGATCGAGACGGCGCTGCGCGAGACCAGCCGACTCGCCGACCAGCTCGATGCGCGCAGCGCCGCGCTCACCGACGTCCTCAACGCAGCGGTTCCGGCGACCGACACCCTGGTGGACAACACCAGCCAGCTCGCCGACCTGGTCGAGCAACTGGGCGCGACCAGCCGGCAGCTGGCCCGGTTCCCCTCGATCGCCGGAACCGACGATTCCGGGCACAGTTTCATCAAGGACGCCAACACGGTCGCCGGCGCGTGGAACGACGTGGCCACCGATCCCGACACCAGCCTGTACGCGCTGAACCGGCTGGTCGCACCGATCGTCAAAATGACGGTCGGCTCGGGGGTTTCGGTGCACGCCAGCATCGACCGCCTGGTGTGGGGTTCGATGCCCGATGCCGGGTTCAAGGGCGACCCGGCGTTTCACGGCCCGAAGCGCTACGACTGGGCCAAGATGGCCGGTTCGATCAAGTACGCGCTGTGGCGGCTCCAAGAACGCGTGGTGGGGCGCGGCCCGGACTCCGACATGGGGCAGGAGCCGTGGACCGCGGTCGGTCCGCCGATACCCCCGACCCCGGCGGAAGCAGAGTTGGCCGCTGCCGAGCCCGGCCCGCCGACACCGGGGCCGAAACCATGATCGAGGCACTCAGCCGGCACCTGGTGGCCCTGGTCCGCGCCGGCTACCGGCGCAAGAACCTGCTGTCCGGGCTCGCATTGGCGATGACACTGGTAGTGGCGACCGCCTACCTGCTCGTCGGGGCGCTGCAGGTGAATCCGGCGCGCTCGACCTACCAGATCACGATTGCGCTGCCGGATTCCGGCGGGTTGCTGGCCAACCAGGACGTGTCGGTGCGCGGGGTACCGGTGGGCCGGATCGAGTCGTTGCGGGTCACACCGAACGGGGTCGACGCGGTCGCCAACATCTCCTCGACGGTCAAGATCCCGGCGGCCAGCACGGTGCGGGTCTCTGGTCTGTCAGCCGCCGGCGAGCAGTACATCGACTTCGAGCCGCCATCGAACACCGGCCCGTTCCTGTCCGGCGGCAGCGTGGTCGCCCGCGATCAGGCGACCACGCCGATCCCGATCTCGCAGCTGCTCGCCGACGCCGACGGCATGCTGGCCCAGACCGACCCGCGCAAGCTCGATCTGATCAAGTCCGAACTCAGCCTCTCCGAGGACGGCCCGCGCAAGCTCACCGACATCGTCGACGGCGGTACCTTCCTGCTGTCGACCCTGGATTCGGTTCTGCCGCAGACGGTGAGCCTGTTGAAGACCAGCCGGGTAGTGCTCACCATGCTCAGCGACGTCAACAACGGTCTGGCCGCGACGTCGGACAATCTCGACAAGGTGCTCAAAGGCGTCAACCCGATGATCGGCGGCTACCGGCAGCTGGTCGATCAGTCACCGGCGATGCTGTCGTCGGTCGACGGCCTCTTCGACGACAACTCCGACACCATGGTTGGGCTGCTGGGCAACCTGGTCACCACGGCGCAGCTGCTCTACGTGCGGACACCGGCACTCAACGCGCTGTTCCCCAACTACCGGGGTTCGACGGTGGAGGCGCTCAGCTCGGCCATCCACGAGGACGGGATGTGGGCGACCGTCGACATCTACCCGCGCTACACCTGCGACTATGGGACGCCGCGGCGCAACCCGTCGGCAGCGGACTTTCCCGAACCGTTCCTGTACGGCTACTGCCGCGACACCGACCAGTCGGTGTTGGTGCGCGGCGCCCACAATGCGCCACGCCCACCGGGCGACGACACCGCGGGCCCTCCGCCCGGAGCGGACCTGGCCGCGACCACCGATCCAACCCCCAAGGGCCGCTACACGATTCCTCTCGAGTACGGCGGGCCGCCGCTGTTGATCGATCCACCACGCTGATGTTTCAAAGGAGACGCCGCGGTGAGCACCGCTGACGAACCGGATACCACCGAAGACCTGCCCGAAGAAGTGCCGGAGCCGGCTCGACCGGTGCGCTCTCGGCGCCGCACGCCGGCGATGGCGGGTGTCGCAGCCGCCTACCTGATGGTCTTCGGTCTGGTCGCCGGGTTGGGCTGGCAGCTGTGGCAGCAGCATCGGGTCGCCGCCGCCGCCGCGGCCGGGCAACGCGCCGCGGTGGACTACGCCCAGGTGTTGACCAGCATCGACTCCGACAGGGTGGACGACGATTTCGCCGCGGTGCTCAACGGCGCGACCGGGGATTTCAAGGACACCTACACCAAGGCCAGTGTGGAGCTGCGCCAGCTGCTGATCGACAACAAGGCGTCGGCCCAAGGCGTCGTGGTGGATTCGGCCGTCCAGTCCGAGTCCACGGACACCGTAGTGGTGCTGTTGATGGTCAATCAGACGGTTAGCAACACCACCCGCCCGGACCCGCGGGTGGACCGCAGCCGGATGAAGATGACGATGCAGAAGGTCGACGGTCGATGGTTGGCGAGCAAAGTCGAATTGCCCTAGGAGGCAAGCTATGTGGGCGACCCGGCTACTGACGGGGATAACGGCGGCGGCGCTGATGGTGTGCGCCGCACCCGAGGCCGGTGCCTCGGCCCCGTCGTTCTGCAGCGGGCTGGGCGGCGACTGGGACGGGCACTACTGCAGCACCGACGTGCGCTCCGAGCGGCTGGCCACCCGCTATATCCGGATGGCGGTGCCGCCAGAGCTGGTCGACCACCCGGTGGCGGGCCCGCCGATTCGCGACTACCTGTCGAAGTTGTTCACCAACTGGCGTGCCAAGGGCGCCTCGATGGTCGTCGACAGCTGGGGCAACGAGAACTTCGAGATCTTTCAGCACGGCAACGCGCTGACTGTGGTCTTCCACGAGGACTATCACTCCGACGGCCCCTACATCAACAACGCCTACCGCACCTTCACCTTCGACATGGGGGCCGGCGGCCGCCAGCTGCAGTTGGCCGACATCACCAAGCCCGGGGTGGACCCACTCGCGACGATCCCACAACTCGGCGAGCCTTACATCGTCGAGGCACTCGACCGGGCGTTCTGGGAGCACCGGCCCGGGGATTACCCGTTCGTCCCCGAGCGGTTCACCCCGGACAAGGTGTTCTCCGGCGGCTACCGGTCGTGGGCGTTGACCCCCGACGAGTTGATCCTGTACATGCCCGACTATCCGGTCAGCCACGATTCGCCGATCCAGTACAACCAGATGCAGTGGTACATGGACGGCGGCAACGTCCAGGCGCACATCCCGCTAGCGGCGCTGCGTTCGATTCTGCGCCCCGAGTACGGCGGGGTCTGAGCAGCGCTTCCGACTCGAGATTGCACTGGCGCAGGCGATTTCGCCGATTTCCCTGCATGGTCGCAATCTCGTGCGAAGAGGGGCTAGCCGTAGCGGAACAGCAGCAGGCTCACGGCGACCACGCCCGCGGTCAGCGCGATCACCGGCGCCACCACGACATGAGACAGCGTCGCGCCGACCGTGGCGCCGCCGATCATCGTCAATACCACGCCGTAGCGCAGCTTTTCGCGGTGCCCGGTCCCGCCGGCCAGCCTGCTGTCCAACCCGATTCCGACGATCGTGGAGGTGAGCACCGTGGTGTAGAGCTCCTGGATGCCGAACTGGCGCGCCGTCGAGTTCTGCATGCCGAATGCCACCGCGAGGCCGACGATCAAAACCAGCTTGCTGGCGTCGTGGTAGCGCAGCACCCCGAACCCGGCCAGTGCGGCCAGCGCCAGGAGCAGCGCCACCTCGATGCCTAAGGCGGTGGTGACCCAGGTCCGGGGTCGCTGTCCCAGTGCCCGCACCAAGCGGCCGCCGGCGATCGCTCCGAGCAGGAACCCGCCGACCGCCACGGCCGCCGCGGTCAGATCGATGCCGGCGTGGGCGACGAATAGGAAGCCCAGAAAGATCGCGTTGCCGGTCATGTTCGCGACGAACACCCGGCCGAGTACCAGCACGCTGACCGCGTCGACCAGGCCGGTGGCGAAGGTCAGCAGCAGTAATGCCGTCACCGTGCGCCGTTGCGACAGCGGCGAGGTGACCGGCATGAGTCAGCTCTGGAACCGCGGGGTGAGATCCAGCGAGGTGATCGTCGGCATCCTGGTGACCACCCAGCGATTCTGATCGCGTTTCATGTACAGCCGGTAGGTCAGGTACTTGATCTGCGGGATGGTCTTGGACAGTTCGCTGGTGGCCGAGGTATTGGTGTAGATCAGCACGGTGGCCTCGGGGCCGTTCAGCGATTCGACTGCGGCGCCGACGATCTCGGTGCTGTCGGTGACCTTGGCCTGTTTGTTGCTGTCGGCGATCGCAGCGATGAACTTGCGGTACTGGGCTTCCAGATCGCCGCTGAGGTAGACCGCCGCCCGGTCCGGGAGGGTGTCCAGGTTCTCCGGCGTGTAGTTCCACAGCGTGTGGATCGCTCGGGCTGCCGTGCGGGCGACGTCGATTTTGGTGGCCACCTCGGCCCGGTCGAGGAGATACGGCTGTGCGGCGGCCGCCGCGAACGCCGCAGACCCGACGAAAAGCGCCGCCGACGCCGCGACCGCGATCCGCAGGCCGAGCTTGCGGCGCCCGCGGCGAGCATCCACCGCGGTCTCGGGCTCAGACTCGGCCTCGGCTTCGGCGTCCGGCTCGGCTTCGGTAGCGTCGGCCGACTTCTCGCCGGCCGGTTCGGCGGCGGGATCGAGCTCCAGCTCGTCCGACGCCTCGGGGCCGGTCTCGGTCACAGCACCTGGTTCAGATTGCTGATCTTCCACTGGTCCCCTTCCTGCTGCGCCGTCGCCAGCCAGCGAGTTGCGGCCTTGACCTCATGTTTACCGTCCGGCGACTTGCCGCTGTTCTCGACGGCCACCAACATGCTGACGCTGCCATCGTCGTTCCACCGCTCGACACCGGCCGCGATCACCGTTCCGGTGGTCGGCTCACTGCGCGCCACGGCGACCAGGATTTGGTTGGCCTTGTCCTGGTATTGCTGAGCGAAGTCCCCGGTCGCGTGGTCGAGGACGTTTGCCAGATAGTCGTTGGCGTGGAACGGATCCGGCGACGTGAACATCGTCATGAACGACTGGACCGCGGCCAGCGCGTCGACGTCGCGCAGCGCCGACCTGCGGTGTTGCTCATGGCTGAACAGCGTCGCGGCGCAGATCGCGATCGCGGCGACGCCGATCAGTAGCGAACCTGCGATCACCGTCCTCAGCCGCCGATCGGGCACCGTGCGCTCCACGAACAGCGGCTGGTCATCGGCCAAGACCCGACGACGCGGACTCATTTGTCCCCCTCGGCGGGCAGCGGCTTGCTGACGACGGACAGATCGTCCACCCGCCAGCTGTCCTGCACCTTGGCGAACACCACCCGCACGGTGGCGCTGATCAACCGCTCCTTTCCGGCGGTGCCGCGCTGGCCTTGCAGGAACAGCAGCATGGTCGCGCGGCTCTTGGCGGCGTCGAGCACCGCCGCGTCGGTGACCCGGTAGAAGTTCGGCACCGGCTTGGCGCTGCGGATGGCGTCCAACTGGGGCACCAGCTGCTCGCGGTACTTGTCGGTGGCCAGCGCCTGCGCGCGGTCGAAGTCATCCTGCAGGGTCTCGGGATCGTAGGACAACATGTCCGCCACGATCTTCGGGCCCTGGCGGGCGATCTCGATGCGAGCCTGATCCGCGTTGTGTTCTGTCCGGTAGACCACCGCGTAGGCAGCGGTGGCACCGGCAAGGCTCAGAACGGCTGCGGCCACGAAGGCCGCCATCGCCCGCAGCCGGTTGTTCGCCGGCGGCACTCGCAGCTTCGCCGGTCGCACTTCGGTGCGCGCCACCAGGTCGGCGAAGGTACGCCCGCGCCGGTCGCGCAACGGCCAAAGCCAGCCGAGGAACACAGCGTCCAATAGATGCGCCACTTCGCGCACCAGCAACCGTCCGGCGCCGACGGCTTCGGTGGTTCCGCCGCCGCGCACCACCTCGAGTCCGGCGAACGCGCGGCCCAGGCTCCACCCGGTGATGGCCGGCAGCAGCACCCGGTTGATCGCGGTCGCCAGGATCACCACCCCGATGAGTGTCATGGCGACCCACCACCAGACCCCGCCGCTCGGGAAGCTCAGTGCCGCCAGGGCCATCGCCGTCACCACGATTACCCCGGGCAGCAGGTCGACCGCATAGGCGATGACGCGGCTACGCCACCGCGCCGGCGGGCCGGCCGGCGCGTCGAGAACGGCTTCGGTCACCGGGCCACCTGGTCGAGCTTGGCGATCCGGTACTGGCCGTCCTCGCGGACCATCTGGGCACGCAACCGGTAGCCGGCCTCGCGGCCCTTGGCCTCGACATTGTCGACTTTGATCCGGAATGCCACCAGGATGTCGACCGAGCCGTCCGGGTTGTTGCGCTCCACCGCGGCGCCCATCTCGGTGAGCTCGACCTGGACCTTCGCCGCCTGGTACGCAGGCGGAAGGATCTGGGCGTACAGCGCGGCCTGAGTGCGGAACTCCCCAGCCGAACAGTTGAAGATCTTCTCCTGGGACAGCGACACATCACCCGGGTCCGGGGCCTGGGTCGCCAGCACGCACGATTTCGCCGCCTCGATGGCTTCGGCGTTGTCCCGTGCCATCACCTGACTCGCCGCGTGATCACGCATGCTCAGGTATCCGAGAGCCGTCAGACCGGCCGCCAACAGCACCAGCAACGCACAGATCCCCAGTAGCTGGCGTCGACCGAGGCGGGATGGCGTCGGTTCCGTCTCCTCCGGGTCGGCCTGGACCGGCTCGGCCGACGTGACGTCGGCTGTGGTGTCCTCGTCCGCTGCCTCCGGGCCATCCTGGAGATCTGCGTTATCAGCGGTGTCTGCGGTCTGCTGTTCCCCGTCCGTGGTCACTGGAACGGCGCCAGCATCCCCTTCCATGCGTCGTCTCCTATGTTCATCGAGTTCTCGACGGAGTATTCGACGCCGTCTGGCCCCACCGCCTGGCCACTCTGCGGATTGTAGATCGCCGTCGGCGGCCCGCCCGGAGTGTAGATGCAGGGGTTCGGTTGTTGCCCGTTGCACTGCACGCTACCGGTGCCCGGCCGGGTCAACGGGTCGTTCGCAGGCGGCGGTGTCGGTGGCACCATATCCGCCGGCAGCGGGTTGAGGCCGGTGTTGACCGACGGCGCCGGGATCACGTGACCCGGCTCGACCGGCTGGTCGCAGCGCGCCCCCAGCGCCGGGCAGTTCCGGATCTGGTTCGGGTCGCCGTACCAGGGGTTGGTGCCCATCGGGACGTACGGCTTGTCGCTGCGGCACTCCTTGGGAGTCGGCGCCCGCTTGCCGGGCACGTCCACACACGGGATGTTGCGCACACCGCGCACGTTGTTGGCCGGGGTGTCCTGCGGAATACGGCAGGAGACGTCCGGGAGCTCGGCGGGGCTGGTGTCGGCGAACGCCCGCCACTCCGAAGCCGGCAGATAACCGGTCAGACACGGCGGCGGGTAGTTCAAGCTCAGGCCCGGAACGGGAATCGGGAAGACCGGACCGGGGAACGCGCCGAGGGCCACGTCGAGCAACGCCCGGCCGGGGAAGACCGAGCTGACGGTCTGGATGATCGAGCCGGCCTGGGGCAGGAACACCAGCGCCTGCTCGGTGTTGCGGTTGTAGCGTCTGCCCATCTCGGTCAGGATCGACGCGTTCGCCATCAGCTGCGGCAGGGAGTCCTTGGTCTCGCTGAACAGCGTGTGCACCTGATCGATCAGCGGCGGCAGCTCATGGATGATGTGCTTCACCGTCTCATCGCGGCTGGCCGCCTGGCCGGCCAGGACGTTGAGGTTGCGCGCCCACTGATGGATGGCGTCGCCGGAATCGACCTGGCTTTCGATGATCGGTGCCGACTTGTTCACGATGTCGTTGACGTCGTCGAGATTGGCCTTGAAGTCACTGACGATCAACTGCGTCGAATCGACGAGCCGCTGCAGGGACGGGCCTAACCCGCCGACGGCCGTCGCCGTCTCGTCGAGCAGCGCCGAGATCTTGCCGGCCGGCAACGCGGCCAGACCACGATTGGCGGTGTCCAGCGCCGGCCCGATCGCCGAGGGCACCGTGCCCTTGGTGATCGTCTGGCCTTGCTTCAGGTACTGCCCCGGGTTGTCGGTCGACACCAGATCCAGGTACTGCTCACCGATCGCCGACACCGAATGCACGTTGGCGCTGGCATCGGCGGGGATCTTGTACTTGCTGGAGATCTGCATCGTCGCCTGCGCACCCGTCTCGGTGGGCTCGACGGCGGTGACCCTGCCGATGATGGTGCCGCGGTAGGTGACGTTCGCGGTCTTGTACAAACCGCCGGCCTCCGGCAGATTCGCCTTCAGCGTGTACTGGCCGAGGCCCGCCAGGGTCGGCAACCGCAGGTAGTAGACACCCAACACCAGCAACGCCACCGCGGTCAGGACGGTGAAGATGACCAGTTGACGCTTAATCTGTGGTTTCAGCAATTCCGGTCAGCCCTTTCCACATACGGGCCACCGGGGGCGGTAGCGGGGTTCGGCGTGTACCGGATGTCCGGGATCATCTTCTCCGGGTCGTGGCCGAACGACTGCTCCAGTGCCCGCAGCATCCCGGAGAAGCCGGTTCCGGTCAGGATCGCGTTGTCGATGGACGCATAGGTGAGGTCGACCACCAGCGAGGTGTTGATGAAGTCACCGCGGACGGCCTTGAAGGCACCGTCGACGTGATACGGCGCGGTGATCATCACCTGCAGCAGGTCGGGGATGTACGGCGACGCCTTGCGCAGCTCGCGTCCCGGGCACTGGAAATTCGTCAGCACCTTGTTCAGATCACCCCGCGCGGGTGCGATCTGCTGGTTGACCGAGGCGCCCATCGCACCCAGCGCTCCGATCGCATCGATGAAGATCTGCTGCTGGGAGTTGAAGTACTGGAACAGCGGCGGGAAGTCGGTCAGGACCTTGTCGATGGTGTCGTTGTGGGCACCGAAGTAGCTCAGCAACCGGTTGGACGAGTCGATCGCCCGGGTGATGTCCTCGCGCTGGTCGTTGAGGTTGGCGACGAAGGTGTCGAGCTTGGTCAGGAACGCCCGGATCTGGTCGGCCCGCCCGTTGGACAGCGCGGCGAACTCGGTGGTGATGGTGTCCAGGTCCGACAATCCGCCGCGCTGCAGCAGCAGGGCCAGACCGGCGAGCGTTCGCTCGATGGTCGGGTACGACGACGAATTGTTCAGTGCGATGGTGTCGCCGTTGCGCAGTTCGCCCTCCGGGTTCTCCGGCGACTTCAACTCGATGTGCTGCGAACCCAGCAAGCTGGTCTGGCCGATCTTCGCCGTGGCGTTGCGCGGCAGGTGGACGTCCTTGTTCAGCTTCAGCTTGAGCGTCGCGACCCAGTTCTTCAGCTCGATGTGCTCGACCGCGCCGACGAAGACGTCGGCGACCAGGACCCGGCTGTTGCCGTTGAGCGCCAAGGTGTCCGGCACCTGGACGTAGACCGTGTAGGCACCGGGGCCGCTGCCCGGACCGCCCGGCAACGACACGTTGGCGATACCGCGCCAGCTGCCGCACGAGGTCAGCGTCAGGGTGGCCATCAGCAGCACCAGGGCCTGCCAGCCGCGCCGGCTGACCGTCTTCATCGCGATACTGCGTCTCATCAGCCTTCACCTCGCGGGGGCAGCGGTGCGACCGGGCCGGGGATCACGTTGGGTCCCGGCGGGGGCGGCGGGATCGGCGCCTGGCCGGGAGGCAGACCGACGTAGGGCAGCGGGCCGGGCTCGGTGTCGTAGGAGTTCGGCGGGCCGGGCGGCGTCTGGTACTGCGACTGGACCGGCGCCGGGTCCGGGCCGCCCATCAACTGAGCCAGCGACTCCGGCGTCAACAGCCGCTCGGTGTCGTGACCGGGTTGCACACCCTGCATGCCGGGTGCGGTGATCCAGCCGGGCTGGGAGTTCTTGTGCGACAACGGGGTGTCGGGCACCCAGATACCCGGGACGGTGGTGTCTTTGTACCCGGGTGGCGGCTGCAGCCGCGGTTCGGAGTAGGCGATCTGCTTCGGCGTCGTATAGGCGTTGGTCCAGATGTTGATGCCGAACGGCAGATAGTTGAACTTGATCGCATCGGCGATCGGCGCCAGGTACTCCGCACACAGTTCCGCGGAGTCCTGGTAGCCCAGCCGGCTACCGGCCTGGATCGCGCTGCAGATGAACTCCATCGGGTTGGCGAAGTTGATCAGCACCGGAAAACCGGTGACCGCGCCCTGCGCCGGGTGGTAGATCTCGCCCACGGCGGCCAGCACGTTGGGCAGCACGTGCAGCGAGGTCTCGAAACCGTCCAGCGCGTCCGGCTGGGTGATGGCGGTCGTCACCTGCTCCGCGTTGTTGATCGTTCTGACCAGCGGGTCGGCGTTCTGGTTGAGGAACGCCTTGATGATCGTCATCGTCGCGTAGAACTGGTCGGCGGCCTTAGCCAGGTCCTGGTCGGTGCCGGTCAGGTTGTTGGTGAAGGTGGCCAGGTCGCGATTGAGCGCCACGAACTGCTGGTCGTTGTGGTCGAGCGCCTTGACGAACAGCGACAGGCTGCGCACCACCGCGAAGAAGTCGCCGCGGCCCTTGTTCAGCGCGGTCAGCGCGTCCGAGAGACTGTCGAACGCGTTGTTGATCTGATTGCCTTTGCCGCTCAAGCTGTCGGCGAACGACTCGATGGCCTCGCCGATCGGTCCCTTCGGCTGTTGGGGTGTCGGGCCCAGCTTGTTGATGATGTTGGTGACGTCGTTGCGCAGCGTGTCCCACTCCACCGGGACCTCGGTGCGTTCCTCCGGGATGACGGCCTTGTCGGCCAGCGCCGGCCCGCCCCGGTACGGCGGCTCCAGCTGGACGGTCCGCGACGCCACCAGGGTCGGGTTCAAGATGATCGCCTTGGCGTCCGCGGGCACCTTGTACTTGTTGTTGAAGTGCAGCGTGACCTTCATCTTGTCGCCGGCCGGCTCGATCTTGTCGATCGCGCCCACCCGGACACCCATGATCTGCACCGCGTCGCCGGGGTAGAGCGCGTCGGTCTGCGGGAAGTAGGCCACCACGGTGGTGCTGTTGAGCTTGCGGAACAGCTGCACGCCGCCGAAGCCCACCAGCAGCGCCAGCACCAACAGCAGTGATCCGACGATCACCGTCGTCCGGGACCGCTCCGGCAGTCGCAGGTTGCGAACATCAAAGACGGTACTCACGGCCGCTCACTCCCTCTTGCGCCGCCGCCACCACCGGGCTGGCTGTTTCCGCCTTCGCCGGGCGTGATGAACGGTGCCGGCAACTGGTTGCCCGGTCCGGGCGGAGCGGGCGGGCCGGGTGCCATCGCCGGAGGCGGCGGTGCCGCGCCCGGGTTGGCCGGAGCCGGTCCGGGCATCGGGCCCAGCGGTTCGGAGCGTGCCCCGGGGTTGGCGTCGGGCATGGGGACCGGAGTACCGGGCACCAGCGGCGGCGTCTCGCCCGGCCGGCCGGCGATCGAGATGCCGGGTGTCGAGCCGATGCCGTCGGGGTTCGGCGGCGAGGTCAGCACATCCACCGGACCCGGGTAGGGACCACTCGGGCCGAACGGCCCGGCGTTCGGGTCCAGGTTCGCGCACGGCAGCGGGTTGCCCGGGGTCGGGAACATTCCGGCCGCCGGCGCGTAGGAGCACGGCGAGCCGGGTGCGACCGCCGGCCCCGGGTGCTCGGGGGTGCCCTCGAGCACCTGCGGAGCAGGCGGCGGCGCACCGTTGGCGAACCTGGTCCCGTTGGGATCGGGGTAGCGGAACTCCGGCAGGCCGGCATTGCGCCAGAATTCCTCCGGCGAGATACCCCGCTTCTTGAACGCGGCGTCGACCCACGGCTGCAGAATCCAGAACGGGATCAGGTTCAAGGTGGAGACCTTGAAGTAGGGCCCCGAAGCGACCGCGTCGTTGACGATGGTCAGGTACCTGCCCAAGATGGTGAAGATCTCCATCAGTTCGCCCTTGCGCCGCACCAGCATGTCGGTGATGTTGGCGGCCTCATTGAACACGTGGCTCAGATCCAGATTCGGGTTGTCCCGGACCAGGCCCTGAACCTGCTCGCCGAAGTAGGCGATGTTGCCCAGCAATGCCGAGATCGCCTGGCTGCGCTGGTTGAACGCGGCCAGCAGAGTCTGGGTGTTGCGCAACACGGCGTCGATCTGGCCGCTGCGGTTACCCAGTACGGTGGCGATCTCGTTGGTCTGCGCGAGCAGGTGGGTGATCTCCTCGTCGCGCTTGCCGATGGTGTCGGAGAACTTCGCGACACCGTCGAGCGCGGCGCTCAGGTCCGGCGAGGTCTCTTCGACGGTTTCCGACAGCACCTTCAGCGACTTCTTGACGGTGTCGATGTCCCAGCCGGAGGCGGCCTTGGTGACGTCGAAGACCGCATCGTAGAGCTGATAGGGCGTGGTGCTCTGCCCCAGTGGCAGCACACCCTGCGGCGCGATCCGGCGCTCACCCTTAGGCTCGATCGCCAGGACCTTGCGGCCCAGGATGGTGTCGGTCTGGACCCCGATCCGGCTGTCGCTGCCGATCGGGTGCGCGCCGACGGAGAACTTCACCAGCACATGGTCGTTTTCGATCGACAGGTCCTGGACCTTGCCGACGTCCACGCCCGAGATGCGCACCTTGTCACCGGCGGTCAGCCCGCCGGTGTCGGAGAGCTGACCGTAGTAGCTCGGCTCGGCGAACAGCATCGGCGCCGTGGTGAAGCTCTGCCCCACCAGCGTCACCAGCGCCAACGTGACGACGCCGATGACTCCGATCCGTGCCCGGTTGGGCGGTTCCAGGGTCCTCACTGCGGCGTGCACCTCCCGGTCGGTTGCTGCCACAACCGGACGTTGCGCACCGGCCCGCCGGGCTGCAGACCGGGCAGCTTGATGGTGGCGTCACAGATGTAGAAGTTGAAGAAGTCACCGTAGACACCGGTGCGTCCAATCAGCTTCAGCGCCCGCGGAATCTTCTCCAACAGCGCCTCGACGTCAGCCATCCGGTCGGGCGGCTCCGGGCCCGCCTCCGGGAACAAGCTGTGCAACTGCTTCCTGTTGTCGGCCAGCAGGTCGGCCAGATTGCCGGCGGCGTTACCGAATTCGGCGGTGCCGTTGGCCAGGGTGGTGTTGTTGGCGTTGAGACCCTTGACGAGTTTGTCGAAGTTGTCGACGGTCTCGTCGAAGGTCTGGCGGTGCCGAACCGCGGTGTCCAGCACCACGTTCAGGTTCTTGACCACCTCGCCGATCGCCGCATCCCGCTCGGCGATGTGCGAGGTCAGCTGTGCGGTCTGCTCCAAGATGTCGTTGATGGTGCCGCCCTGGCCCTGGAAGACCGTGACGATGGTCGACGCGATGGTGTTGATCTTGTCGGGGTCCAGCGCCCGGAACACCGGCTTGAAACCGCCGATCAGCGCGTCCAGGTCCAGTGCCGGTTCGGTCCGGGCGGACGGGATGAACCCGTTCACCGGCAACCGCTGGTCGGCACCCTCGCCCTCGCCACGCTTGAGCTCCAGGTAGCGGTTGCCGATGAGGTCGGAGTAGCGGATCTGCGCGGTGGTGGACTGGTACAGCGGCAGTGACCGGTCGACGTTGAAGTCCACCACCACCCGGCGACCGCCGTCGACCAGGCGCACCTTCTTGACCTTGCCGATCTCCACGCCGGAGGCGCGGACGAACTGTCCCTCCCGCAGGCCGCTGGCATTGGTGAATTCGGCGGAGTAGCCGGCCGTCCTGTCGAACCTGACCTGGCCGAACACCACGACCAAGCCGACCGTGAAGAGCAGCAGCACCGAGCCGACGGCGCCGAGTTTGAGTGCGGTTCTGGTGATGTTCATGGGTTGATCGTGTTTTCCCCGACTTGACGGCCCCAGACGTAATCAACGGCGAAGGGCGATCCGGATTCAAAGTGGTTGTAGGGCGCTTGACTGACTCCCGTGTCGGCCACCAGGTAAGGCGCCGGCCAGAAGTCGCGGGTGATCTCCTGCCAGCAGCCAGGGGCACCGCCGGGGCCGCCGCGAGCGTTGTAACGCGGCAGGTTATCGGGGTAGATGTAGGGGTTGGCCGGGCTGACCAGCTCGCTGACCGTGTCGAGGGCGTAACCGTCACCGCCGCCGAGGAATTCGTAGACCTTCGGGGCGCCCTGGGCAAGGTTGCGGATGGCGCAGAACAGCTCCGGGCTGTACTCGTCGAGCAGGGCCGAGACCGGCACCAGGTCGGAGAACTGCCGGCGGAAGTATGGCCCGAACCGGTTGGTGACGTCCGCCCCGAGGTTGCCGACGCCGGCGGCGCCCAGCAACGCGGCGTCCAGTTCCTTCTGCTGAGCGGTGATGGTCTTGACCGCAGGGATCGAGTTCTCCATGAACCCGACCAGATCCGGTGCTCCATCGGCGTAGATCTCGCCCAGGTTCGCGAAGCCCTTGAGGTCGCGGCGCAATGACGGCATGTAGGCGTTGGCGTCGTCGAGAATCTTGTTGCCGTTGACCAGCGACTCGCCGAGCTTGTCGCCCAACCCGGTCAACGACTCGGCGGCCGCATGCAGGGTCAGATTCAGTTTGATCGGGTCGATGTGGTCCGAGAGGTTGTTGATGGTCTCGAACAGCGTGTTGAGCTCGGTCGTCACCGAGGTCGCGATGATGTGCTTGGTGCTGATGCGCTCAGGCGTGGGGTGCTCCGGCGCGGTCAGCGACACATACTTGTTGCCGAACAGCGTGGTCGCCAGAATGTCGGCTTTGACGTTCGACGGAATCAGCTTGATGTACTGCGGGTCGACGTCGAGCGTGAACTTCGCCGCCGGCTTGTCGTCGTGCTCCGTCGGCGCGATGCTGGCCACGCGCCCGATCTGGACGCCGTTGTAGGTCACCGGCCCGCCCGGGTCCATCACCAGACCGGCACGCGGCGCCACCATGGTCAACGACGTCGTCTTGGTGAAGGACCCGCGGAACTGGCCGTACACCAGCCCCACGATCAGCGCCAGGACGGCGAAGGTCACCACCCCCGCCACTTTGTAGGGCGGGCTCTGGATTTTGTTCTGCTTCCCGGTTGCCATCGCCGTCACATCGTCAGGTTGAAGTTGGGGTCGACGCCGTAGAGCGCCAACGCTGCGAGCAGCACGACAGTGGGCACCGTGACCAGGGACAGGCGCATCGACTGGCCCACGGCGGCGCCGACGCCGACCGGGCCGCCGCTGGCGTTGAACCCGTAGTAACAGTGCGTGATCATGACCACCACCGCGATCAGGATGGTTTCCAGGAACGACCAGAACACGTCGTCGGGGCGTAGGAACGTCCGGAAGTAATGCTCATAGGTTCCCGACGACTGCCCGAAGAACAGCGTGGTGACGATCTGCGGTGAGGCGAACGCCATGATCAGCGCGAGCGCGTACAGCGGGATGATCACGGTGAAGCCGGCTACCACCCGGGTCGACACCAGGTAGGAGATCGAGTTGATCCCCATCACCTCGAGTGCGTCGATCTCCTCACTGATCCGCATCGCCCCGAGTTCGGCGGTCGCTCCCGCTCCGACGGTGGCAGCCAGGGCGATGCCGGCGTTGACCGGCCCGACGACACGGACGTTGACCAGCGCCGCGGCGAAACCGGTGTAGGTCTCCACCCCGATGTTGCCGAGCGAGGTGAAGCCCTGGATGGCGATCAGCGAGCCGCCGGCCAGCATCACGAACCCCATGATGGCCACGGTGCCGCCGATCACGGCCATCGCGCCGGTGCCCATGCCCAGCTCGGCGATCAGGCGCAGCGTCTCGGTGCGGTACCGCCGCAGCGCCCAGGGGATCTGACGCACGGCGGTCGCCGAGAACCAGCCGAGCTGGCCGCTCTTCTCCAGGGAGCGGCCGGCCGCCCCGACGTAACGGTGATAGTTCGCGATCAGGCCGGGAAACCGGCCCCGCAGCACTGCCGATGTCGACATGTCAGGTCCCCGTTCCGAACTTCACGCCGATGGTGGTCAGCACCACGTTCACGGCGAACAGCGCAAGAACGCAGAGCACCACCGTCTCGTTGACGGCGGTCCCGAGCCCCTTGGACCCGCCCCGAACGGTAAGACCCCGATAACAACCGACCAAGCCTGCGATAAGCCCGAAGACACTGGCCTTAACCGTTGAGATGACCACCTCGGGCAACCCGGTCAGCAAGGTCAGCGTGGACAGATAGGCGCCGCCGGACACGTTCTGCAGGTAGACACCGAACAGGAAGCCGCCGGCGAGGCCGATCACGATCACCAGAGCGTTGAGCAACAACGCGACCACGGTCGCGGCGATCACCCGGGGCACCACCAGCCGGTGGATCGGGTCGATGCCGAGCACCTCCATCGCGTCGATCTCCTCGCGGATGGTGCGGGCGCCCAGGTCCGCGCAGATCGCGGTGGAGCCGGCGCCGGCGACCACCAGCACGGTGACCAACGGCCCGAGCTGGGTGACGGCCGCGATGCCCGCACCGGCGCCGGAGACGTCGGCAGCACCGAACTGCGCCAACAGAATGTTCAGGGTGAAGACCAGCAGCACGGTCAGCGGGATGGCGACCGCGATGGTCGGGATGATGGCAACACTGGTGATGAACCAGCCCTGCTGAAGCGTCTCGCGCCATTGGAACGGCGGTACGAACAGCGCACGCGCGGTCAGCGCGCACATCCGGAAGAACCCGCCGACCATCACCAGCGGCGGCAGCAGCCGATCACGGGCGAAATCAGCCAGGCGGGGACGCGCAGGAGCCGTCACAACAACCCCCTCACCGGAGACCCCGCGTCACGACGCAGCAAGGGATCGCGTCGCACAGTGGCTTCTCCGTCCGTCCATGTTCCTACGAGACCCGCGTCACCATAGCGGCCCAAGGTGCCGTTGGCGACCATCGGACCATACCTGATGACTGCGTGAGGATGGCATCGATTCGGCGCAACCTACACAGGTTCGCTACCGGACAGTAACGTGCCGCCACCTCAACGGTAGGGCGCTAGCCGGTATCGGTTGTGGCGGTGACCGACTCGGCTCCGGGGGCCGTTCGGTAGTTAATGCGCAGTTCGGTTTTGAGCACCTTCCCTGCCGGGTTGCGCGGCAGGGCGTCGACGATCTCGAGCGCCTTCGGGTGCTTATAACGCGCCAGTCGCTCGGTCAGATAGTCCTGGAGGTCGGCCAAGGCCAGATCGGGCCGGGTGACCGCGGCGATCGCGATCGGGACCTCGCCCCATTGCTCGTGCGGGCGGCCGATCACGGCGACCTCGGCGATGTCGGGGTGACCGGCCAGGACGTTCTCCACCTCGGCGCAGTACACGTTCTCGCCGCCGGAGATGATCATGTCTTTCTTGCGGTCGACCACCCAGACATAGCCTTCGGCGTCCATCCGGACCAGATCCCCGGAGTGGAACCAGCCGCCGGCGAACGCCTCGGCGGTGGCTTCCGGGTTGTTCCAGTAGCCGCTCATCAGGGTGGGGGCCCGGTAGACGATCTCCCCTACCTCACCGACGGCGACGTCGTTCATGTTCTCGTCGACCACCCGCGCGGCGACGGTCGGGATGACGGTGCCGACCGAGCCCAGCTTCCGGATGGCGTCCTCGCCCAGCAGCATGCAGGTGACCGGCGACATCTCGGTCTGCCCGAATGCCGCCAGGATCTTGGTGTCCGGGAAGGTCTCGGCCATCTGGCGCAGCAGGCTGTCCGACGCCGGGGCGGCACCCCAGGACATGGTCCGTAACCGGATGTCGCGCGGATTGGCCTGCTGCTCGGCGCAGACCGCCTGCCACTGGGCCGGCACCAGGAAGATGCCGGTGACCTTCTCGGCGGACAGCACGTCGAGCAGTTGGCCGGCGTTGAACGCACCGAGCGCATTGATCACCGTCGGAATACCCAGCCACATGCCGGGCAGCAGGTTGCCGACGCCGGCGATGTGGAAGAACGGCACCCCGATGAAAGCGACGTCGCCTTGACCGGTCCCGGCGGTGTAGAGGGCGGTCATGGCCTGGCCGGTGAGGTTGGTATGGGTGAGCACCGCGCCCTTGGGCCGGCCGGTGGTGCCCGAGGTGTACATGATCAGGGCCGGCGAATCGTTGGGAATGTCCACCGGCGAGTGCGGTTGCCCGGTCTCGGTGATCAGGTCCTCATAGGCGATCAGCCCTTCGCCGGCCTCGCCGGCCACGACCACCGTTTCCAGCGTGTCGGTCAGCTCGCGCACGCCGAGGGCCACCGGCAGCAGCGCCGTCTCGGTGACCAGCACCCGCGCCTCGCAGTCGGTGACCAGATAGGCGAGCTCGGACGGGGTGAGCCGGAAGTTCACCGGGACGGCGATCGCGCCCAGCATGTTCGCGGCCAGCACCGTCTCGACGAATTCGGTGCGATTGAGCATCAGGATCATCACCCGGTCGCCGGCGCCGACACCGCGGCGGCTCAGGGCGTCGGCCAGCGCGCCGACCCTTTTCCGCAGCTGCGCCCACGTCGTGGTCCGGCCCAGGAACCGCAGCGCCGGGACGTCGGGCTGCATCAGCGCGTGCCGGTCCAGTTGGTTGACCCAGTTCTGGCGTCGGGCTCGATACGGCTGCTCAGCGGGATCGGTTGCCGGGTGGGTCAATTGGACCCTCCCGCCGCCAGTTCCTCGGCGCGCCGTTTGAGATTGTCGGCCAGGTAGTCCAGGACGTTGCTAAAGGCCTTCTTGACCATCGGCTTGGGCATCGCCATCTCGGTCTCGACGTCCATGTCGACGGTGAGCAGCGACGTGGCCCCGATCTCGACCACCGAGAACAGCTGCTCCTGCTTGCTGAACAGGTCGCCCTGCTGCAGCACGGTCTGGATCTGGGTGGCGCTGGGGTAGTACACCGCCTGGATGAAGGTGCCGTCGAAACCCGAGTACGAGGCGTCCAGGCGCAGCTGGCTGGGCCGGCCGTCGTCGTAGCGGGCCAGCACCCACAGTCCTTTGACCTCGTCGTTCCACTGGGGGTACGCCTCGAAGTCGGCGACGATCCCCATGACGGTGGCGGCGTCGGCGGCGACTTCGACGGTCTTGCTCACGAGCGGCATTGGGCGAGCATATCCATCGGCGAACCGCGCGACGCTAGACCTGGGCGGTGGCCAGCAGTGCCCGGATGCCGTCGGGGATCGGCACCGGTCGCCGGGTGCTGCGGTCGACGTAGACGTGCACCCAGTGCCCGAGCGCGGCCAGCGGGGCCGGGTCTGCCTCTTCATCGGGGGCCCGGAACACCGCCAGGCGGTAGGTGACGCTGCTGCGCCCCAGCCGGGTGACCGCCAGCCCGACCGCCAGCCGGTCCGGGAAGGCCAGTTCGCCCAGGAAACGGCAGCCCGACTCGGCCACCACCCCCAGCTCCGGCATGCCGACCGGATCGACGTCGGGGGCGTTGGCGGCGATCCACCCGTTGATCGCGGTGTCGAACAGCTGGTAGTACACCGCGTTGTTGAGATGGCCGAACATGTCGTTGTCGGCCCAGCGGGTCAGCACCGGCCAGTGCACCGGAAAGTCCTGGCTGGTCAACCCTTCCGGGGCAGGCGGGACCGCGGCATTCATGGTTGTATTCCAGCATGGTTGCCATCCGCGGCGCGGTGCTGGAGCGGATCGGGGCGCCACGACCGTATGCCCGGTCTCGGCCGATCACGGTGACCGAGCTGGAGCTGGCGCCGCCGGGACCGGGGGAACTGCTGGTCCGAGTGGAAGCCGCCGGGGTCTGCCATTCCGATCTGTCGGTGGTGGACGGCAACCGGGTGCGGCCGGTGCCGATGCTGCTCGGCCATGAAGCGGCCGGCATCGTCGAGGCGATCGGTGACGGTGTCCACATCGCGCCCGGGCAGCGGGTGGTGCTGACCTTCCTGCCCCGGTGCGGGCATTGCCCGGCGTGCGCCACGGAGGGCCTGACCCCCTGCGAGCCGGGCAGCGCGGCCAACGGCGCGGGCACCCTGCTCGACGGCGGGATCCGGCTGCGCCGGGCCGGGCAGCCGGTCTTCCACCATCTCGGTGTCTCCGGTTTCGCCACCCATGCGGTGGTCAGCGCGACCAGCGCCGTGCCGGTACCCGAGGATGTGCCGCCGTCGGTGGCGGCGTTGCTCGGATGCGCGGTGCTGACCGGCGGCGGCGCGGTGCTCAACGTGGCTCGCCCGGTGGCTGGGCAGACGGTGGCGGTGGTCGGGCTCGGCGGGGTCGGGATGGCGGCGGTGCTGACGGTGCTGGCGCACGACGGGGTCGAGGTGATCGCGATCGACCAGCTACCCGAGAAGCTCGCGGCGGCCAGCGGTCTGGGCGTGCAACGCACCTACACGCCGCAGCAGGCCGTCGACGCCGGCGTGCGCGTACCGATGGTGATCGAGGCGGTCGGTCATCCGGCCGCGCTGCAGACCGCGATCGATCTGACCGCGCCCGGGGGCCGCACCATCACCGTCGGCCTGCCGGCACCCGATGCCCGGATCAGCCTGTCCCCGCTGGGCTTCGTGGCCGAAGGCCGCTCGCTGATCGGCAGCTATCTCGGCTCGTCGGTGCCCGCCCGGGACATCCCGAAGTTCGTCGCGCTGTGGCGCGCCGGCCAACTGCCGGTGCAACAGTTGGTGTCGGCGACCATCACCCTTGATGACATCAACGAGGCGATGGACCGGTTGGCCGACGGCACCGCGGTGCGCCAGGTCATCACGTTCTGACCGGGTCGGGTTCGAAGACGAAGTCGGCGGCCCGGAAGCGGCGGGTCATCGCCCAGAAGGCGCCGGCGCTGCGCGGCCACTGGGTGACCACCCGGCCGTTGGCTGCCCGGAAATAACTGCTGCACCGCGTGGTCCACACCGTGCCCTGCATCCAGCGGTCGATCTTGGCGACGAACGCGGCCAGCGCGGCGGGCCGCACCGCGACATAGGTTTTGCGCCGGCGCCGCAAATGTTTGAGCACCCGGACGATGTAGCGCGCTTGGGCTTCCAGCACGAAGATGACGCTGTTGGAGCCGACGTTGGTGTTGGGTCCGTAGAGCATGAAGAAGTTGGGGAACCCGGGCATCGCCATGCCCAGGTAGGCGCGCGGCCCGTCGCGCCACGCCTGCCGCAGACTGGCGCCCTCGCCCACCACCTCGATCTGGCCGAGGTAGTCCGTAGCGGCGTACCCGGTGGCGCAGACCACCACGTCGACGTCGCACTCGGTGCCGTCCTCGGTGACCAGGGATCGCGAGCGCAGGGCCTTGGCCGGGCTGGTGACCACCTCGACGTTGGGGCGGTCCAGCGCGGGCAGGTAGTCCGAGGAGAAGACCAGCCGTTTGCAGCCCAGCGGGTGGTCGGGGGTCAGCGCGGCGCGGAGCCGTTGGTCGGTGACGGCGCGCTCCAACAGCTTTCGTGCGGTGGCGGTGAACTCGGCCGTCTTGTCGCTGCCGTTCTCGATCACCGAGATGTTCGCCTCGCTGCGCAGCCACAGCCGCATCCGGTACAGCCGCTTGGCCAGCGGGACGCGGGTGAACGCCCAGCGCTCTCGCGCGCTGTAGCGGCGATCCGGTTTGGGCAGGATCCAGGTCGGCGACCGCTGCACCGAATAAACCTTCTCGGCGACCCGGGCCAACTCCGGCACCAGTTGCGCCGCGGTGGAACCCGTTCCGAGCACGGCGATTCTGGCGCCGTCGAGTCGCACCGAGTGATCCCAGCGCGCCGAGTGCATGACGGTGCCGGTGAACGGCTGCTCCTCGGCCAGGTCGGGCAGCACCGGCTGGGTGAACAGGCCGACCGCCGAGACCACGACGTCGTACCGGTGCTCGTTGCCGTCGGTGGTGGTCAGACACCATTGCCGTCGATCGTGTTCCCACACCGCGGAGCGGATCTCGGTGCGCAGCATCAGGTGCGGCCGCAGACCGTGATCGGTGGCGCAGCGTTCGAAGTACGCCAGGATCTCGGGTTGCTTCGACCACTGCCGCGACCAGTGCGGGTTCAGCTCGAAGGAGTAGGAGTACAGGTGCGATTTGACGTCGCACGCCAGCCCCGGATAGGTGTTGATCCGCCAGGTGCCGCCGACGCCGTCCTCCCGGTCGAAGATGGTGAAATCGGTGAAGCCCGCGCGCCGCAACAGGATTCCCAGCGCCAACCCGCCGGGCCCGGCACCGATGATGCCGACACTCAGCGAATCTGCAGGCATTGGCCGCCGTCCACGATCAGTTCGGCGCCGGTGATGAACGACGCCGCGTCAGACACCAGGAAGGCGACCGCGTCGGCCACCTCGCCCGGTCGGCCGAGCCGTCCGGTCGCGGCCACCGCGGCAAGCCGCTGCTGGGTGCCCGCATCGAGCATCGGGGTGGCGATCGGTCCGGGAAAGACCGCGTTGACCCGGATCCCGGCCGTCGCCAGTTCGGCGGCGACGGTCTGGGTCAGGCCGCGCAACGCCCACTTCGACGAACCGTAGGCGCTGTGCTGCGGAAAGGGCCGGATCGCCCCGGTGCTGCAGGTGTTCACGATGGCGGCGCCCTCGGCGGCGCGAAGTTGCGGCAGGGCCGCCTGGACGCCCAAGAAGGGTCCGAGACAGTTGACCCGCCAAGCGTTTTCGAAAGCCTCCGGGGTTTCGTCGGCGATCGCCGCCCGGTGCAGGGTGCCGGCGTTGTTGATCAGCGCGGTCAGCGCCCCGAAGCGTTGCACGGTCGCTGCCACCGCGGCGTCCCATTGCGCCGGGGAGGTCACGTCGAGCGCGACCCCGATCACCGCGTCATCGTCCCGCGCACTGATCGCGGCCCCCAGTTCCGTTTCGTTGATGTCGCAGGCGGCGACGGCGAACCCGTCGGCGCGCAGCCGTTCCACGATCGCCCACCCCTGGCCGCGGGCGGCGCCGGTAACCAAAGCCACTCGCGGTTGCCCCATCAGTGGCTGCCTCGAGCCTCGTTGAGATGCTCGAGCGCCCCGCACCGTAGCGCCTGGGATTCGGCTGCCAGCGTGATCATCTGGTAGCCCAGCCTGGCCAAAGTGCGTCCTGCCGCACCGGACCCGCCGTGTACTGCGGCGATCACCCCGGACTCCAAGGCCGCGCGCTGGATCCGGGTCATCGCCTCCCGCAGGTCGGGGTGGGTGGTGGCCTGGGCGACGTCGACGCCCATCGAGACCGCCAGATCGGCGGGCCCGACGTAGACCCCGGCCAGTCCGGGTACCGCGCAGATCTGCTTCACCTCGTCCAGTGCGCCGGCGGTTTCGATCATGGCGAACACGTCCGCCCGCGACTCCAAGGCGGTCAGGTCACGGCCCAGCGCGGGCCGCAGCGGACCGAAGCTGCGGACTCCGGCCGGTGGGTAGCGCGCGGCGGAGACCGCGGCCGCCGCCTGTTCGGCGGTTTCGATCATCGCGATGATGACCGCGTCGGCCCCGGCGTCGAGCACCCGGCCGATCGGCGCGGAATCGGCATTCGGCAGCCGTACCGCCGTGGCGATCGGCAGGTGTTCGACATAGCGCAGCATTTGTGCGATCGCGGCGTCGTCGAGGTAGCTGTGCTGGGCGTCGAAGCCCACGTAGTCATAGCCCGCCCGGGCGAATTCCTCCGGCCCGAGCACGGTCGGGCCGGTGATCCAGCCGCCCCACAGCGGTGTCTGCTCGGTCAGCGCGGTACGCAACGCCGACATCATCCGACGATCGCGATCTTGATGCGATCCGGCACCGGACGGGACGCCAATTCGAAGGCCGCCTGCGCGTCGTCGACACCGAAGACATGGGTGACGTAGTTGCCCAGCAGGTCGGGGTGCTCGGCGGCGAATTTGCTTGCGGCGTCCAGCATCCGCGCGCGGTCCCGGGTCACGCCGGAGATCAACGTCAGATTGTTGCGCAGCATGGTGCGCATGCTGATCGGGTAGCTGTCGTCGTCGGGGACACCGAAGTAGAAGACGGTGCCGCCGGGCGCGACGGCGTCGATGGCGTGGCTCAGGGTGGCGACCTGGTGGCCGACCGCCTCGATCACGATCTCCGGCCGGTCGCCGGCGTCGAGGTGATGCACCCAGCGGTCGCTGGTGGACTGCACCACGGTGTCGACGCCGAATGCGGCGGCGACAGCGCGCCGGTCGACCGGGTCGACGCCTGAGACGCGGCGCGCGCCGGCGGCTTTGGCGACCGCACTGAACAGCAGACCGATCGAGCCCTGCCCGAGCACCGCCACATGGCGGCCGGCCAGGTCGGGAAGTTGTTCGACGGCGTAGAGCACACACGCCAGCGGTTGCAGACCCACCGCGTGCTCGGGCGCCAGCGTCGGGTCGTGGCCGGCGAGCCCGTCGCCGTCGGCGATCACCCGCTGCATCAAACCGTCGAAGCCCGATGCCCAGCCGACGACACGGTCGCCGGGGCGGTGGCGCGGGTGCCGGCTGGCGATCACGTCGCCGACGATCTCGTGGATCGGGAAGCCGTTCTTCTCCGCCGCGCGGGCACCGCTGTCCCCGGGCAGTCTGCCCTGCGCGCCGCGGAAGGCGGGCAGGTCGCTGCCGCACACGCCGGCGGCGACGAACGCCAGCAGCACCTGGCCCTCGTCGACCTGGTCCTCGGTGAGCTCGGGGACGTCGATCCGCTCGAATGCATAGGGCGCGATCAGCCGGTGGGCCCACATGTTTCAGACCTCCACCGGGATGGAGTTCCAGCCCCACTGGAAACTCGACGGCAGCCTGGTCGCGCCGTCGTCGACGATGCGGTAGTCGCCGACCCGGCGCAGCCATTCGGTCACCAGCACAGTGACTTCCAGGCGCGCCAGGTGGTAGCCGATACAGAAGTGCTGTCCGCGGCCGAAAGCCAGCGACCGGGTAATCGGGCGGTTCCATCGGAATTCGTCGGGCTCGGGGTATTGGCGCTCGTCGCGGCTGGCCGAGGCCAGCAGCGTGATGATGCGCTGTCCCGGCGCGATGGTGGTGTCGTGCAGCGTGAAGGGTTTGCGGGCGGTGCGGGCGAACCACTGTGCCGGGGCGCAGAAGCGGATCATCTCCTCGCGGGCCAGTTCCACGCTGCTCAGGTCGGCTCGTACCTCGGCGAGTTGGTCGGGACGGCGCGCCAGCTCCCACAGCCCGTGCGCGACGATCTTGGGCACCGTCTCGGTGCCGCCGATGAAGATGCACAGCAGCTGGGTGGCGGCTTCGACGTCGTCGAGGGGGCGACCGTCGGGCAGCCGGTAGCGCAGCATCCCGTCGACGATCGAAAGGTCGTCGCGCGCATTGTCGGCGCGCCGGGCCTGTACGGCCGGGATGAGGTACTGCAGGTAGTTGGGCCGCGCCGCGGCAGTGTCGACGCCGCTGCCGGCCTGCGCCAGGCTGCCGGCGTTCACCGCGGCCAGCACGTCGGCGGCCAGCTCGAGCGGGATGCCCAGCAGCTCGCACACCACCTGGGCCACCACGATTCCGCCGTAGTCACCGGTGAGGTCGAAGCGGCCCTGCGGCAGCAGCTCATCAAGGCGCTGATTGGCCAGCGTGCGGATCCGCTCCGCCCAGTCGGTCACCGACCGGGGCCGAAACGCCGGTGACTGCAGCCGGCGGATGTCGTCGTAGATCGGTTTGTCGAAGACGGCGTGAAACGGCAGCGGTGTCAGCGGCGGATCCGGCACCGGTCCGGTGTTGTGTTGCGCCAGTACGTTGGCCGCGGGCAGGGTGCCCTCGGAGGCGACGAACGTGCCGTCACTGACCGCGAGCACCTCCCAGATGTCGTCGAACCGGGATAGCGCATACAGATCCCATTTCGGCACGTAGTACACCGGATGGTGATCGCGCAGCACGCGGTAATACGGCAGCGGGTCGGCCATCACCGCCGGATCGAACGGGTCATACGAGAAGTCCTCGTCCACAACTGTTTTCACGCGGCGCCTCCCTGGAGCGGGGAGGGCGGCAGCGCCTGCAGGATGGAGTCCTCCCAGCCGTCCCGCAGTGCCGGGGCCACGCTCATCCAGGTCACGATCTCAGCCGGCGGCTGGTCCTTCCAGGACGGGTAGTGCTGCGCGAAACAGTCCCAGTCGCCGTCGAGCGCCCAGTAATGGATCACCTCGTTGAAGCGGAACGTGGTGGTGAACGAACCGAGCCAGCGTTTGCCGGTGCGTTCGGACCAGGGCACGTACAGTCGCTCCAGTTCCCGGATGTAGTCATCCTGGCGACCGGGCTTGGTCTGCATGATCTCCTGAATCACCAGGCTGGCATCGAAGCCGATGTCGCAGAGTTGCGAGAGGGTCTTGTTGTGCGGACCGGGATACATGATGCGGCCCTCGCCGGAGGCGCCGATGCCGGCGAGGTAGGCCGACCACTCGGCGGCGGAGCGTTCGTGGCTACCGCCGCGGCCCTGCGCCCGACCGATGCGGGCGTAGTCGGCGAAGGCGTCGATCTCCCAGAGCACCGTGGCCTGCGGCCAGTGGCCGTTGTAGCGGGTGGTCTCCCACACCGCGAACAGTCGCGCGCCCAGCTCGCTCATCATCGGCTGGTAGATCTCGGTGAACGCACCGGTGAAGTCTGCGGTCAGGCCGCGGCCGAGATCGATCGTCTCGTGCAGATACAGCAGGGTGTGGTCGTAGTGCTTGCGCATCAATCGACCGGCATCAGATCGGAACTGACCGGCAGGCAACGCTTCTGGTCGCTGCGGAACAGCTCCGGAGCGTCGATCCGGCCGTCGGTCCGGGCGTCGGCGGCCATCAGGGCTTGGCGCTTGAAGGCCCGGCCCGCCACGGTCAGCACGTGGCGCACCGCGCTGAGTCGCTGATTCACCGCCATCGGCCAGCCTTCGCCCCACAGCACGACCTCGGTGACACTGCGCCGCAGCGCCGACTGCACCCGCCGGCAGATCCGGGGATCTTCGGCGAAGGCGTCGGTGAGAACCGCCAGGCCGTGTCCGGCCGCGTCGCCGGTGGCTGCGGCCAGCTCGGTCTCCAGGTCCGCGGTCTGCACGCCGAGGATCTGCAGCGGCCGGAGGTCCTGATGCGGGGGCAGCAGGACGTTGACGTCCCACCCGGTCGCCACCCGGTGATACAGCCACCCTCCGGCCGCCTGCACCAGGGCGGTGACATCGAGCGCGATGACATCGAGGCGATAGCGCAGATGCGGATCCTCGGCCGGCGGGTCCAGCGCCGCAGCGGTGCTCGTCATCGCATCATCCCAGCTTGTCATGAGAATCCGGTGGGCATCACCGGGCCCGGCGGGTACCGCCCAGCCGCGTGACGCAACTCTTGGGAGATATTACAGTTGAGGCCTACTTTGTAAAGTCACAATCTGAACAAGGGGGTGCGGCGAAATGAGTCTGGTTGCCGGGCGCGGCCCGCTCAGCATCGAGCGCGCCGGCTGGTTCTCCCCCGAGATCGCCGGAGATCTGGTGTACGTCGAACCGCACCCCCGCCGGGTGCAGGCGGTCCGCGCTGACCGCATCATGCTGGACACCGACCGCGTCCTGCTGGTGCACCGCCGAGGCCACCCACTGTCCTACGCCTTTGCCGCTGAGACCGTCGGCGATCTGCCACACCAAGCCGTGCCGGAGGCACCGGGGTTCGTCCACGTCCCGTGGGATGCCGTGGACACCTGGTTCGAGGAGGGCCGCGAGCTGGTGCACTACCCGCCCAATCCCTATCACCGGGTCGACTGCCGGCCCACCCGGCGCGCATTGCGGGTGCAGGTCGCCGGCGTGCCCCTGGTGGACACCGACCGCACCGTGATCGTGTTCGAGACCGCCTTGGCGCCACGGCTCTACGTCGCCCCCGATCTCGTCCGCACCGATCTGCTGCAGCCGTCGCCGACTTCGACCTACTGCAACTACAAGGGCTACGCGAAATACTGGTCTGCGGTCGTCGGCGACACCGTCGTGCAGGACGTGGCCTGGTGTTACCCCGAGCCGCTACCCGAAAGCCTGCCGATCGCAGGGTTTTTCAGCTTCGACCTGCCCCGGGTCGACGGATACGCGCAACTTCCACCGGGTGGGCTATAGCCGCGCTTGCTCGGCGATCTTGTTGTCGCTGGTGCGCAGCGGGCGGATCAGGCCGTCCTGGGCGAAGGAGGCGATGAGGTCGCCCTCCTCGGTGTGCACGGTGCCGCGGACGTACGACATGCCCGCGCCCACCTGGGTGCTCTCGTGCCCGTAGAGGATCCAGCCGTCCCAGCGCACCGGTTCGTGGAAACTCACCGTGACGGTCATCGGCGCGGTGGACACGGTCAGATGTGACCGGCTGGTGCCGATGCCGGCGTGTGCGCGCATCGTGGTCGAGATGCCCAAATGGCCGGTGAAATAAGCGATCAGCGCCTTGGCGAGGTCGTCGCGAGCGGGAATGGGGTCGTAGTGCAGCCAGGCGTAGAGCTCCGGCGGTCCCACCTCGTCGGGACTGTTGACGTCGACGACATCGACCAGGCGCACCTGGCGGCCCTCCATCGGCATCGCGCAGGGGTTGGCCTGCGCGGGTGAGGCGACGTCCGGGCGGGGCAGGTGGTGGGTGATGACGTCGGCCGACGGGACGTCGGCGAGCACCGTCATCGTCGCGCAGCGCTTGCCGTTCTGCAGCACCGAGATGACCGCGGTGGCCGTCGAGCGGCCCTCGTTGACCACGTCGATGGTGTACTCCGCCGGCGCACCCACCAGCACGGCCCGGGCGAACACCGCATGCACGGATCGGATCGACTTGTCGCCGAAGCGTTTCGCCGCCCCGACGATGGCCTGCGCCAGCAACTGGGTGCCCTCCACCACCTGCCGTTCGTCGTCGCCGGCGAGGCCGGTGGCACCGGTGAACCGGTCCGGGCCGTCCGTCGTCACCTCGAACAGGTCCAGCAGGCCGCTGACCGACCAGTGCGCGGTGGGGGACTTCTCGATGTTGTCGGTGGCCTCTACCATTCCGCGAGCGTGACATTTGGGGTGCGTTTTGTAAAGTGGTCCTGGTCGCGTCCACAACCGCAGGACCGGAGGGCAACCCTGGTGAACCTTGCCGAGACAAGCTCGCCGCTGTCGGCGGCCCCGCTGGCCGGCGGCTTCTGCTTCGGTGAGGGCCCGCGCTGGTTCGAGGGCCTGTTGTGGTTCTCCGACATGCTTGGCGAAGCGATCCACACCGTTGATCTGCAGGGCTCGATGACCACGGTGCCGCTGCCCGGGCACACCCCGACCGGGCTGGGGTTCCGCCCGGACGGCTCGTTGCTCATCGCGTCCGCCGAGGACCGCCAGGTGCTGCACTACGACGGCGACACGGTGACCACCCTGGCCGACCTCAGCGACCTGGTGCCGGCCAACCTCGGCGACATGGTGATCGATGCGAACGGGTGCAGTTACATCGGTTCGCAGGCCTACACCGGTGGCGTGATCGTGCGGGTCGATCCGGACGCACGTGTGCACACCGTCGCAGGAGACCTCGACTTTCCCAACGGGATGGTGATCACCGCCGACGGTGGCACGCTGATCGTCGCCGAATCGATGGGCCGCCGGCTCACCGCATTCACCATCGGCGCCGACGGTGGCTTGCATGACCGCCGGATCTTCGCCGACACGCTCGACGGGCCGCCCGACGGCATCGCCCTCGACGCGGCCGGCGGGGTCTGGACGTCGATGACGCTGGCCCACCAATTCGAGCGGATCATGCAGGGCGGCACCGTCACCCACCGCATAGACGTCGGCGACCGGGCCGCGATCGCCTGCACCCTGGGCGGGCCGCAGCGCCGCACCCTGTTTCTGCTGTCCAGCACCGACGCCTACCCCAAGCGGCTGATCGGGACCCGCGAATCCCGCTTGGACATGGTGACCGTGGAGATCCCCGGCGCCGGGCTGCCCTGAAAGGCGAACCCATGAGCGAGTCCTACTACGAACTGCTCGACGCCGCCGACCCGCGGGGGGAGAAGTTCGGAGCCACCGACCTGGTGCGCGGTACCTGGTCGGCCCAGATCCAGCACGCCGCACCGGTTTCGGCGCTGCTGGTGCGCGCTCTGGAGCGCCAGGCGGCCCGCGACGACACCCGGCTGAGCCGCGTCACCGTCGATCTGCTGGGCCCGGTGCCCGCCCAGGGTGCGCTGTGGGTCCGCGCGCAGGTCGACCGGGCCGGCACGCAGATCGAACTGGTCAGCGCCGAGATGCTGGCGCCCGGTCCCGACCAGCGTCCGCGGCCGGTTGCCCGCGCGACCGGATGGCGGCTACAGACCGTGGACACCGGTGACGTCGCGCACGCCGCGGCCGCCCCGCTACGTCCGGTCAGCGAGGCCGGCAGCAACAACATGCAGGCGAACTGGGATCGCAATTACGTGCACAGCCTGGACTGGCGGTGGCTGACCACGCCGCTGGCGCCCGGCGCCGGCGAGGCCTGGATCTCACCGATCGTCGACCTGGTGGCGGGCGAGGCGATGACCCCGCTGCAGCGGCTGTTCGCGGTGGCCGACGACGCCAACGGCGTCGGAACCAAACTCGACATCAGGAAGTGGACGTTCCTCAACACCGACCTGGTGGTGCACGTGCACCGGATCCCCGACGGCGAGTGGATCGGGATCCGCGCCGAGACCAGCTACGGACCGGACGGCATCGGCACGACCATCGGCACCCTGTTCGACGAGCAGGGCGCCGTGGCGGGTATTCAGCAGTCGGTGCTGGTGCGCCGGCGCTGATCGGCCGGTGAACCGGCTGACACTGTCACTATTTTTTGTAAAGTCTCCCTATGACCCGCAGCACGGTGGACGGCCCCGACAGTTCGACCCGGCAGCGGATCCTTGCGGCCACCGCCGAAGTCCTCGGCCGCAACGGGATGACCAAGCTCAGCCTGTCCGAGGTGGCCGCCCAAGCCGGGGTGTCACGCCCCACCCTGTACCGGTGGTTCCCGTCGAAAGAGGAACTGGTCTCGGCGTTCTCCCGCTACGAGCGGCACATCTTCGACAGCGGCCTGAGCAAGGCCACCGAGGGCCTCAAGGGCACCGAAAAACTCGACGCCGCACTGCGTTTCATCGTCGACTACCAACACTCCTCCACCGGCGTGCGGATGATCGACATCGAACCCAAGCATGTGCTCGGCGACTTCTCCCGGATCATCGTCCCGATGCGCGAGGGGCTGCAGCGGATGCTGTCCGGTCCGGATGCCGCGGTGAAGGCGGCGGCGGCCATCCGGATTGCCATCTCGCACTACATCATTCGCAGTGACGACTCCGATCAGTTCCTCGCCCAGCTGCGCCAGGCGGTGGGCATCAAGCACCGCTAGCTAGGCGAAGAGCACCGCGGCGTTGAGGTAGCCGGTCGGATCGAACGCTGCCTTGAGCGTGCGCATCGCGGCGATATCGGCCGGCCCACGCGACATCGACAGGTAGGCCCGCTTGCGGCTGCCCACCCCGTGTTCGGAACTGACGTTGCCGCCGCACTCGGCGATGAGCTCCATCATCGCCGCATACAGCCCGGGTTCGGCCGCGGCCGAGCAGCGCAGCACGTTCAGGTGCAGGTTGCCCTCGCCGATATGGCCGAACAGCACCGGCAGCGCCTCGGGTGCGTGCTTGCCCACCACGGTGCTCGCCGCTGCGGCGAATCCGGCGACGGCGGCCAGCGGCAGTGAGACGTCGAATTTCAGCGGCGGGCCGAAGGCCCCCAGCACGTCGGCCACCGCCTCACGCACCCGCCAGAGCCGCTGCCGGGTGGCGGTGTCGACGCCGACCGCCGGCTCGCCGGTGCAGGACACCTGCTGCTGCAGCAGCCCAAAGAGGCGATCGGTCTGGTCGGTGTCACCGGCCAGCTCCACCAGCAGCAGCCAGTCGCCGCCCACCGGCGCGCCGACGCCGAGCCGCTCCCCGGTGAGCGCGGCCACGCGGGCGTCGATCAGCTCCAGCGTTGCGATCCCGTCCAGATCGCGGAAGAGGCGAGCGGCCTCCACCAGGGCGTCGAGGCCGGTGAAGCCGCAGACCGCGGTGACCCGGTGCGCCGGTGCCGGGTGCAGCCGCAGGTCCAGGCCGGTGATGACACCCAGGGTGCCTTCGGCGCCGACGAACAGCGCCGGCAGGTTGTAGCCGGTGTTGTCGGCGCGTACCGCGCTGTGCCGTCGCAGCAGCGAGCCGTCCGGCAGCGCCACCTCGACGCCGAGGACCTGCTCGGCCATGTTGCCGTAGTGCACGGTGTACAGCCCGCCGGCGTTGGTCGAGGCCATCCCGCCGACGGTGGCGGTGTCGCGGGCGGTCAGGTCGACACCGAACAGCAGGCCGGCTGTCGCGGCCGCATGCTGCACCGCCGCCAGCGTGACACCGGAGCCCACCCGCACCCGGCGCTCTGTCGCGTCGACGTCACCGACGGTGTTCAGCCGCTCGGTGGACACCAGCACGTCATCGTGTTCCGGAACGGTGCCGGCCACCAGCGAGGTGCGCCCGCCTTGGACGGTCACGTAGGCGCCGGCGTCCCGGCAGACCCGCAGCACCGCGGCGACCTCGTCTGGCGATCCCGGCCGCACCAGCGCAGTAGCCCGGCCCCTATAGCGGCCGGTGTAGTCGACGCTGCGCCCGGCCAGCACGTCGGGATCGTCGGTGACATAGCCGGAGCCGACCACCTCGGCCAGGCTCTGCAGCAGACGCGCTGTCACCGCCCCGGTGTACCACATCCGCGCTACCTTTCTCCCTATGGCTACCCGCGAAGACGTCTCCTTCCGATCCGGCAAAGAGCCCGTCAGCGCCTGGCTGTACCGGCCCGATGACGCCGCGAGCGCTACGGGGGCGCCGCTGCTGGTCATGGCGCACGGACTGGGTGCGGTACGCACCATGCGCCTGGACGCCTACGCCGAGCGGTTCGCCGCGGCCGGCTACGCCTGCCTGGTCTTCGACTACCGCAACTTCGGTGACAGCGGCGGCGCGCCACGCCAACTGCTCGACGTGGGCATGCAGTTGGCCGACTGGGCCGCAGCGGTCGACTTCGCACACACCCTGGCCGGTGTGGACCCGGCTCGAATCGGCTTGTGGGGCACCTCGTTCAGCGGCGGGCACGTCATCGCCACCGCGGCACGACTACGGGTGGCGGCGGTGGTGGCGCAGTGCCCGTTCACCGACGGGATCGCCTCGGCGCGCACCATTCCGCCGTTGACCACCGCTCGGGTCTCTGTGCTGGCAATGCGAGACCTGGCCGCGGCCCGGCTCGGCAACCCGCCGGTGATGGTGGCCACCGCCGGACGCCCCGGGGAGGTCGCGCTGATGACCACGCCGGACGCCTACCCGGGCTACCTGAAGCTGATGCCGGAGGGGCGGCCGGTGCGCAACGAGGTCGCCGCGCGCTTGGGAATGAAGATCCTCACCTACCGCCCCGGCCGCATGGCGGCCAAGGTGGCCTGCCCGATCCTGTTCTGCGTCTGCGACACCGACTCGGTCGCCCCGGCGGGCCCCACCCTGCGCTACGCGGCCAAGGCTCCGCGCGGAACGATCAAGCGGTACCCCGAGGGGCACTTCGACATCTACGTCGGCGACGCCTTCGAGCGGGTGGTCGCCGACCAGATCGAGTTCCTGGACGAGCACCTCAAAGCGCGGGCTGCTTAGAGATCCCCGGCTCACCGTTACCGAGCGGCGATTCGACGCGGATCGCCTCGTCGCGGATCAGCCCGCGCAGCAACGCCGTACTGAACTCCGCGGCGATCTCCTTGGCGCTGCGCCGGCCGCTGGGCCGCAACCAGCGGTAGGCCCCCAGCGTCATCCCGATGTAGCCGAGCGCCAGCACATGCGAATCGCACTGATAGAACTCGCCGCTGGCGATACCCCGGTCGATCAGGCCGTGCACGTGCTCATAGACCTGGGCCTCCTTCTCCCGGACCTCGGCGACCTGTTCGTCGGTGAACCACTCGGTGATGTAGGGCTGCTCCTGGAAGTAGACCGCCGCGCCCTCGGGGTTGACGGCGATCTGGTCGAGCAGGCGCACCGTGTACTGGTACAGCGCTTCGCGCGCGGTCCAGGTCGGGTCGTCGTGGACGGCGGCCAGCGTGCGTTCGGCGGCCTGCTGATAGATGTCGTAGAGGATCAGCGACTTGCTCGCGTAGTAGTGGTAGACGGTCGCCTTGTTGAGGCCGACCACGTCGGCGACGTCGTCCATCCGGGTGCCGTGGTATCCGCGGGCGGCGAATAGCTTGGTGGCGACCGCGAGCAATTCCTCGCGCCGGGAGGGCCCTTGGGCGGAGTTCCCCGACCCGCCCTTGTCGTTTGGCATGCGCACTCGCTATTCGGCCGCCGGAGTCATCCGGTCTCAATCAACTGGTTGGAAGGATTCTATGCAGTCCGGTGTCGGACCGTTGACGAGCCGACTAAACTGGGTGCAATCCAAGCTGAGGGGTTGATGACATGGGTCCTGGTTACGGTTACGATCCGAATCCGGATTACGAGATTACCGACGAAGCTGAGTTCTTTTTCAAGTACCTGACCTGGGGTTTGCGCGGTGTCGACGGGGGCGGTGGTTACCCCCCGGCGAACTACCCGCCGATCTGATCCCACGAGCGCACGCACCGGCCCCCGATCCGTCCCGGATCGGGGGCCATTTGCGTCTCCCGACGAGGCCATCTACGCCGTGTCTTATCGTGGCCCCGTGACCTCCCAGCCGGAACTGCCCGGGGCGTGGAATTTTCGCGATGTTTCCCAGACCACCGGCGCACTGCGCCCGGGCCGGCTGTTTCGGTCCAGCGAGCTGAGTCGCCTCGACGATCGCGGCCGCGAACAGCTGCTGCGGATCGGGGTCTCCGATGTCGCCGACCTGCGGTCCCCGCGGGAGGTGACGCGTCGCGGACCGGGCCTGGTGCCCGACGGGGTCGATATCCACCTGCTGCCCTTCCCCGATTTGGCCGGCGATCAGTCGCCGGACAGCTCGTCGCCGCACGAGGACGCCTTCCGCAAGATGATGGCCGAGAAGCCCGACGCGGACTCGGCCGCCGACGTCGCCGCCCGCTACATGCTCGAGGAGTATCAGCGTTTCCCCACCCTCGGCGGATCCCGCCGGGCGGTGCAGCGGGTGGTGTCGCTGCTGGCCGCGGGCCGGCCGGTGCTGGCGCACTGCTTCGCCGGCAAGGACCGCACCGGGTTCGTCGTCGCGGTGGTGCTGCAGGCCGCCGGGGTGGCCCGGGACGCGGTGGTGGCCGACTACCTGCGCAGCAACACCGCGGTACCGATCCTGCGGGACCGGATCATGGACATGATCCGGCAGCGGGCGGAGGACGAGATCACCCCGGAGGTACTGACCTTCACCGAGGCCCGGCTCTCCGACGAGGTGCTCGGCGTACGCGCCGACTATCTCGAGGCCGCACACCGCTCGATCGAGCAGAACTTCGGCTCGCTGGAGGGCTTCCTGCATGCCTGCGGGGTTACCGATGCCGAGCGGGAGGGTCTGCGCGCCGCGCTGCTCGGCTAGGAATCGCGCCGAAATTCCCCCTTGCCACCGGCTAGCCGGAAAGTTAACGTCGGAACCTAGGTTTATCTAGGGGGTTTCTCATGAAACTTGCACACCGCCCCTATCAGATGATCGGCTGCGCCCTGATCGGCGCCGGCATCGTCGTGGTCAGTCCGATAGCACCCCCCGAGGTGCAGCCGGCGGCCGTGCGGCTCACCGCCGGCGATCCCCCCGTCCCCTCGATCGGGCTGGTGATCGGCGGCAGCGGCGTACCCATCCCCGGAGCCGGCTATGTGGATGCGGCGAACGGGCTCTACATCGACAATCCGCTGCATCCCATCTATCCCGGCACCACCTACCCCGGGGTGCTCGCGAACGGCGTCTTCACGCCGGAGGGGCTCTACCCGCTCGACGGCATCAACGTGTTGCGCTTCAACTACCCCAACGATGCCAGCGGCTTTCCCTCGCAGACCACCTCGGTGGGCCAGGGCCTGACGATTCTGGACGACTGGATCAAGGCCAACAATGCGGCCGGAGCCACCACCACCGTGTTCGGGTACTCGCAGAGCGCGACCATCGCCAGCCTGGAGATGGAGAAGCTCCAGGGCGAAGGCCTCGGCAGCTCGCCCGTGCAATTCCTGCTGATCGGCGACCCGAGCGCGCCCAACGGCGGCATCCTGGAGCGCTTCAGCGGCTTCGAGACGACGTCGGGGCAGATCCACGATCTGCCGCTCAACCTGCCGAGCCTGGGCTTCAGCTTCGACAGCGTGACCCCCTCGGATGCCTTCCAGACCACGATCTACTCGATGGAGTACGACGGCTTCACCGATTTTCCGCGCTACCCGCTGAACTTCCTGGCCGATCTGAACGCCTTCCTGGGCATCCGGACGCTGCACGGCACGTACCTGAACGGGGGCGTGGACGGCAGCGGCCCGACCGCCGAACAGATCGCCGACGCGCACCTGCTGCCGGGCTCGGCGTCGCTCGGCACGCCGGGCAGCCTCACCGACTACTACATGATCGACCAGACCGCACCACTGGTGGCGCTGCTGCCGAAACCGCTGCAGGACCTGCTGGGTCCGGCCCTGACGTACCTGATCAACCTCGGCTACGGCGACGGCGACTTCGGCTACTCGACCGCACCGGCCAACGTGGCCACGCCGTTCGGGCTGTTCCCCGACGTCGACCCGACGACAGTGTTCAACGATCTCGTCGACCGGGTTGAGCAGGGCTGGACGGCGTTCCAGGCCGACCTGGCCGATCCGGCGTCGCTGATGGCGGCGTTCTCGCCCGCGGTCTCGGAGGCCGTCACCCACACCGCGGCGACGACCCTGCCGTCGTTGTCCGACATCATCGACGCGTTCACCAGCGCGACCTCGGCGATCAACGGCGCGCTGTCGGGGACGTCGGACATCGCCAACGCCCTGCTCACCAGCGTGCCGTCCTACGACCTGAGCCTGCTCACCGCCAACCTGCAAAACGGTGATCTGCTCGATGCCTTCGGTCTGCCGTTCGCGGCCAACACCGCGATCTACACGCTGGCGGCAGGTTTCGAGCTCCAGCTCATCACGAACACGATCTCGGAGATCAACGCCGCGTTCGCCGGTCTCGGCTTCTCCGGCTAGCTCGCCTACTGCAGCGAGAAGCTGGCCGACTTGGCCTCCGACAGGTCGGCGATCGTCGACCACTGCGCCGCGACGTCATCAACCGAGGGCGGGTTGTCGAAGTTGGCGCCGGCATTCTCGAACAGCGCCGCGCGCTGCACCTTGCCGCCGCCGGCGATGAACACCGAACCGGTCTCGGGGACCTCCTCGGTGCACAGGTAGGCGACCACCGGTGCGACGTACTCGGGCTTGAGCTTCTCGAGCACCTCCGGCGGCAGGATGTCCTCGGTCATCCGGGTGGCGGCGATCGGGGCGATCGCGTTGGCCTTGATGTTGTACTTGGCGCCCTCGATGGCCAGCGTGTTGATCATGCCGACCAGGCCGAGCTTGGCGGCCCCGTAGTTGGCCTGCCCGAAGTTGCCGAACAGTCCGCTGGTGGAGGTGGCGACCACGACCCGGCCGAAGCTCTGCTCGCGGAAGTGCGGCCAGGCGGCCCGCACCACGTTGTACCCGCCGTAGAGGTGCACCTGCAGCACGGCGTTCCAGTTGTCGAAGGTCATCTTGTGGAAGGTGCCGTCGCGAAGGATGCCGGCATTGCTGACCACCCCATCGACCTTGCCGAACTCGTCGATCGCGGTCTTGATGATGTTGGCCGCACCGTCGGCGTCGGCGACGCTGTCGTAGTTGGCGACGGCCCGCCCGCCGGCCTCCTTGATCTCGGTGACCACCTGGTCGGCCATGTTGTGCCCAGCGCCGGTGCCGTCGCGGGCACCGCCGAGATCGTTGACCACCACACTGGCTCCCTCGCGGGCCAGGGTCAGGGCGTATTCACGGCCCAAGCCTCCACCGGCTCCGGTGACGACGACAACACGATCCTGCACTCCGGGCATGAGTTTCCTTCCTCGATTCGATCGCCACGATAAAACAGCCCTAGAAAAGCCTTCGTGCCAATTTCCAGGCCTTCTCTGTATACGGCGGGTAGATCATCGCGCTGACATCGGGTCGGGTCGGCTTGGTCAGCACCGTCTTGCGGTGGCTGAACTCCTCGAAGCCCCACCGGCCGTGGTAGGCCCCCATCCCGGACGGCCCGACCCCGCCGAACGGCAACTTGGCGGTGGACACCTGGAACACCAGGTGGTTGACCAGCATCCCGCCCGAGGGCACCCGGTTGATCACCTTCTCCCGGACCGCCCGGGTCTTGGTGAACAGGTAGGCGGCCAGCGGCTTGGGCCGGGCGTTGACGAACGCGATGGCGTCCTCGATGGAGGCGACGGTGATCACCGGCAGGATGGGGCCGAAGATCTCGTTGGTCATCAACGCCTCGGCCGGGTCGGGGTCGACGATCACGGTCGGCTCGATCCGCAGTGTGGCGGCATCCGTGCCGCCGCCGAGCGCCACCGCGCCCTTAGTTGCCGTCAAATAGCTTGCCAGGCGGGAGAATTGCCGTTCGTTGACGATCTTCATGCCGTGCGGTTCTTGCGCCCGGAAGCCGGTGATGGCCTCGCCGATCTTGGTGACGAGTTCGTCGCGGATCGAGGCGTCGGCCAGCACGTAGTCGGGGGCCACGCAGGTCTGGCCCGAGTTCAGCAGCTTGGTCCAGGCGATCCGCTTGGCCGCGACGTCGATGTCGGCGTCGGCGGCCACGATGCACGGACTCTTGCCACCCAGTTCGAGAGTGACCGGCGTCAGGTGTTCGGCCGCCCCGGCCATGATCTTGCGACCGATCTCGGTCCCACCGGTGAACATCACCCGGTCGAAGCCCTGGGCGATCAGCTCCTGGCTCACCGCTCCGTCGCCCTCCACCACCGCGATCGCCTCGGTGTCCAGGTAGCGCGGCACCAACTCGGCCATCAGCCGCGAGGAGGCCGGTGCGATCTCGGATGGCTTGAGCACCACGGTGTTTCCCGCGGCGAGAGCACCCACCAAGGGCCCCAACGTCAGATAGAACGGGAAGTTCCAGGCGCCGATGATCAGCACCGTGCCGTACGGCTCGTACTCGACCCAGCCGCGGCCCGGCAGCTGGGCCAGTTCGAGCAGGCGGTGGCGGCGGCGCGTCCACTTCTTGACGTGTTTGGCCGCATAACGGGCCTCGGCGGCGGTGCCGGCGCTGTCGGCCAGCCAGGCCTCGAACGGTTTGCGGTCGAGGTCGGTCGCCAGGGCGTCGGCGATCCGCTCCTCGTTCTCGGTCATCAACTGCTCCAGGCGGCGCAATTGGGTGCGCCGCCAGTCGATGTCGCGGGTCCGCCCGGTGGCGAACGTTTCGCGGAGCTTGGTGACGGTGTCCGCGACGCCGGTAGCGATGGTGGTCATGACCCCATTCCTACCGCTGAACGGCCGGTCCTGTCCTGCGATCAGCTGCGCACCGCGGTGACGAACTCCGCGAACGCATCGCTGTCGTCGCCCATTGGCACGTCCACCCAGCGACCCAGGCGGCGCATCTCCGCGGTGGAGTGTTGTGCGGTGGCGCGCCAACCGTGCTCGTTGAGCCATGCGGACACCGCCGCGCGGTCCTCGTCGTGGTAGATCAGATCCTGCACGTCCACGGTCTGGTCCAGGCCGATCTGCTCGGCGACCTTCTTGAACCGCTCCGACATCTCCTGACGCCGCTCGTCGGCGTGGTTGGCCGCGGTCTCCGCCGCGATCCGGCTCCCGGGGGCGCTGAGCGCGGTGATCTGGTCGAACAGCCGGTCCTGACCGTCGGCCGGCAGATACATCAGCAGCCCCTCGGCCAGCCACGCCGTCGGGGCCGCCGGGTCGAAGCCGGCGGCGGTCAACGCGGCCGGCCAGTCCTGCCGCAGGTCGATAGCCACCGCGTGGCGCTGCGCAGCCGGCGTCACGTCGTGGGCCGCCAGTGTCGCCTCCTTGTAGGCCAGGACTTTCGGCTGGTCGATCTCATAGACCGTGGTGCCGGCCGGCCAGTCCAGCCGGTAGGCCCGCGAGTCCAGTCCGGAGGCCAGGATCACCACTTGGCGGATACCGGCGTCGACCGCCTCGGCGAAGTAGGCGTCGAAGAAGTGCGTGCGGACCGCCTGGTAGTTGCGCATGTGGTGATACACCGCGGCGATCTCGGGGTCGACGGACTCCAGCTTGTCGATCAGCGCCTCGTTGAGCAGGGTTTCCCACACGCCGGTGCCGGCATTGGCGACCAGAAGTTTGGCGTAGGGATCGGAGATCAGCGCATCGGCGCTGTCACTCTCGACCGCGCGGGCAGCCGCCACCATCACCGCCGTCGAGCCGACGCTGGTGGCGATGTCCCAGGTGTCGTCATGGGTACGCAGTGAACTCATCCGGTTACCTCGCTTGCTCGGCGGCGCTGTCGCAAGCCATGCTACCGAAAAAGTTAGGTGAGCTATTCACCGCTTCCGGCGGAAGTCGATGGGCCGGGCAGGTGAAGCTGCCAGAGCCGGTTGCCCAACAAGGCCTGCATACAGGCGATGACCGCGGCCGACTCGTCGTGGTCGCCGAGTGCGGCAATGTAGAACCCGATCCCCCACAGCACGGCCAGCAGCGTCTCGGTCAGGTCGGCGACCGTCGCCGCGGTGACCAGTTCTCCGCTGGCGATGGCCTCGGTGATCGACTCGGTGAGGAATTCGCGGGTCGGGCCCTGCAGATCCCCGACCAACAGTCGCAGTTGCGGGTCACGCTGCGCGTCCAGCACCGCGGTGACGGCGAAAGACGCGGCCGTGCGGTCCTCTTCGCCGAGTTGGGCGAACGCGTAGATCACCGATGCCAGCCGCGCGATCAGGCCGGTCTCGGTGCGCGCGAGCCCGACCGCGTGCTCGAGAATCGATTCGTTGCGGGTCAGTACCGCCTGGTAGAGCAGTTGCTTGCTCGCGAAGTAGTGATTGATCGCCGGCCGGGTCAGGTGCGCGCGAGCCGCGACGGCCTGAAACGTCGTCGCGTGGTAGCCGAACTCCCCGAAGACGCCGCTGGCGGCGATGACGATGCGCTCACGGGTCACATTCGACCGGGCGCCGCGAGGGCGTCCGAGCCGGTGAAACGCGCCTTCCTGCATGGAGAGATTCTGACACCGCACCCGTTACTCGTCGGTAAATTCTGCATTACGATCATTAACTTCTGTATCCGGCGATGAGTACCGCCACAGGCGCCAGCGAACTAAAGTTTACTTATGGGCGCGGTCCTTTCCCGGCAGGCATATTTCGAGACAGGTCTCGATGTGCTGTCCGAAATGGGCTACGGCGGCCTGAAGCTGGCCGAGGTGTGCAACCGGCTCGGGGTGACGACGGGCTCGTTCTACCACTACTTCACCAGTTGGCCGGTCTATACCCGCGACCTGATTCAGCACTGGCTGGAGGCCCGCACCGTCGCGCATGTGGAGTTCGTGCGGGCCCTCCCCGACCCGCGCGAACGCATCGTCAATCTGATCCAGATCGCCCTGGCACTGCCGCACGGCGCGGAGGCCGCGATCCGGGCCTGGAGTTCGGCGGATCCGGCGGTGCAGGCGGTGCAGGCCGAGGTGGACCGGCAACGCTTCGACATCATGTATGAGTCGGCGCAGCAAGTGCTGCACGAGACGCGTCCGGCGCACCTGTTCGCCAGCTGGGCGATGTACCTGCTGGTCGGTTACGAGCAGGCGCTGCTGCCGCGCGACAGTGCCGCAATCGAGTGGATATCCGGCCAGTTGCTCGAGGCCCTCGACTCGGGCCGGTTCGCCGCCGCGAGCACCGCAACCCCGAAGCAGCCGTTCACAGCGAGCTGATCCGCTGCACCGGCAGCCGCGGTCCGCGCCGCGGTTCGACGGCCAGCCCGCTCTCGATCAGCAACCGCACCACCCGGTGCCGGTGCGGGCGCATCGGCTCCAGCAGGTCGATCATGGCGTCGTCGTCGATCGGATGGCCGAGCAGCGTCCAGCCGATCATCTTCGCGACGTGGTAGTCGCCGACCGACAGCGCGTCGGCGTCGCCGAAGGCACGCTGCGCCGTCTCGGCCGCAGTCCACACGCCGACGCCGGGCAGCGACATCAGCGCCGCCCGGGCGTCGGCTGCCGGCCGGTCCACCAGCCGCTCCAGCGACGCCGCCCGCTGCGCGCAGCGCACGACGGTGCGGGCCCGGCCGCCGTCGACGTTGGCGCGGTGGAACTTCCACGACGGGATGGCCCGCCACACCTCGGCCGGCGGCGGCACCCGCATCCGCGCCGGGGCGGGACCGGGCGCCGGTGCGCCGAACTCGTTGACCAGCACCCGCCAGGCGCGGAAAGCATCGGTGCCCGGCACCCGCTGCTCGAGGACGGCCGGGATGAGCGCTTCGAGCACCCGCTGGGTGCGGCCCAGCCGCAGGTGCGGCAGGCGCCGGTGCGCGGCGGCCACCGTCGGCTCGGTCGGTGCGAAGCCCGACGTGTCGTCGTCGGCGCCCAACAACCCCGGGGAGCCGTCGAGGAACTCCGCGGCGCCGGCGCCCCACGCCTGGCAGTCCACCGCGCCGGGCGCCGCCCGGGTGATCCGCGCGGTCACCGGACCGCTGGGCATCAGGCTGGTCCGCCAGATGGCGCCGTCGACGATCTGCAGGCAGGGATCGCCGGGGCCGCGGCGCAGCGGGGACAGGGTCAGTGCTGGGCTGGCCGGCCCGGAGAAGGTGACGGTACGGCGAAGCGAACTGTTGATGACGTCATCATAGGGACGCCGTTTGCACGTTGACCGGTTCGCGTCGCCGCGCCACCATGAGGGAGTGGCCACCCCGTTCGACGATCCGCAAGCGGAATTGGCATGGATGTTCCTGCAGGGCATCTGTGGCGACGACGACTTGGACGAGACCTTCAGTCTGGTCAGCGACGACTTCACCTACTGGAGCATCCTGACCCGCCAGGCGGTCGACAAGGCCACCTTGCGCCAGGAGGTTGAGCAGCGCCGCCGCGGGCTGCAGGTCACCCTGGATCTGCTCCGGTGCATCAACGAAGACGAGACCGTGGTGATCGAAGCGCAGGGTGACTGCGTCACCGCCGACGGGGGCCACTACGACAGCCCGCTGGTGTTCATCGTCGACACCCACGACGGCCGGATCGTGTCGGTGCGCGAGTACACCGAGACGCGCTTTGCCGCCGAGGTGCTGGGAATCTAAGTTCCGTCGACGCTGATGTCAGCCTTGTCCGGGTAGAAGGCGACGTGCCCGGCGATCGCGGCGACCGCGTCAAACGGCTGCTCATAGGTCCAGATCGCATCGGCAACGGTCTGTCCGGTCGCGGTGGTCACGCTGTAATAGCCGGCATCGCCCTTGAACGGGCAGTAACTGGTGGTCTCGGTGCGGGTCAGCAGATCGCTTCTGACGTCGGCGATCGGGATGTAGTGCACCGCAGGGTGCGTCGATTCCTGCAGGGTCAGCGCGGCGTCGGTGTCGGCGATGACTTCGCCGCCGATGCGCACGGTGACGTGCCGGCCGGTCGGGGCCACGGTGATCGGGTATTCGGCGGTCGGGGTGTGAACGGGTCGTTCGGTCATGCGGCGGTTCCTCGCTTCCGGGCGGCGCGCAGTTTCATCCAGAAACGCGCCGCCTCCCGGATCGATTCCTCGACCGGCCGGGGCTTCCAGCCGAGCTCGCGCACCGCCTTGGCGTTGTCGACGTCGAACTCCGCGCGCATCATCCGGACGGATTTCAGCGACAGCTCGGCGTCCTTGCCGCCGAGCCTTGCCTTCAGCGCGCCCAGCGCGCCCAGGGCATAGAGCATCGGCACCGAGATCGACCGCGCCGGCGGCGGCACCCCGGCCTCGTCGGCCGCGATCGCGATGATCTCGGCGTTGGTGATCATGCGCTCGGAGATCAGATACCGCTCCCCGTTACGGCCGTGCGCGGCGGCCAGGATCAGCGCCTGCGCCGCGTCGTCGACTCCGACGGCCTCCAGCCGGATGCCGTCCATCACGAACGGCAGTCGGCCGTAGACGGCGCCGGCGATGAACGCGCCGTGCGGGGTTCGGCCCCAGTCGCCGTCGCCGTAGGTGCTCGATACGCACATCGCCACCGCCGGCAGGCCGGCGTCGGCCGCATAGCGCAGCACCAGGTCTTCGGCCTGCACCCGGGACTGCACGTACGGGGTGAGGCGGCGGCGGTCGATCTGGTCGGCCTCGGTGGCGACGTGCCCGTGCCGACGGCCGACGGTGACATAGCTGCTGGTGAATACGAATCGGCGCAGGCCGGCCGCGATCGGCTCTTCGATCGCCACATCGAGCACGTTGCGCAGGCCTTCGACGTTGGTGCGGAACAGCGGGGCCGGGTCACGCAGCCAGGCCCGGGTGTCGACGACGCAGTAGTAGATGTCGTCACAGCCGGTCATCGCTTCACGCAGGGTGGCGGAGTCGAAGACGTCGCCGTGGAACCGGGTGACGTCGAGATCGTCGATCCCGATGGTGTTGGCGGTCGGACGCACCATCACCCGCACGTCCTCTCCGGCGTCGACGAGCTGGCGGGTGACGTGCGAGCCGAGGAAGCCGTTGGCGCCGATGACGAGCTTGGGATGGGCGTTCACGCATTACCTCCGAACTGCTTCATCCAGGCCGCGGCCTCGTCATCGAGGGTGCCCAGCTCTTGGGCCTTGCGACACCACTTCATCGTCGCGGCGACGAAGCGCAGCGGGTTGTAGATGTCCTCTTGACGGCTCCACAGCCCGTCGCCGGCGTAGGTGATGATCGAGATGTTGGTGGCGCTGATGACGGTGCCGTCGCCGGGATCGCGCATCGGATTGTCCAGTTCGCAGATGATGCGTCCGCTGTCCTCGTCGATCACCGACCACAGCGCCGGGAACTCGGTCATGTAGCTGCCCGGGAACGTCGACATGGTCTGGCGAATCCAGGGCCGCACCTCATCGCGGCCGTGCATGGTGCCCATGGCGTGCTCGACGTAGGTGACGTCGGGGGTGTAGTGGCTCACCCAAGCGTCCCAGTCCTTGGTCTCGGCGGCCCGGGCGACGGTCTGCTCGAAGGTCTCGAATGCTGCCGCGAGCTCCGCGCGGCTGAACTGCGGGTTCGACATGCCAAGAACTAGAACACGTTCTAGCGACGTTGTCGAGAGGGGTCAAATTCGAATCTGGGTTTATATTCGGATCGGTGTTACGGTGACGCCGTCGCCCCTACCCGGCCAGGAGGAGATCCCCCGTGACGCCCAGCAAACCGGCCGTCGGCCTGCATCACGCGGCCTACGCCTGCGCCGACCTGGAAGCGACGCATCATTTCTACGAGGACCTGTTGGGGTTCCCGCTGGTGCACACCGAGGTCGAACGCCTGCAGGACGGCTACTTCCGGCACGTGTTCTACGACCTCGGCGACGGCTCGTGCATCGCGTTCTTCGACCTGCACGGCGTCGGGGAGAAACCCGACTGGTCGAGCTCGTTGTCCCGCCCGAACGGCCTGCCGGTGTGGGTGAACCACGTGGCCTTCCGAGCCACCGAGGAGAAGCAGAACGAAGTCCGGGCCCGGATGGACGCGGCCGGGGTCAAGGCGTTGATGGACGTCGACCACGGCTGGTGCCACTCGCTGTACTACCTGGACCCCAATGGCATCATGGTCGAATTGTGCCGGGACACACCCGGTTTCGAGCCCGACCGCAAGCAGGCGCTGGCGCTGTTGACCAGCACCGAGCGGGCGGCCGACCCCAAGGTGGTCACATCAAGCTCGACCACCACCCAGCTCGGCTGAGCAGGCCACACATGGGCCTCGATTCGCTGACGACACTCACCGTCACCCAGGACGGGCCGGTGGCCCGGGTACTCATCGACCACGGCGAGATCAACCTGATGGACGCCGCAATGATGGGCGACCTGTGGCGGCTGGTGAAATGGCTGCGGGCCGCGGGCGATCGCGTCCGGGTAGTAGTGCTGGAAAGCGCCAACCCGGACTTCTTCATCGCCCACGTCGACTTGGCGCTGTTGCAGGCGTCGGCGACGGACCCCGAAGCCGCGGTCGGCTCGTTCCAGGACCTGGTCGGCGCGTTCCGGGCGCTCGACCAGGTCACCATCGGAGTGGTCGCCGGGCGGGTGGCCGGCGGAGGGATGGAGCTGCTGGTCAACCTCGATGTGCGGTTCGCGGTCACCGGCCGGGCGGTGTTCAACCAGGTCGAGACCGGGATCGGGGTCATTCCGGCCGGTTCGGGTCCACAACACCTGCATCGGCTGCTGGGGCGGGGCCGGGCACTGGAGGTCATCCTCGGCCACGACGATCTGGACGCCGAGCTGGCCGAACGCTACGGGCTGGTCAACCGGGCCCTGGACGCGGGCGACGTCGCGCCGTTCCTGGACCGGTTGGTGGCGCGCGTCGCGTCGGTACCGTTGGCGGACATCGCCGCAGTCAAGGCCACCCTGGCCGCCCCGGATGTCGCCGCGGGCCTGGCGGTGGAGCGCTTTGAATTCGCCCGGGTGCTCGGCCGCGGTGCGGCATCGGCGACGATGCAACGCTTCCTCGACGCCGGAGGTCAGACCCCGGATGGCGAACGCCGGCTGGCCGAGTTGGTGGCCGACCTGCATGCAACGGAACCGGCATGAGGCCCGGGACGTCGGCGGTCAACCGTCCCACCGTCCGGGGCCGCGACACCCAGGCCCGTCTGGAGCAGGCGGCACGCGAGGTGATCGCGGCCAAGGGTTTCTTCAAGACGACGATCACCGACATCACCTCGACGGCACGGCGCTCGCCGGCGTCGTTCTACCACTACTTCGAGTCCAAAGAAGACCTGTTGGCCTCGCTGGCCGAGGACTTCCGGGCCTTGGCCAAAAGCCGTGCGGTGCAGGCGTTGCACCCGGGCCAGGATCTGCGGCAGATCATCGAGGAATCGGTGCGGGCGCACTGGGAGACCTACCGCGAACACCGCGGGGTCATGGTCGGGGTCTTCCAGCTGGCGATGATCAACGACGAGTTCGCCCGGCGCTGGCGAGAGATGTGCGCCGACGCGATCGACTGGGTGGCGCAGACGGTGCGGATGGCCCAGCGCAAAGGCTATGCGCCCGATGCGGACCCGGAGCTGGTCGGGTCGGCCATCGTCGCCATGCTCAACCACTTCACCTACATCTGGCTGGTGGCCGGCGGCGACGTGGCCGGCCGCGAACTCGACGACGAGGCGGCGATCAAGACGCTCACCGACACCTGGTACCGCTCGGTGAGCTGGCGCGGTGACGGACCCTGACCAAAGGAGTAGTGCAGTGGCGGTAACGCGTGAATTCATTTCGCTCACTTCAGCATCGGGAGCGGTGAACCCGGCCGGCTATCACCCGGCACAGGGCCTGTACTGGACCCCGGCCGGCGTCACGCCGAAGGTGGCGGTCATCGCCAGCCACTACAACGTCGACTTCGCCGAGCATTACCTGGCGCCGCTGCTGGCCGAACGCGGTTACGGGTTCCTGGGTTGGAACACTCGGTATCGCAGTGGCGAGTCGCTGTTCCTGCTCGAACACGCCCTGCTGGACATCGCGGCCGGGGTGCAGTGGTTGCGCGAACAGGCCGGTGTCGAGGTGGTCGTGCTGCTCGGCAACTCCGGCGGCGGATCGCTGATGGCGGCCTACCAGTCCCAGGCCGTCGACCCGCACATCACCGCGGTCGGCGGCGGGCCGGTGCCCGATGCGGTCAACGCGCTGCCGCCCGGCGACCTGTATGTGTCCACCCAGGCGCACGCCGGCCGCCCGGAGGTGCTGACGGCGTGGATCGACCCGTCAGTGACCGACGAATCCGATCCGCTGTCCTGCGATCCGGCCCTGGACATGTACGCCGAGCAAAACCCGCCGCCCTACACCCCGGAATTCATCGCCCGCTACCGCCAGGCCCAGCGGGACCGCAACGACCGGATCACCGCCTGGGCGCAAGCCGAGTTGACCCGGCTGAAGGCAGCCGGGACCTACGACCGGTCCTTCTCGGTGCATCGGGTCTGGGCCGACCTGCGCTACCTGGACCGCGCGATCGACCCGTCGGACCGCCCGCTGAACCAGTGCTACCTGGGGGATCCGCGGCGGGCCAACCGCGCGCCGTACAACATCGCCGCACACTGCACGCTGCGGACCTGGTTGTCGATGTGGAGCCTGCAGACCTCGTTCTGCCAGGGCGCCCCGCACTTGGGCCGGATCACGTTGCCGTCCTTGGTGATTCAGGGCACCTCCGACACCGGCGTGTTCCCCAGCGACGCCCACCACATCCACGACTCGCTGGCCAGCACCGACAAACAACTGCATTTCATCGCCGGCGACCACTACCTGCAGCAGCCGGCGGACAGCCGGGGCGTCTGCGCGGACCTGGTGGCGTCCTGGATCGCGGAACGCACCTGAGGGACATGCTCGACTTCGACTTCCGCGATCCGGAGCTACATGCCGATCCGCTGGCGTACCAGCGCCGGTTCGCCGACGCCGACCCGGTGCACCGCAACCGTCAGGGACTGTGGGTGCTCACCCGCTACGCCGACGTGCTGGCGATGCTGCGCGATGAACGGGCCGGCACCGACCGGCGAAACCTTTACCGCGGCAAGCTCGATCCTTCTCGGCCGTATCTGACCCATGTGGAGCACAACCTATTCTACCGCTCCGGCGACGATCACCGCCGGCTGCGGGCACCGCTGTCGCGGGCGTTCACCCCGCGGGCGCTGGCCTCCTTCGAGCCGCAAGTCGCCGCCCGGGCAAGGACATTGGCGGCCGGGCTGGACGCGGGAGGTTTCGACCTGGTGGCCGAGTTCGCCAAACCGTTGCCGCTGGGGATGATCGCCGCCCTGCTGGGGGTTCCCGACAGCGAACTGGACAATCTGGCGGCCTGGTCGATGGCGCTGATCGCCGCCCTGGAACCGGCCGCACCCCGCTCGGTGTTCACCGCCGCCGACGACGCCGCCGCCGGGATGAAGGCCTTGCTCGCCGACCTACTGGAGCTGCGCCGCACCGACCCCGGCCATGACCTGCTGTCGGTGGTGGCCACCAGCGGCCTGCCGCTCTCGGATGACGAACTGCTGCACAACGCCATCTTCCTGTTGTCGGCCGGGCACGACACCACCACCGCCGTGCTCACCGGGGCGGTGGCGCTGCTGATCGACAAATCCGGGCAACGGCAGCTGCTGGCCGCCCCGCAGGCCGTCGATGAGCTGGTCCGGCTGATCAGCCCGGCCCAGATGATCTCCCGGGTGGCCGAAGCTCCGATCGACGTGGGTGACGCCGTGATCGACCGCGGTGCCCCGATCCTGCTCGGCTTGGCGGCCGCCAACCGGGACCCGGCGGTGTTCGCCGATCCCGACCGGCTCGATCTGGCCCGGCCGCAGACCGGCCACCTGGGCTTCGGGTTCGGCCCGCATGTCTGTCTGGGCGCCCCGCTGGCCCGCATGCAGATCCGGTCGGGCCTGCTCGCCCTGTTCGACCGCTTCCCGGAGTTGACCGCGCTCGCGGCGCCACAGCGGGAACCGAGCGCGGTGCTGACCAGCTATCGCTCCTATCCACTGGCGAGCGCCGGCTGAGCCGGGATAATCGGGGGCATGACCGATTACCCGAGAGCGATCCTGGCCGGCGGCTGCTTCTGGGGCATGCAGGACCTGATCCGCAAGCAACCCGGTGTGGTGTCGACCCGAGTCGGCTACACCGGCGGCGAGGTACCCAACGCCACCTACCGCAACCACGGCAACCACGCCGAGGCCATCGAGATCAGCTACGACCCGGCCGCCACCGACTACCGCAGTCTGCTGGAGTTCTTCTTCGCCATCCACGACCCGACCACCCGCAACCGGCAGGGCAATGACGTCGGGCCCAGCTACCGGTCGGCGATCTTCTACCTCGACGACGAGCAGCGCCAGATCGCGCTGGACACCATCGCCGACGTGGAGGCCTCCGGGCGCTGGCCGGGCAAGGTGGTGACCGAGGTCAGCCCGGCCGGTGACTTCTGGGAGGCCGAGCCCGAGCACCAGGATTATTTGGAGCGGTACCCGAACGGCTACACCTGCCACTACATCCGCCCGGACTGGCAGCTGCAGCGCCAGACATAGCCGGCGAGCAGACGTGAAAGCCCCCATTTGGCGCCCGTTTTAGGGGCTTTCACGTCTTCTCGGCGAGGGGGCGGCCCTAGTCTCGCCGCCGCACGGTGATCCGCCCGCCGTTCTTCGGAGTGAAGGCCACGCCGCGGCCGTGATACTTCTCCCCCGGCTCGGTGGTGGGCTCGATGGTGAAGTGCCGCAATACCGTTCGCAGCACGAGGTCCATCTCCAGGTTGGCGAACGTCGACCCCGGGCAGCGTCGACTGCCGCCACCGTAGGGCAGCCACTCGAACGCCGACGGGCTGCCGTCGAGGTAGCGATGCGGGTCGAAGCGCTCCGGATCGGGGAACGCTTGCGGGTTCTGGTGGATCTGGTTGATCCCGACGATGACGCCGTAGCCGCGCGGAATCACCCATTCGCCGATCTGGATGCTGGACGCGTAGACGTGCCGGCCGGCGAAGTCGATCACGGTGCGCACGCGTTGCACTTCCCGAATACTGGCGCGCCGCAACGTGTTGGCGTCCCCGTCGGCTTCGGCGGTGAGCTCGTTGAGCAGGTTCGGGTAGCGGCTCAGCCGTTCGAAGACCCAGGCCATGGTCGAGGCCGTGGTCTCATGGCCGGCCGCCAGCAGAGTCAGCAACTCGTCGCCGATCTCTTTGCGGGTCATCGCCGTACCGTCGTCGTAGGTGCTGCTCAGCAGCAGGGTGAGCACGTCGGTGCGGTTCTCGAAGTTCGGGTCCGCGCGCACGTCGTCGATCAGCTTGTCCAGGATCGTCTCGTACTGGGCGCGCCAGGCGGCCAACTTCCCCCACGGCGTGTATCGCCCGAAGGTGCGGGCCGGCATCGGCAAGGTCACCAGCCGCGAACCCAGCGTCACCCACCTGGGCAGGTCGACCCGCAGCTGATCCAGTTCGGCGCCTTCGGCCCCGAAGATCGCGCGCAGGATGACGTTGAGGGTGATCCGGTTCATCGGCAGCAGCGTCTCGAAGGGTGTGCCGGTGGGCCAGTCCGCGATCTCGCGGAGGGTCTCCTCGACGATGATCTGCTCGTAGGCGCGGACGCTCTTGCCGTGGAACGGCGGACTCAGCAGGTTGCGGCGGCGCCGGTGCTCGGCGCCGTCGAGCGCGAAGACCGAGCCCGATCCCAGGATCCGCGACAGGTTCGGCTGGATGTTGCCGAGGTCCTCGGGGTTGGCGAGGAACACCTGCCGGGCCAGGTCCGGTTCGGTGACGAAGACGGTCGGCCCGAAGATCGGGCTGTTGACGGTGAAGGACGCGCCGTAGCGCCGGGTCAGGTGATTCACCAGCCGGCGCCGGTCCGCGGTGAACAGCAACATCGAGAGCCACTTGGGCAGCCGCGGCCCCGGCGGCAGGTTGACCGCCGGGGTGGTGTGCGTGCTGCTGCCGGCGATGGTCTGGGTCATGGGCTGCCTCCTGGGGCGACAGGTGGTACCGAGGCGTACCAAACGCTTGCCGGACACGGTACCCTTACGTACCAGCGGCTGGCAAGGGTTCGCGGGCGCGGCAGGGAGGCACGGCGATGACGACACTGGTGGCCAACGGCGAGGCGGCCGGCACCGCCGACCTGTTCCGGCGCCGGCTGCTCGACGGGCTGGCCGAGGCGATCGCCGAACGCGGTTACCGGGCCAGCACCGTCGCCGACATCGTGCGTGCCGCGCGCACCTCCAAGCGCACCTTCTACGACCGCTTCGCCAGCAAGGAGGAGTGCTTCCTGGAGCTGTTGCGCGCCGACAACGAGGCGCTGGCCCAGCGGATTCGCGCCGCGGTCGATCCGGATGCCGATTGGCAAGACCAGATCCGCCAGGCGGTGCAGGCCTACGTCGCTCAGATCCGGGCCCGGCCGGCCATCACGCTGAGCTGGATCCGGGAGTTGCCGTCGCTGGGCGAGGTGGCCCGACCGGCCCAGCGGCGCGGCCTGGAGCTGATGACGAACCTGCTCGTCGAGCTCAGCGGCAGTCCGGGTTTTCGCCGCGCCGAGCTGCCGCGACTGAGCCCGGCGCTGGCGGTGATCCTGCTGGGTGGGCTGCGCGAGCTGACCGCGCTGGCCGTCGAGGACGGCACCGACATCGGTGCCATCGTCAACCCCGCCGTCGATGCGTCGATTGCCCTGCTTGGGCCCCGGTGCTGATCTACCGTTGAGCCGTCAGGCGTATCGGAGAATCCGGAGGACCGCCATGCAACTCTCAACACGCAACCAACTCACCGGAACCATCGCCGATTTGGACGTCGGTTCGGTGATGGCCGTGGTCAAGATCCGGCTCGACGGTGGCGACCAGGTGATCACCTCGTCGGTCACCCGCGACGCCGCCCTGGACCTCGACCTCAAGGTCGGTCAGCCGGCGACGGTGTTCATCAAATCGACCGAGGTCACCGTCGGCGTCGAGTAGCCCCCCTCAGTTCCAGGGCAGCGCCAGCTTGCAGATCTTGCGCACCACGCTGCCGAACTGCTTGAGCAGCGGGCCGCTGTTGTACGGGACGCCGTAGCGCTCGCAGATCTCGCGCACCCGCGGGGCGATCTCGGCGTAGCGGTGCGCCGGCAGGTCCGGGAACAGGTGGTGCTCGACCTGGAAGGACAGGTTGCCGGTCAGGATGTGGAACCACTTGCCGCCGGTCAGGTTCGCCGACCCGAGGATCTGGCGGTAGTACCACATGCCGCGTGACTCGTTCTCGGCCTCTTCGACGGTGAATTCCTGGGTGCCGTCGGGGAAGTGCCCGCAGAAGATGATGGTGTAGGCCCACACGTTGCGCATCAGATTGGCGGTCAGGTTGCCGGCGAACACCAGCGGCGCGAACGGGCCGGCCAGCAGCGGGAAGGCCACGTAGTCCTTGAGGGTCTGACGCCGGACCTTCTGCCACGTCTCCCGCAGCATCTCGCGTTTGTCGGCGAACCCGATCTCTCCGGCGCGGATGCGTTCGGTCTCCATCTCGTGCACCGCCACCCCGTACTGGAACAGCACCATCAGCAGGAAGGCATACAGCGGGTTGCCCAGGAAGTAGGGCTCCCAAGGCTGCTTGTCGCTCATCCGCAGGATGCCGTAGCCGACGTCGCGGTCCATCCCGACGATGTTGGTGTAGGTGTGGTGCATGTAGTTGTGCGAGTGCCGCCACTGATCGGCCGGGCAGGCGGTGTCCCACTCGAAGTGCTTGCCGTACAACGCCGGTTCGCCCATCCAGTCGTACTGGCCGTGCATGACGTTGTGGCCGATCTCCATGTTGTCGAGGATCTTCGACAGCCCCAGCATGACGGTGCCGGCCAGCCAGGCCGGCGGGATGATGCTGAAGAACAGACACGCGCGCCCGCCGACCTCCAGCGTGCGCTGGGCCTTGATGATCTGGTGGATGTAGTCGGCGTCGCGTTCGCCAAGGTCGTCGAGCACCCCCTGGCGGATGGCGTCGAGTTCGGCGCCGAAGGCGTCGAGGTTGGGCGGGAGGTCTGAGCGGGTGAGCACCTGCGGCTGCTCGGTCTGCGAGCGCTCGAGGACTGACTGTGTCATGGTTGGCTCCTTTGGTTTTACAGGTCGATGTCGACGTCGCCGACGGGCACCGACACGCAGATCTGGATGTCTTCGCTCTCGGCGGTGGAGAGCGCCCCGGTGATCAGGTTTCGCACTGTGCCACCGGTTTTGCGGCAGGTGCAGCTGTGGCAGATGCCCATTCGGCATCCGCTGGCCGGTTGCAGCCCGGCTGATTCGGCCTGTTCCAGCAGTGGCCGCCCGTCGTCGGCCACCGAGATGGTGCTGCCGAGGAATGTGATGCGCCCGCCGGAGGGATCGGCCGAAAGTTCCGGTGGCACGAAGCTTTCCGAGATGGCGTCGGGCCGCTGTTCGCGCACGGCCGCCACCAGCGCCGGCGGACCGCACACGAACACCGCGTCCGGTTCCGGGGTGGCCGCCGCCAGGTGCTCGGCGTCGAAATGCCCGTGCAGATCGCCGGCTTCGGGTGCCCGGGTGTAGCCGTGCAGCACCGTCACCCGCGGCATCTCGGCCAGTTCCTGGCGGTAGCACGCCTCCTCGGGGGTGCGGGCGTAGTGGATGAACGTCACCCGGCCGGCATAGCGTTCGGCGATCAGGGTGCGCAGCATCGACATCACCGGGGTGATTCCGCTGCCGCCGGAGATCAGCAGGATGCGCCGGGGCCGGATCGCGGGCAGCACGAAGTCGCCGCCGACGGAGTCCAGGCCGACGACCATGCCGGGCCGGGCATTGCGGTACAGGTGCTCGGAGACCAGTCCGGACTCATGGCGGCCGATGGTGAGTTCGATGAGCCGCTGCCCCTCGGCGCTGGCCGGCGAGTAGCAGCGGGTACGCCGGCGTCCGTCGATGTCGACGGACAGGTTGATGTGTTGGCCGGCTTGAAAGCCACCGAACGCGTCGTTGGGTTCCAGCAGCAGGGTCACGCTACGCGGGGTAGCGCGCCGAACGGCGACCACCCGGGCACGGGCATCGTTGCAGGTCCAGGTCGGCGACACCAGTTCGGTGTAGCGGTCGACCCCGTGGGGGCCGGTGAGCAGGTCGACCAGGCTGGAGCCCAGTACCCGCCGTGTCAACGTTTGAGTGAACATATGTACACAGTGAACAACCGTTCACGGTCCGTCAAGGGATTTCGGCCCGTTGTGTTACGCTTCACACTCAGTGAACAGTCGTACGCCGAATTCACGGTCCGGGCGAACGAGGCCGCCGCGCCCACCCCGTGCCGAGCGCCCGCCCCGGCCCGAACGGCCGGAGCGGCCCTCGCGCGAGGAACGCAAGGAAGCCACCCGTCGCGCCATCATCAGCGCGGCGCTGACCCTGCTCGACGAACGCAGCTTCAGCGCTCTGAGCCTGCGCGAGGTGACGCGTGCGGCCAGCATCGTCCCGGCCGCCTTCTACCGGCACTTCGAGTCGATGGACGCGCTGGGCCTGGTGCTCATCGACGAGTCGTTTCGGGCGCTGCGCGAGACGCTGCGCGACGCCCGGGGCGGCGGGGTCGATCCCAGCCGGATCATCGAGTCCTCGGTCGAGGTGCTGATCGACAGCGTCGCGTCCCGCCACGAATACTGGCGGTTCATCAACCGGGAACGCTTCAGCGGGATGACGGTGCTGCGCTATGCGATTCGCACCGAGATCAAGTTGATCACCTCTGAGCTGGCCACCGACCTGGCCCGGTTTCCGGCGTTGAGCGGGTGGAGCACCGAAGACCTGAATATCCTGGCGGGCCTGTTCGTCAACGCGATGACCGTCACCGCCGAGGCCATCGAGGAGGCCCCGGATGAGGAGACGCTGGCCGAGATCAAACACGTTGCCGTCAAGCAACTTCGGATGATCGCTCTGGCTGCCGGCGGCTGGCGCAGCAAGCCCTGAGCGGTTCTACTGGGCGCACCCCGAGCACCGGGCGGAGCTGACCGACGCCCGTGCGTTGGAGCGCCTCCGCAACCTGACGTGAGTACCGAATGGGCTGCCCTCGACCGCAGTCGCTGACGGAACCCTCAGTAACATCCAGCCAAAATGCTCGGAATGCGAGAGAAAGCTGAGTTTTTCCTGGGTGCCTGCTACTGTCGCCGCCAAGTCCGCACAACTTCGGCGACGGGAAATCGCTCGTGACAACACTAAAGCAGGTCCTGTGTGGCGCGGCCGTCGCAGGCCTGGTTGCCGGGACGGGGGCGGCGGTCGGAACGCAGGCGGGCCTGCCCACCCGCACCGCCGAATGGATGCTTGCTGCCGAGCACGTGCTGCTGATCGGCGTCGACGGCGTAAACCTCTCCAAGATCCTGGAATACGCCTACAACGACGCCAGCGGCTTCAAGACGGCGATGGACCAGGGCATCACCGGGGCCGCCACCGAGGTCAACCACACCACGATCTCCGGACCGTCGTGGTCGACGATCCTCACCGGAGTGTGGGACGACAAACACGGGGTGATCAACAACCTGTTCCGGCCCGAGCCGTACGACAAATGGCCCACGGTGTTCAACATGCTCGAGTACCACAAGCCGGAGATCGACACCACGATCATCAGCAACTGGCAGTACCTCAACGAATTGGCCGCGGCGGGCGGGTATTCGGCCGACAACAACGTTTTCGTCCCGGCGGACGACAGCCCGGCCGACTCCGACGCGCTGGTCACCGCGCTCACCATCGCCCAGATCATGGCGACCCAGAACAACGAGGCCGACATCTCGAGCTTCTTGTTCTCCTACCAGTCGCAGGCTGATACCGCCGGACACTCGTTCGGCGGCGGGTCGGACGAATACTTGCAAGCCGTCATCAATCTCGGTGCCAACATCCAACAGATTCTGGCCGCGATCCAAGAGGTCAAGGCGATCACCGGGGACGACTGGTCGATCATCCTCACCACCGACCACGGCCACACCCAGTCGCTGGGCTTCGGTCACGGCTTCCAGTCGCCCAATGAGACGACGCAGTTCGTCATCTTCGATCAAGCCGGTCATGACGCCACTGACGGCAGCCAGAACCTGAACTACTCCATTGCCGATATCACGCCGACAATTCTGGCGCTGTTCGGAATCCCGATGCGCTCGGACTTCGACGGTGTCTCGATGACCGACCCGACCGCCCTGAACAGCATCGTCACGCCGGTGGATCTCAAGCAGGCACTGACCGACGCGATCGCGATGTTCGGCTATCCCAACATCGGCAACGAGATCGAACTGGCTATCCGCACGGCGATCGCCAGCATCCCCTACGGGATCAACCTTGGCCTCACCGAGATCACCAAATTCTTGCAGAGCATCATCGACCAGGACATCTTCCTGCTCAGCGGGCTGGCCGAAATCACCCAGCAGGTCGTCCAATTCGCCGGCGGACTGGTGGTGGACTCCACCAACGCCATGGCCGTGGCGATCTCGCAGCTGCTCGGGGCGGGCGTCATCGAGCCGACCGACGCGCCGTTGCCGTTGCCGGGAAGCGCCGACTTCAGCCTCCCCGACTTCCACGACACCGATCTGCCCCTGCTGCTCGACGTCGATGCACTGCTGGGCTGACACGCCATGACGACGATCAGGCAGTTTCTCTGTGGCGCAACCGTTGCCGGCCTGGTCGCCGGGGCGGGGGCGGCGGTCGGGACGCAGGCGGGACTGTCCACGCTGAGCGCCGAGTGGATGCTTGCCGCCGAGCACGTGCTGCTGCTCGGCACCGACGGCACCAACCTGGACAAGGTCTTAGAGTACGCCTATAACGACGACAGCGGCTTCAAGATGCTGATGGACCGCGGCGTCACCGCCGCCACCAGCATCATCGGCCACCAGACGATGTCCACTCCGTCGTGGTCGACGATCCTGACCGGGGTGTGGGACGACAAGCACGGCGTGGTCAGCAACATCTACCGTCCCGAGCCGTACACAACCTGGCCGTCGGTGTTCAACCTGATCGAGTACAACAAACCGGAGATCGACACCACCGTCATCTCCGGCCGGGGCCTGTTCACCGAGATGGCCTCCACCGGTGGCTATCCCGCTGACAACATCATCGCCATCTCCGGTGGCTCGACATCGGCGGAGATGGATGCGCTGGCCACCGAAGCGACTGTCGCCAAGATCCTGAGCACCACGGACAGCCCGGATCTTTCGACCTTCATATTCGCCTACCAGTCGCAGGTCGACCACGCCGGACACTCGTTCAGTGGCGGGTCGGAAGAGTACGCCCAAGCCGTCATCAATGTCGGGGCCAACTTCAAACAGATCCTGGAGGCGGTCGCCCAGGCCGAGGCGACCACCGGCGACCGCTGGACGATCATCGCCGTCACCGACCACGGCCATCAGCAGACCGTGACGCTGCCCGGTTTCAGCCTCGGCCACGGCTTCCAGTCGCCCAACGAGACGTCGAGTTTCGTGATGTTCTCGCTGGCCGGCAACGAGGCGCAGGCCGGCGGCCAGAACCTGAGTTACCAGACCGTCGACATCACGCCCACGATCCTGCAGGCCTTCGGCATCCCGATGCGAGCGGACTTCGACGGTGCTCCGATGCAAAGCGACCCGGAGATTCTGGACAGCTTCGTCATGCCGGTCGATCTCAAGCAGGCCCTCACCGATGCGATCAACAGCTTCGGCTACCCCAACATCGGCACCGACATCATGCTGAGCTTGCGTGCGCTGGCCGGCGGCGCCGGCTTCTTCATCGAAAGCTATCTCCTGCCGCCGATCAGCAACTACCTGCAGACGATCATCGACCAGGACATCTTCCTGATCAGCGGACTGGCCCAAGGCGCCCAGTGGATGCTCAATACCGTCGGCGGGATGGTGGCCGACGTGGCAACGCAAGTGGGCAGAGCGGTCGCCTACCTGACCGGGGCCGGGGTCATCGCGCCGATCGACGCCCCGCTGCCCCCGCCGGAAAGTGCCGAGGTCACCGGCTCGCTGGAGGCCTTGTTGGCCGGCCACACCTTTGCCGCTCCCGACCTGGGCGACTCCGATCTGGGAGACGCCGGCCTGCCCCTGCTCGACGTCGACGCACTGGTGGGCTGATACTTCTCCGCAGGACCGGAGTTCAGGAGAAGGAGCGGCGACGTGAAGACCCCCATCTGCGAGCAATACGGCATCGACTTCCCGCTGTTCGCCTTCAGCCACTGCCGCGATGTGGTGGCCGCGGTGACGAATGCGGGCGGCTTCGGCGTGCTCGGTGGTGCCGCCTACACCCCGGAGCAGCTGGATCAGGAGCTGAGCTGGATCGACGAGCAGGTGAAGGGAAAGCCGTACGGCATCGACATCATCGTGCCGGCCAAATTCGAGGGCAAGGGCGAGAATCTGTCGGGGCGCCAACTCTCCGACCGGATCCCCGCCGACTATCAGGGATTTATCGCAGACCTGTTGGCGCAGCACGATATTGAGACAGATGATGCTCCCCGGCTGGGATCGGCCATGCTGACCGGTAGCTCCGGAGAACAGCTTCTCGAGGTTGCCGTCGCCCATCCCATTCGTCTGATGGCCAATGCGCTCGGCGTGCCGCCGGACTACATGATCCAGTCCGGAAAAGACCACGACATCCCGGTCGCGGCTCTGGTCGGCGCCAAGGAACACGCCCTCAAGCAGGTCGCCCAAGGCGTCGACCTCATCGTCGCCCAGGGCACCGAGGCCGGTGGCCACTGCGGCGAAGTCTCCACGCTGGTACTGGTTCCCGAAGTCATCGAGGCCATCGACGACGCGGTCCCTGTGCTGGCCGCCGGCGGGATCGTCACCGGCCGGCAAATGGCAGCCTGCGTGGCCCTGGGTGCAGCCGGAGCATGGACCGGTTCGGTGTGGCTCACCACCGACGAAGCCGAAACCGCCCCGCACACCGTCCAGAAAATGCTTGCGGCCACCTCGCGAGACACCATCCGCTCCACCGGCCGCACCGGGAAACCGGCTCGCCAGCTGGTCTCGGATTGGACGGATGCGTGGCGCCCCAACGAGAAAGGGCACGCCACATTGCCGCTGCCGCTGCAGTCCATGCTGGCCGAACCGGTACTTCGCCGCGTCGACAAGCTCGCCGCCACCGGGCATCCCGGGGCGCAAGCGCTGGCCACCTATTTCGTCGGCCAAGGCGTTGGGCTGATGAACAAGGTGAAGCCCGCACGCGACGTGGTGTTCGAGTTCGTGGAGGACTACCTCACGGCCGCCGAACGGCTCGGCGACTCCGTTCGCGACTAGCTACTACGGCCTCTGGGGCGCCCGCCACATCTTCCACAGCGTCGGCCCACCGCCGGGCAAGGTGATCTCCCCGGTCACCTTGAAGCCGAAACGCTCGTAATACGGGACGTTTTCGAGCTTGCTGGACTCCAGATACGCCGGGGCGTACTCGGCATCGCAGCGCTCCAGCCGGGATCGCATCACGGCCTGCCCGAACCCGCGACCGCGCACCAAGGGGTCGCTGCCGATCACCGCCAGATACCAGTGCGGCTCTTCAGGATGGTTGGCCTCCAACAGATCTGAGATCGCCCGCCCGCGGGCGAGATGCCGGCCGAACGACCAGATCAGCGCCGGCACCATCCGCAGCTGCGACACCTTCGACTGCTTCCACTGGTTGGGCGGGTCCCACAGCGCCGCCGCCCCCACGGTCGTGCCGTCACACGCCACCTCCACCCCACCGCCGCCCAGGTGGTGGTACCGGGTGGACGTGGCGAAGAACTTCGATAGCTGTGCGGTACGGCGGTCGTCGTCGGGCAGCATCCACACCGACACCGGATCGTCGTAGAACGCGCGCCCCAACGTCGCGGCAAGCGGTGAGATATCGGGTTTGTGCGCGGGCCGCACCTCAATAGCCATTCGGCCAGATTAATGCGTCGCATCCGCGCGTCCTACAGAGCAAGATCGGGCCCTATGAGCACCCTGCTATGGGACCAGCACACCTGCCTGCCGTTGCGCGAGGGCACCGACGTGGCGCCGCTGACCCGCTACCAGCGAGGCGGCGGCGCGGTGCTGTTGGTGAACGTGGGCTATTCACCGCAGCGGTTCGCCGACACCATGGCGCTGCTGCGGCATTTTCACCGCGCAATCGCGGCCCGCCCGGGCCTGACGGTGGCCGCCGGCCTGGCGGATGTCGAGGCGATCACCGGTGCCGGCGGCATCGCGGTGGTGTTCGACCTGGAGGACTCCAACCCCCTCGATGACGATCTGGACCATCTGGCCGTGCTGGTCGAGCACGGAGTACGCACCTTGCTGCCCACCTACAATCACGCCAACCGGGCCGGGCATGGCTGCCTGGACGCCAACGACGGCGGGCTCACCGGGTGGGGCCGCGCGGTCGTCGCCGAGTTGAACCGCGTAGGCATGGTTCCCGACGGCTCGCACTGCAGCGTCCGGACCGGCCTGGACCTGTGCGACGTCTCGACCGGCCCGGTGGTCTACAGCCACTCCTGCATGCGGGCCATCTGGGATCACCCGCGCAACATCACCGACGATCAGGCCCGGGCATGCGCGGCCACCGGCGGTGTCGTCGGTATCACGGGCGTGGGAATCTTCCTGGGCCCCAATACTCCAACCCTTGAGGCGATGACACGTCACCTGGAGTACGCGGTCGAGCTGGTGGGCGTCGAGCACGTCGGGGTCAGCACCGATTACTCGTTCGATCACACCGAGCTCACCGAGGAGATGGCCGCCAACCCGCAGTTGTTCGACGCCAGCTACACCCGCTGGGGACCCATCCAGTGGATGCCGCCGGAGACCTGGCTGCAGTTGCGCGAGCACCTGTCGGCGCGCGGCTGGGCCGACGCCGACATCGGCGCGGTGCTCGGCGGCAACTTCCACCGGGTGGCCCGGCAGACCTGGGGCGCTTAATGCACTTTGTCGAAATCCCTGGCCACATCCAGGAATTCCGCGGGCTTCTCCACCATCGGACTGTGCCCTGATCCGGCGATGACGACCGGGTCCAGGCCCGCCACGCGGTAGCGGTCGACGTTGGATTGGGTCGGGGTGAGCACATCACGGTCGCCCCACAGCACCAGCACCGGCTTGCCCAGCCCGGCCAACCGGTCGGCCACCGCCCGCTGCTCGTTGATCCGGCCGGCGGTCTTGGCATCACACAATGCGTTGTGGGTCATGCGTTTCAGCGACCGGTAGGCCAGCTCGGGAACCGGGAAGTCCGCGGCGAACCCGGTTTGCAGCGAAGACTTGTCTATGGCGTCGACACTTCGGAACCGGTCCAGGGCGGCACCGAGCACCGGCCAGCACACCGCATTGCCCAGCGCCGGCAGCGCGCTCATCCCCAGCGCCGCAGGGGTATCGGAGACCATCACCCGCTCCACCAGCCCCGGTGCGCTTTCGGCCAGTGCGGTGGCCACCCATCCGCCCATCGAATGTCCGATCACGACCGCGTGCCGCACGCCGAGAGCGTCGAGCGCCTGACGTACCGCAGTCGCCTGCGCTTCGGCGCTGTAGGCCGCCGGATCGCGCGGGGCTTCGGAGCCGCCGTGGCCCACCAGATCGACCGCGATCACCCGGTTGCTCTGCGCCAGCGCCGGTGCCACCGCTTCCCACCACTGGATCGACGCCGTATACCCGTGCAGCAGAACAATGGCACGCTCACCACCCGCGCCGTACTCGCGGATGTTCAGGTCCGGCCCGGGCAGCTCGAGCACCCGCCCGCCGGCGAACGGTTCGGCCGCCCGCGAGATGCGATCGGTGATCACAGCGTTGACTAGCAAAGCGACAAGGACGACCGTGATGATCCCAGCGGCAAGGCGTTTACCCATCCGCAGACGGTATCCCGGGCTTAGCCTGGATCGAGAGCGAACCCGCAGGAGGCCCCCGTGAGCGACCACGACATTCGGATGATCGTCTTGTCCACCGACGACCTGGACGAATCGATCAAGTTCTACAGCGAGACCCTGGGCATGGCGTTGAAGTTTCGCGACGGTGCCCACTTTGCCGCCCTCGACGGCGGATCGGTGACCCTGGCACTGGCGACCGCAGTCGATCACCCCATCCACGGTCAGGTCGTGGTCGGCATCAAGACCGACGACGTCGACGGCGCCGCGAAGGCCATCGAATCCAGCGGCGGCGGGATCGTCAAGGGCCCCTACGACGATGCGCACGAACGTCGGGCGGTGGTCTATGACAACAAGGGCAACGGGCTGGTGTTCTACAAGCCGCTGGCGCGATAGGGGTCAGCGCCGGGGCGGAAACGCCTCGGGGCAGGCCGCCCGCAACTTGTCGGCGGTCAGATAGATCTGATCACCGGCTTTTTGAATGCGCTCGGCTTCCTCGGGTGAATCTTGGGGCGAGGGCTCTTGGGCGTCGCCTTGGATGATCTGGGCCAGCAGGGCGAAGCCGTCCGCCCAGCTGTTCAAGTCGTCTCTGATCGCCGGATCGGAAACCGATTGCGCTGCGGCGCGCGCCTTCTCGCTGAGCGCAGCGGTGCCGTCGGCTTCGGCGAGCGGGTCGTTGTCGTCTCGGGCTAGTGCATCCATCGAGTTTTCCGAATCCGCCCGCCACAGCCGGGCCAGCTGCGCCACTACAGCGCAGTCGTCGGCGGATGCGGCAGAGGGCGACCGGTGGTGTCGCACCGCCCAGGCCACTCCAAGCGTCACGCAGGCAACCGCGATAAGTGTCGTGGTCGCCACGGCCCAGCGTCGGTATCGACTCGTTGTCATGTCAGCGGCCCGAAACCACCCGCGGCGTGCTCGCCGGCATCTGGAAGGCACCGCCGATCGGGGTGGGCAACGACAGCGAGAGCCGCGGGTTGTTGACCTGTAGCTGGTATATGTCTTTGACGTCGATCGGATTCCACGTGTTCAAACCCCACGGTTTCAAGCCATAGCCGCCCGCGTCATTGTGCGGCACCAAAGCACGTACGTGCTCCACCTCGAAGTCGTAATCGATCCACTTCGCTTGATACCACTTACCGTCACGCTGCACCCACCGCACAGGCCTGGCGCACCGTTGAATCCCTCGCCGACCACTCGAAAGCGGTAACCCTCCTGCAGGGTCCACGCTGGCTGCACGCCCCAGCCATTGGGCTGCGGTGCCACCACCTCTTCCAGGCCCGAGCTGGCTCCGGTCACCGGCGTCACATCGCGATGCCATGGCGTCGGCGCGGCAATCGGCCCCATGGGCGGCCCACTACCGGGTCCACTTTGATACGGCGATTGACCGTCGATATCCCAATAGCCGCCTCCGGGCGCCGAGTCGGTGGGCGGCGGCGGATCCCACGGGTATCGCCACGGCTGGTCGTGATCGTCACCAACCGCCCGTGCAATGTCGTCAGGATCCGCTTTGTCATCGCCAGGCCGGTCGGAGTCATCGGTCGGCGCTGTTGGCGGTGCTAATGGCGGATCACCGCCGATGGCGTAAGAGCCACTGAGCTTTTGCAACGCTGCGGCCCGGGCCTGACTGTCGGCGAAGCCGTCGGCGACAACTTTGTGGATTTCTCGAGTTTTGTGGACCAAGAATTGCTGAAACTGGCGAGCACCCGCCGGTGTTTCGAGTCCCCGTACGTCGCGGCCGCCTGCTTGATCTCAGCTTCGATGGCGTCGAGGCGCTGGCGCGAGTGGCGGTTGTGCTCGACAGCACCGCGCAGCGCGGACTCAAACTCGCTGTCCGCCGCCGCCGATACCGCCAGTCGCTGGGCCAGTTGCGCTTCGCGGTCCCGCGCTGCATCGGCAAAAGCACCGAGCACGTCCGCCACTCCGCAAAAGTAACTGCCGCTCCCCGCATCAGCAATTCAGATCTGTCGAGACTGGCGAGGGGATACGGGTCGCTTCGCTTCTGGTTGAGCAGCGGCCCTAATCCACGTGTGCCACTCACTGCCCGATGGGGGACTCCACAAGCACCCGGTGGCGGGCAGTGGAAACGACGGTGTAAGCGAAGAAGCGGTGGTCGGGTCTACCATCCGCAACGTGGCCCCCCCACGCAGCCTTGGCCCGCAACTCCCGCCGCTGAGCCGCGCCGCCGGCCCGCCTTCGCATTTGCGGTGTTCGCCGCTCTATTGGGGGCTGCGGCACTAATCATGGCGATCGTGGCGCTGACCCGCCCGGCGGCCGACCCCACCTATTCGGCGGCTCAGATGACGGCGGCAAAGACCGGTCTTTGCGATCGGTTCAAACCCGCCATGGGCGCTGTCCACGTCGAGACCAATGGACCCGATGCGGGCTTCGGGCGCATCGCCTTGGTAAACGGAGCCCTCATCCTCGAAGACGCATTATCCGACCCCGCGCTGGAATCCAAGTACCGCGATGCGGCTAAAGAGGTGGTGCAGACATACGAAAACGTGGTCGTTGAGTCTTCCATGAGTAGATTGGGCGAGCCGGCATTCGATTCAGCTGTGGACGCTGTTAACGCTAAAGAACGCGTATTGAAAGAGTTATGCGGTGTCTGACCTACCGCCCAGGAAGTGGTCGTTCTATTTGGTGGGCGCCTCGTGGCCCGCGCAGAGTACCCAGCCGGCGCCGGAATCAGCTTCTAGTCCAACCGTGTCGATCGACGCCGTAACCCGAGGCATACGGTTGAAGTTTCGCGACGGCACGCACTTTGCCGCGCTTGACGGTGGATCGGTGACCTTGGCGTTGGCGTCCGCCGTCGATCGCCCTATCCACGGCCAGATGGTGGTCGGCACCAAGGCGGACGGCGTCGACTGCGCCGCGAAGGCCCTCCAAGCCGGTGGCGGCAGGATCGCGAAGGGTCCCTACGATAATACGCACGAGCGCCGGGCGATGGTGCACAACAACAAGGGCAACGGGCTGGTGTTCTACAAACAGCTGAGCGGTAACCGATCGGACAAGTCCTATCCGCAGGCTAGCCTCACGATGTGACGATGACACCGCCATGGCCTGCGCCAGTCCCTTTCCGGCCTGACCGTTGGCAGCTGATTTCGCTCACTATCGGTCTAATCGCGACAGCTGCTTTGGCTGTAGCCGGCGTTGTTATCGCACTGAACAGACCCACGGGCACAGCAGAGACCTATTCGGCGGTCGAGAAGGATCGGGCGAGGGCGCAATTGTGCGAACGGTACGAAGTCGCTGTGCGTGCTTCGCAAATCGAGACGGCCCCCGGAGGGGACCCTGCGTTAGCTCGCATTTCGATGCTCAACGGCGCATCAATCCTTGAGACTGCGTCCGCAAACCCTGCGCTCGACGTCGAATACCGTGATGCGGCACGCGCCTTGGCAGTCTCCTTCCAAACCCAGGCGGCAATGGCTAGTAGTGAGTCGGCCGACTCGGCAGCGTGGCATCAGATCGTCGACGATACAAATGCCAAAGATCGTGCGGTGAAGGTTTTGTGCGAGGACTGAGCCTCGCCACGCTCGGCGCTGCATGCCAAGACCGGGTCCGGACGCCAGAGTCTCACCGTCGCCGCCTTGCTGCTCAGGGCTAACGCGGAGCCTCTCGGGGTCGCAATTTCTCCGGCTGGTCCGCTTTCGACGCTGGGTATCGAGCGTCTATCGATCAAGGCCTCCCACAGGCTGTACCGGACAGCCGTGCTAGGTTCGCCGGCGCAAGCGAGGCCAAACGAGCGTAAGCGCGAAAGTGGCCTCCGGGGTTACCATCCGCAATGTGACCATGACACCGCCGCCTTGGCCCGCGGCTCCCGCCGCTCAGCCGCACCGCCGACCGGCCTTCGCGCTTGCGGTACTCGCTGCGTCGTTGGCTGTCGCCGCCCTTATTGTTGGGATAATAGGCCTCGCCCGACCAGCACCGTCGTCCAACTATTCGAGCGCGCAAAGGAGCGCTGCTGCAGGCAAGCTTTGCAGCACGTATAAGCTGGCAGCGAATGCCATGCACATCGCTACCAATAACCCCGACGGGGACGCCGTAATGGCACGTCTTTCGCTAACCAATGGCTCGTTAATGCTTGAGACGGCCGCGTCCGATCCGGCACTCGAGGCTAAATACCGTGACGCCGCACGCGCTTTAGCGGGCGCTTACCAAATCCAATCAGCAAAAGGAGTTGCTGGCACTCCCGAGGAGTATCGTGCGGCAATGGCCGAGACTAATGCAAAAACGGTCGTGATGATGGACTTGTGCGGTGACTGATCTACCGCCTGGGAAATGGTCGTTCTATTTGGTGGGCGCATGGTGGCCCGCACCTCCGACCGAACCGACCAACGGCGTTCAGCACTGGTCAAAACACTCCGTCGCGAAGGAGCAAGAGGCGGTAGAACTCCAGGCGTTCACCAATGGCCTAAGCGCCAGAAACAGTGGTCACACAACGGAAGATGAGTTGATACGCCTGCGGATCGGTTACAACCGGCTGGCGAACGCCGCCGAGCATTGTCGTAGCAAAAGCAGCGCCAGCGAGAGCGTCACCAACGCCGTTAATGAGCTCCGTCAGAACTTGAGGAACGTCGCAAACGACTACAACCCAAAAGTGGACGACCTCATAGCGAAGAACACGCACGAGGCGATGGCTGCAGCTATCAGCCTAATCGGCGAGGCCAACACTAAAGCAGCCGAACACAATTCAGACGCCTACGGCAAGATAGTTGCGGCGACCCAACAGATGTTCAAGGATCTTGGTATCGAGGGCGATGCCCAACAGTGGCTGCAAGATAACGGCGCGAAAATGAGCCCTCCGACATTACACCTTCCCACCGGCGAGGAATTGAGCCGTAAAGCCGCCGAGACCGGCGAACTTCCTTTCCCTTTCGGCACTGGGGACATGAACAATCATGCACCTACCGACGGAATGCCTTTCCCCTTCGGAAGCGGTAATCCCGCCGGCCAAGCAGACGCAGACGCACGGACACCCAGCAGCGGATTGATGCCTGGAGCCGACGCAGGTGGACCGCCGAGTACTACACCTGCTCCCGCGGCCGGCAACACCAGCGGTACCGTCGGCGGCGACGTCCCCGGGAACCGCGAGGGCGGGTTCACCGGCGGAATCGGCGCTCCTGCTGGCACCGGCGGTGGCGGCGGCAACACCCCCCGCACCCCCGCCGGAGCGTTCACCGGCAGCGCTGGCGCACCACCTGCCACCGGCGGTGGCGGCGGCAACACCCCCGGCACCCCCGCCGGAGCGTTCACCGGCAGCGCTGGCGCACCACCTGCCACCGGCGGTGGCGGCGGCAACAGCGGTGGCAGCGTACTGCCGGGTGCCAGCAGCGGGTTTTCGGGCGGAGGAGGCGCGCTAGGACCAGCCGGCGGCATGGCGCCTCCCATTTCCTCCGGCGTACCCGGCGGCGGCGGTCCCGGCGGCGCAATGCCCCCCGGCCTCTCGGGCGCCGGGCCCGCTCAAGCGTTGACCTCAGGCATGCCCGGTGGGCCGGCCGGATCGGGTGGGCCGCCATCGCCGTTGGCGCCAGGCGGGCCCGGTTCATCGCCGTTCGCTCAGGCGTCGGCCTCCCCGGTTCCGCCGTCGCCATCGGTGACGCCGATGGCCGGCGGAGCGCTAGGCAACATGACCCAATTGTCTGGTCCAGGCACGGAAGTCGCCCCGGCGGCGCCTGCCACTGCGGCACCAGCGCCAGCGACCCCGCCGGTGTCTGCCGGGCCAACCCCGGGGCCGTCAGCGCCGATTGGTGCGGCGCCAGCAGTTCCGTCTGGTCCGCTGCCCGGCTATGGAGCGGACCTTCGCCCAGCAGCGGGAGCGGTCCCGGCCGCACCCGGGGTGCCCGTGACGCCTGCCGGCGCCACACCACCGCCAGCGCCTGGCGGTTCCACGACACCAGCTTCGGGGGGCCCCGCGGTGGCTTCAACCGGCGATCGTCCATCAGCGGGTAAGCCGGCGCCTGGGGCCGGCGGTCAGTCGGGTACGGCGGTGGCCGGCAGCATGGGGGCTGGGGGCACGGCCGGGGCCGGCGCCGGCACAGCGGCCCGGCGACTGGCAGAGCATCAGGATTTACAGCGCAAAGTCGATGCGGTGGCCCGCCAGGCCCCACAGTTGGCGTGGGCGGCCGGACTCCGCGAAGACGAAACCACTACTGTGCTGGCCACCGACTTGGCTGGCGGATGGATTCCGCCCACTGTCAAACTCCCGCCCGGCCTCACTTTGTTGGAACCAGCCCACCGCCGCCGCGCTACCAGTGCGGTCAATCTGCTCGGTACGGTGATCGCGGCGGTCGCCCACCAACCGAACGCCTACATCACCGACGCCAGTCCTCAGGATCCGGTTCTCGGGTCCGGGGAACGCGCCCGCTACGGCCAGCATGTTGACGAACTGGGTCCGACGCTCATCGATGTCACCGGGTCCAACGATCGCTTGCCGCGCATCGTGCAGACCGTGGCACGTGCCGTTGCCCGCAGGTCGGGCGTCGCCGACAATGAAATCGAGCTGTTCGGACAGGTGGTCGCCGATACGCAGGCGCGGGTACTGTCGGCATATCCGCAGCATGCTCCGCGCGATGTCGCTGATTGGATGCTGTTAGCGGCTATCGACGCGCTGATCGAGGGAAGCGAAGAACTCGCCCGCTACCACCTGGCGTGGTACCAGACCGTGGCAGTACGGCAGGGAGGCGAAACGCCATGACAGAAGACTTTGTCAAGCATTACGGTGCGGACTTTTTGCATATCGCACTCTCGCAGCCCCCGGCAGCAATCCCGCCTGGCCCTGTCCACCCCGGTGGATCGTCACCAGTCGACGCCACTATGGCCGCCTTCGGTGCCGCAACCAACTTGAACCTGGTCGAAACCAACACCGAACTTGCCAAAGACCACCTAGACCGCACGGGTCATGCCACGGACGCCGTGAGAAAGTTCGCCGAAAACGAAGCCGACGCCGTGTCGAAGTTCCAGGACGTCGCCGGCCAGGGCGACGCCACCGTGGCGCAGCAAGGTTCCCAGGAAGCCATGGGCGGAGCGATGCAGGGCATGACGGGGGCGATGCAGGGCATCACCAGCGCACTCAGCGGCGCGCTCGGCTCGGTGAGCAAGCTGCCGCAGGGCTTGATGCAGGCCGGCCAGGGTGCGCTCTCGCCGCTGATGAGTGCGGCGCAGTCCTTGGGGAAGGCAGGACTCGGCGGCGCCGGCGCCACGCTTGCCTCCGACATCAGTCCCGAGCCCGGCTTGGGTGGCAGTGACTTCGGCACCGGCGGAGGTGGCGGCGGCGGGCTGGGTATGGGCACCACCCCCGCCAGCAACCTCGGGCCGCCCCCGGTGCCCGGAACCTCGACACCCACGACGCCCACCAGCTCGCTGGCGAGCACCGGCGCGGCCGGTCCCACCGGCGGCACGCCCGCAACCGGCGGTGCGGGCGGCGGCGGAATGATGCCGATGATGCCGGGCGGGGGCGGTGCCGGCGGCAAGGGCGGCAAAGACGACAAGGCCGGCGAGAAGCGGATCGCTGCGCCCGGAGTCCCCAACGGCCAGCCCGTCAAAGGCCGCACCACGGCCCCGCCGAACGTACCCGTGACCAAGTCGGTGGCGAAGGATGCCGGTCCGACCGGCCTGACACCGCTGAAACGCATCGTCGACAAGGACGATTCGTCGAAGTAGCGGCTCGCGGGGCGATGCACTACTCGGCACCCAGTGTGTATATTGATGTGTATGGCTCGGTTGAACGTGTACGTCCCGGATGACTTGGCGGAGCGAGCCAGGGCCCGCGGGCTCAACGTCTCGGCACTCACCCAGGCCGCAATCAGCGCCGAGCTGGCAAATTCTGCAACCAACACCTGGCTCGACGGCTTGGAGGTCAGGAGTACCGGCGCTCGACACGACGACGTGCTGGATGCGCTCGACGCCGCCCGCGATGAGTTCGGAGCGTGACCGCACCTTCCGCCCCGTCGGCCAGGCAAGTGGTTGTCGATGCCAGTGCCATGGTGGATCTACTTGCCCGCACCCCTGATCGGTTCCACGCGGTGCGTGCGCGACTGGTCGGCACCGGGATCCACGCGCCAGCACACTTTGACGCTGAGGTGCTATCGGCGCTGGGGCGCATGCATCGCGCTGGCGTACTCACCGTTGCGCAGGTCGAAGCGGCGCTGGATGAGCTCGGGCAGGCACCGGTGACTCGACACGAGGTCGCGCCGTTGCTTTCTGGAGCATGGGCGCGCCGTGACCTTCTGCGCCTCACCGACGCCCTCTACGTAGAGCTAGCCGACACCGCAGGCCTGGTGTTGCTAACCACGGACCAGCGGTTGGCACGCGCGTGGCCTGCAGCCGAGGCCATCGGCTGACAACAGTCCGACTTCTTTCGCCGCTCAACGGTCCAGGACGAGCTCGGCGTTCTGGCGCAAGAGGAACGAGCCGATCAAGTCGACGACGACCCAGTGCCGCGCCTCATCGATGCCGGTGATGATTCCGAGGTTGTGGGTGGATCCGGCTACCTGTGCCGTCACGGGAGCGCCGACTAGCTGCTCACCGATCGGCGTCGCCGTATCGTCCACGGCGACGACCACCCGCTCACCGCCGGCGGACAGGTCTCGCAACTCCGGTGTCGTTGCGGGATCGAGTACATGTCCCGCGGCAACCCGCCCGTCCAAACCGGTCCAGGCGGCAAGAGCCCGGCTGTTTTCTACTGCCTCAGCTGTCTGAACGACCTGAGCTGCCGGCGGCTCGTCGTTGATTGCTACGTCGACGGCCAGGGGCCAACCACCGGGCACGGAACTGAACGCCGCGAAAGGAGATACCGGCATCGTCCACGGCTCACCTGCCACCCCGGGCCTCATCTCCCCGGAAGCCAGGTAAGTCATCTGACCGACCTTCGTCTGAGTCGGAGCCATTCCAGCGGCTTCGACTTTCATGACCGCGACCGGGGCCTTCCCGCCACCGCGGGCGCATTGTGCCGCGGTCACGAATCCGTTGAGTCTCGTGCCCGGATCGCTCGGGTCGGGAAGGCTCACGTAGAAACCGGCGGTACACACCGTCGTCCTGGTTCCTTCGCCAACGAGTACCTGCATCCCGGGATGTAATCGCGACACCGGTCTGGGGAACACCACCGCCTTGTTGACCCCTGGCGGCAGCATATCGGCTGATTACGTTGCCGTTCCGAGCGATCCCGTTTCAGCCGAAGCGCCTTCTGGGTCACTTCCTCCGCAACCCGCCACTCCGCAAGCGACGGCTGCAGCGACAACCACTGCGGACGCCGTACACACGCGTCGAGGCGGAGATGTGTTCAAGGGCAACGACGCCGCTCGCGTCATCGGTTCGGCTCGCGCCGCGACAGATGTACTCGGAGCAGCAGGTAGGCGCCCCCCAGTAAGCAGGCCACCATGCGCAGCGCAGCTAAAACCGCCATCCCGTTCGACGCGGATAAGTCGTTGATGAAGAACGGCAGCGCTAATAGCCCCAAAATTACGAGCACAATTCCGAAAGCTTCTGCGCGGCCAGGCTTCTCATCGAGACTGGGCAATATTCCTGCCACCACCAATAACGGCAGTACTACCTGGAACAGCTCACGCAACATCCGTCACCTCGCCTTCGCAGACATCGAGAACGGGAATCTACCCTCCAGCCCGTGGCAACGTCAGCTGCAGAAACCCTCCACCCCACGGTTGCAGCATCACGTCGGCGGGCCAACTCACTCGATGGTCCTGCCCCCGCAGGTAGTCGCCGCTGACACCGACAGCCTTGACGGGCTTCCCGTGGTCCTCGAAGACCAACAGACTGGCTTTGGATTCAAAGAAATTCGACCGGATCACCGGTGCGCCGACGGTTTTCTCGATGAACTCCCGCTCGGTGTATTCATGAAACAGATGCACCTCATCCCAGGGCCACGGGGTGAAGTCGCTCAGTCTGCCCGACTTACCTTGATGCAGAAGGCCTTCCAAGCCGTTGTTGAGCCGTTGATCGTTGTAGTCGATGTCCATCGATTTCCTCGTCAGCCCGCAACTCGTCACCAACATGCACAGCAATAGGACACTAAGCGCACTGCGTATCGGCGTTGCTCTGCTCACCACGGTCAGTACCCTCCTGCCGACGTTCCGTAGCCGCCAGGCTGGCCCGGATCGTAGACTCCTCCAGGCCCGGCGCCGGTTGGTGTTGGCGCCTGACCCGGTACCGCCACTTGCGTCGTCGTACCGGCCTCGCCCCAGGCAACGGTATTGCTCCAGGCCAGCTTCTCGCCGCCGGGCGCAATCACGACGGTGTCGCCCCTGTCCACAGCCTGCTGCACTAGGTCGGCAAGCTGCGCCGGGGTGGCGCTTGGGTTAGCTGCTGCGATTTCTCGTCCGACTTCGTTGTTGTACAGATCCATCGCCTCGGCGGTGGCGGGGTTGTTGGGGAGTCGTTCGTGCGCGGTCGCAAAGTCGCGGGTCCAGTCCTCGCCGAATCGTTGCGTCATCAGAGCGTTCCAGTACGCGTGCCGGAAGGCGTCGGTGTGGTTGTCGGCGGTGTCGTTGGCCCCATTCTGGGGCGGGAAGCGCACCTTGGCTTCGGTTGCGGCAGCTTCCTTGATCTGGTTCAGATCCCGCAGCGCAAACGGTGAGAGGTCCTCGAGCATGCGCGCCTCTCCCGCGGTCACGTGCACGGGGTCGGTGGCCAAACTAAGTGGCCACGGCGGCTCCCAATCGCGTTCGCCATCTGGATCCTCCGACACCTGGTACTTCTTCAAGATCTGTTCAAGCGGGTCGACCGGTGGCGGGCCGTGTAGCGGGAAATCGACCGATTGGATAGTTCGGTCTCCACGAAGCGGATACCGCCCCGTCAGCGCCTGCACCTGCGCCGCGCGGCGCTGGCTGTCGGCGGCGGCGTCGGCGACGATCCTGTGTATCTCGCGCGTCTTGCCGGCCAGGTACGCCTGGAACTGCCTAGCACCCGCCGGGGTATCCAGGCCCGGCCAGCTGGCGGCCGTCTGACGGATCTCGGCTTCCAGCGCGTCAAGACGCTGCCGCGACTGCAGGTTGTATTGGTGGGCGTCGCGCAGGATACCCTCGAAAGACCGGTCGAGCTGAACCGACGTCGTCAACCGCTGCACCAGCTGCCCTTCCCGCACCCGCGCCGCGTCGGCGAATGCCCCTAACACCTCCGGCATAGCGCAAAAGCTACGCGTATCGGCGTCATCGCGTCACCGGTAGTGACTGGTTCCCGCTGGCTGACGCCAGTATTGTCGTCGCGTGCGGTTGTTGCGCGTGCGTAAAAGGAGCAGCTAGGTCATGCCGCTGAGCCTGTCGAACCGGGACCAGAATTCCGGTCACCTGTTCTACAACCGTCGGTTGCGCGCGGCCACCACCAAATTCTCGGTGCGCATGAAGCACGACGACCGCAAGCAGACCGCCGCGATCGTGCTGTCCATCGTGTTGATCTTCATCGGCATGGGCTGGATGCTGCTGCTGAACGTGCTGCGTCCGGCCGGAATCGTGCGGACGTCGGCGATCGTGGGTGACCGTGACTCCGGGGCGATCTACGCCCGTATCAACGGCCGGCTCTATCCGGCACTCAACATGACCTCGGCCCGGCTCGCCGTCGGTAACGCCGAGCTGCCCACCTGGGTCAAGCCCGCGGAGATCGCCAAGTACCCGACCGGCCCGATGATCGGCATCCCCGGCGCGCCGGCGTCGTTGATCGCCAGCACCGGCGCACCGTCGGCGTGGGCGGTCTGCGACACCGCGGGGTCCCCGCGGCGGGCCGAGCCGCCGGTGGTGACCGCGATCGCGGGAACCTTGAGCCGTGTCGGACGCGCGGCACCGCTGGCGTCGGATGCCGCGGTGTTGACCCGCTTTCAGGGCGCCACCTATGTCATCTGGGGCGGCAAACGCGCCCAGATCGACCCGGCGGCCCGGGCGATCACCCTGAGTCTGGGCATCGACCCGGGCACGACCGTCCCGGTGGAGATGTCGCGGGCGCTGTTCGACGCGCTGCCCAGCACCGAACCCCTGCGCGTTCCGATGATCCCGTTGGCCGGCACACCGTCGCAGTGGGTGCCCGGCTCCCAGGTCGGCGCCGTCCTGGAGACCCGAACAGCCGGCGGCGGCTCACAGTTCTACGTGCTGCTGCCCGACGGGGTACAGAAGATCACCAGCTTCGTGGCCGACCTGATCCGCAGCGCCAACTCGTTCGGATCGGTGGCGCCGCTGGTGATCAGCCCCGACAAACTGGTCAACATCCCCGAAGTGGGCACCCTGCCGGTCGAGTACTACCCGAACAGCCGGCTCAAGTTCGTCGACACCGCCGCCGACCCGACGACCTGCGTCGGATGGGAGAAGGCCTCAACCGATCGCCAGGCCCGGATCACCGTGTTCAACGGCCGGGGCCTGCCGGTGTCGCCGGGGATGGATAACCGGATCGTCCGGCTGGTGCGCGACGATCGCACCCCGGCATCGGTGGTGGCCAACCAGGTGCTGGTGTTGCCGGGTGCGACCAATCTCGTCACATCGACCAGCGCACTGCTCGACTCCGACACCCGCGAGACCCTGTTCTGGGTGTCTCCCAACGGGGTTCGGTACGGGATCGCCGCCGAGGACGAGACGCTGCGTGGCCTCGGACTGGACCCGTCCTCGGCGCAGCAGGCGCCGTGGCCGCTGCTGCGCACCTTCGCGGCCGGCCCGGAATTGTCCCGGCATGCCGCTCTGCTGGCCCGCGACACCGTGGCGTCCACCGGCGCGGTGACGCCGGTGGCACCCAACAATCAGCAGGCCGTCCCGGGAGGGCACTGACCGATGTCGAAACGAGCATTCGTTCCGGTGCGCCTGCAGGTTCCCGAGCCCAAGCCGGTGCGGGTCGCCCCCCGGGCGCCCGATGCTCTGCCCGAACGTGAACCGCGCAACCTGTGGGTGATGATCGGTCTTCCCGCGCTGGTGGTCGCGCTGATCGGCACGATCGTGATGCTGTACGTCTCCGGCGTGCGCAGCCTGGGCTCGGGCATGTTCCCGATGGTGGGCATGGCCGGCCTGGGCATGCTGATGTTCTCCGGGCGGTTCGGGCGGGCGCGCAAGATCAGCTGGGGCGAGCAGGAGAAGAACCGGCGCAGCTACCTGCGTTCGCTCGACGGCGAACGCGACGAGATCCAGAAGGCGGTCTGCGCCCAGCGCAGCGCCCAGGAGATGGTGCACTCCCACCCGCAAGGGCTCGGTGCGGTCATCGGCGGACCGCAGATGTGGGAGCGCCGCCGCTCCGACCCGGATTTCCTCGACGTCCGGGTGGGCGTCGGTGTGCAACACGCTCCCGATTCGGTGTTGTCGGTGCAGTGGCCGGAGATCCCGGTCGATGAGGAGCTCGAGCCGGTCACCGGGCAGGCGCTGCGCGACTTCATCCTGGAACAGCGCAAGATTCGCGACATCGCCAAGGTGGTCAACCTGCGCTCCCGCCCGGGATTCAGCTTCATCGGCGAGGACCTCGACCGGGTCCGTTCCCTGCTGCGATCGGTGCTCAGCGCGCTGGCGGTGTTCCACAATCCGCTCGACGTCAAGCTGATGGTGGTGACCCGTCACCCCGAGCTGTGGTCGTGGATGGTGTGGTTGCCGCACAACCAGCACGACGAACTGTTCGACGCCTGCGGCTGGCGCCGGCTGGTGTTCACCACCCCCACCGAGCTGGAGTCGACGCTCGGGGCCGACCTGCACATGAAGGGCAAGCGCGGCGCGTGGCGGCCCCCGTCGGCGCCGAGTCCGACGACCATGGGCTCGCCGCTGGAGACCGGCGGCGACGGGCACGATCTCGGGCCGCACTGGGTGATCGTCGACGACAACACCGGCAGCCCCGAAGCCTGGGAGAGCGTGGTCGGGCGCGTCGGCAAAGAGGGCATCACCGTCTTGCGGGTGGCCTCCCGGCTCGGCACCGGGGTCGGGTTCGCCCGTGACGAGATCTTCGAGCTCGTCGACCATCCGACCCGGCACAGCCGCACCGACGAGCCGCCCGCGGCCCACCGCAGAAACGGCCGCGGCGTCGCGCCGTCCCAACCGCCGATGTTGCGCGCCGGCGGCAAGTTCTTCGCGCACGCCGATCAACTGTCGGTGCCACGCGCCTACCGCTACGCCCGCGCGATGGCGCGCTGGTCGCCGACGGCGAGCGTGGACGTCACTGATTCGGGCAGCGGCGCACTGGAACTGCTGCGCGCGCTGGGAATCGACGACGCGCGCGAGCTCAACGTCGACCGGCTCTGGGCCGAGCGGCGCAGCCGCGGGGACGAGCGGTGGGCCGAGATCCCGGTGGGAGCCAAACCCAACGGCGAGTTGCAGAACGTCGTGCTGCGCGCAAAAGACTTCGGCGGCTTCGGCTTCCACTCGGTGGTGATCGGCACCAGCGGTTCGGGCAAGTCGGAGTTCTTCCTGTCGCTGGTGTACGGCATCGCGCTGACCCACTCGCCGGAGACCTTCAACGTCATCTTCGTCGACATGAAGTTCGAGTCCGCCGCCCAAGATATTCTCGGCATCCCGCACGTATCGGCGGCGTTGTCCAACCTCGGCAAAGACGATCGGCACCTTGCTGAGCGGATGCGGCGCGCCATCGACGGCGAGATCGCCCGGCGCTACCGGCTCTTCAACTCGGTGGGCGCGCGTGATGCCAACGACTACGAGGAGATCCGGCTGGCCGGACGCGATCTGGAGCCGGTGCCGATCCTGCTGGTCGTGATCGACGAATACCTGGAACTCTTCCAGAACCACGGCAAGTGGATCGACCTCATCATCCACATCGGCCAGGAAGGCCGCGGCGCCAACGTCTTCTTCATGCTCGGCGGTCAGCGCCTGGACCTGTCCTCATTGCAGAAAGTCAAGTCCAACATCGCTTTCCGCGTCGCGTTGCGCGCTGAATCCGGTGACGACAGCCGCGAGGTGATCGGCTCGGACGCCGCGTACCACCTGCCGTCGAAAGAGAACGGCTTCGGACTGCTCAAGGTCGGCCCGCGGGATCTGGACCCGTTCCGCTGCTTCTACCTGTCGGCCCCGTTCATCGTGCCGAAACGCAAGGCGTCGACAGCCAAGACTCTCGACATGACGTTGACCAAACCCCGCCTCTACACCTGGCAATACCAACCGCTGGACGAAGCGGACGCCCAAGCGCTGCAAGACATGTCGGCCACCGACGCCGAACCCGACGAGTTCCTGTTGCACGACGACGGCTTTAAGAAGAAAAAGATCGTCGACGTGTTGCGCGAGTCACTGATCGCCGCGGACCGCAAGGCGCCCCACCTGCCGTGGCTGCCCCCGCTGGAGATCTCCGAGTCGGCCGACTCCCTGGTTGCGCTGTACCGGGGCAAGGCCTGGGACGTCGACTACGGCCGCAATACCGGGCTGGTGTGGCCACTGGCGATCAAGGACATCCCCGAAGACGCCCAGCAGCTGGTGCACTGCGTCGACGTGCTGCGCAGCAACATCATGGTGGTCGGGGCCAAGAGCCGCGGCAAGACCACGACGCTGATGACGCTGATGTGCTCGGCGGCACTGATGTACACCCCGGCACGGCTGACCTTCTTCTGCGTCGGTGGCGCCACCCTGGGCTACGCCGAGACGCTGCCGCACGTGGCCGACATCGTCTCGCCGGCCGACCGCGAGGGCGTCGAACGCACCGTGGCGACGATGGCCGCGCTGGTCAGCGCCCGCCAGGACACCTTCCGCCGCGACAAGATCGACATCAACGAGTTCCGGGAGCGGCGGTTCGGTTCCGGCGGCGACGGCCTGGGCGGCACCGACCCGAACGACCCGTACGGCGACGTCTTCCTCGTCATCGACGACTTCTCCGATCTCTACGCCGCCGACACCATCCTCGGCGACCGGATCATCGCGCTCAGCGGTGTCGGTCCGGAATACGGCGTGCACCTGATGACCAGCGCGTCGGGTTGGATCCACGGCCAGCGCCAGACCTTGCTGCAGAACTCCGACGTGCGCATCCAGCTGCGGCTGCAGAACCCGGGCGAGAACGAGATGGGCACCGCTTCCCTCGACGCGCGCGATGCGGCCAAGCGCACCGTGAACCGGCCCGGCTTCGGGCTCACCGAGTCCCTGCACGAGATGCTCATCGGAATGCCGGAGCTGACCGCGCAGGACGGCACTCGGATCGGTACCCGCGAGCTCGGCGCCCGGGTCGCCGAGGTCGCCGGCGTCACCAAGCACGCCACCCTCAAGCGGCTCCCCCCGGCAGTGGCGCTGTCGGAGGTGCTCGCCTACGACGTCGCGCAGCGTCCGCCCGCTCAGACCGCCCCGTCGATCGCGTTCATGATCGGCGAGCAGCACGATCTGCTGCCGGTCCCGCTCGAGCTGGCCGAATATCCCGGCATGATGATCCTGGGCCGTGCGTTGTGCGGCAAGAGCGCCACCCTGGCCGCGATCGGCGAAGCGGTGATGGCCCGATTCGGCCCCGAGCAGGCACAGATCACCATCATCGACCCGAAGACCGGGCCGTTGCGCGACCTGCAGGGCCCCGGCTACGTCAACGCCTACGCCTATGACCAGGACGAGATCGACGAGGTGCTGACCACGCTTGCGCAGCAGGTCCTACTCCCCCGGCTGCCCGCCAAGGGTTTGAGCCAGGAGGAGCTGCGGGCGCTCAAGCCCTGGGAGGGCCCGCGCCACTTCATCTTGATCGACGACGTCCAGGATCTGCGCCCGGCGCAGATCCACCCGGCCAGGCCACCGGTGGGTGCGGCGCTGTGGAAGCTGATGGAACGCGGGCGCCAGATCGGGTTGCACGTCTTCACCACCCGGAACTCGTCGAACTTCGGCCAGCTGGAGATGGATCCGTGGGTCAAAACGCAGCGCGCCGCCAAGGTGCCGACCCTGTTCATGGACAACGACCCACAAAACAAGGTCAGCCGGATGGTGCGTGCTCAGGCGCTGCCGGCCGGCCGCGGTCTGCTGGTCACCGACGACTCCGACGTGGAAGGTGTGCTGGTGGGCGTGCCGTCATCGATGATGCACAATTTCGAGCAGCAGTAGCCTTTTATTACCTCGGTGAAGTGACGAGCGCCGCTTCTTCGGTTTAGGATTTAGCCCGACCTGCCAGCGTCGGCACATCGGCGATGAGGCATCGGGAGGAAAACATGTTCTCTGTGGAACCGGAAGCTGTCCTGGCATCATCCGGCGTCGAGGCGGGCATTACCGCGGAAACGGCCGCGGCCGCGTCCTCGGCCAGCCCGGCACTGCTCGGCGTGCTACCCATGGGCAACGATCCTGACTCGATCGCGTTCCAGGCAGCACTGCTCGCCTCGGGCACCGAATATCTCGGCATCGTCGCCGAGCACTCGGCGCAACGCGGGTTGTTCTCCGGGGCGCAGGCCACCGCGGCCGGTGTCTACAGCGCCACCGAGGCGCTGCGGGCCGCCACCGCCGCAATCGGCGGCTAGCCGGTGGCCGACCCGGGGTGGGCCGCCCGCACGCCGGAGACCAACGACATGTTGATCAAGTCCGGCGCGGGTCTTCCGACCATGCTGGCCAATGGCACCGCATGGGCGACTTTGGGTGCGGCACACCACGCGTCGGGAATCGCGTCGGCGATCAACACCGCGATGACGTCGGTCGGCTGGATCGGCGCCGGCTCGGCCGGCTCAGCGCTCAACGCGACAATGCTGAACGTCGCTCTGCACGGGCTGGCGGGCTGGGTGGACGTCAAGGCGCCCATCGTGGCCGCGGCCGTCGAGGCTTATCAGTTGGCCTACGGAACCATGCGCACGATGCAGGAGTGCGAGGAGAACCGGATCGAGACGGCCACCGACTACGGGATCAACCCGTGGGTGCTCGGGGCATTGACGCCGCGCATCACCTCCCTCGAGTTCGAGTATTTCGGGCTGTTCTGGCCGAACAACGCGGCGGTGGGTGCCTCGTACGGCGCGACGCTGACCGCCCTCACGTCCAGCCTGACCGTTCCCGCGCCGGTGGCCGGAATGGGCGCCTCGCCGGCTGCCCCGGCGGCGGCGGCCAGCGCTGTCGGCGAAGCGACATCACAGGTGGCAGCCGGCGGCGCCATGCGCGCCGCCTACACGGGCACCTCGACGGCGAGCAACGCGGCCGGACAGGGCGCGTCGGCGGCCCAGGGTATGGGAAGCCAGATGAGCTCCATGCTGGGCCCGGTGCAGCAGATCGGCTCGACGCTCATGCAGGCGCCCCAGATGCTCACCCAGGTGCCGCAGACCATGATGGGCCCGATGCAGTCGATGATGGGCATGTTCATGAACCCGGGCATGCTCGGCGGTGCGCTCAATTCCGCTGGGGCAGGCGGGGTTCCGGCGACGGCGATGTTAACCAGCGCGACAGCGACGCCGGGCGCCGGGGTCGGCGGTGGCGGCTTCGGCGGCTCAGGTGCACCGGTGTCGGCGTTCACCCGGCCCGTCAGCGCGTTCGAATCCGGCGGCGGCCGGCCGGTGGGCTTGCGGCCCAGTGGGGCCTTGGGTTCCGTCGAGTCGCAACGGGTGACGACCGCCAGTGCCGGCGGGATGGGCGGGATGCCGATCGGTCATGCCGCCGGGGCGGGCGGACGGGGTCAGGGCGACCGCTCCTCCGACCGCGCCAACACGGTGCGAGTGGTCGATGACCGGGTGTGAGCTGGGCATTCGCCGCCCATAGGGTGAATCGACACATTCCAGAGAAGTCAATACACTACCGCAAGGCAGATCCCGCCGATCCCGGGGGGTTGTTCTACAACCAAGGAGGAAACGATGGCAGCCATTGTCGTCACGCCCGAACTGATGCGGAACACCGCATCGAAGTTGAGCCAGCACATCGAGCACGCTCAAGCGATCGCCAACCAGTACCTGGCCGACCACGAGAACATCTTGGGCGCCGGGACGTGGGACGGCGCGGGCTCCAAGGCCTCGTATGCCACCGCCGCCCAGATCCACGAAGACATGCAGAAAGTCCTCATCGGCGGCACGCGCCTGACCGAGGGCCTCAACCAGGCCGCTGCCCTGATGGAATCCCACGAGTCCCACTCGGAGCACGCTTTCCACTCGCTGTTCGGCGGACAGTCCGCCTAGCCCTCCTTGACCCCCCGTACTCGAAAGGACACCGATCCCCATGGCTGACGGCATTACCTATAACCCCGGTCCCGTTTCCGACCAAGCCCACAGTGTGATCAGCAGCGCCGGAACCCTCGACCAGATCCACTCTGACTCGCACCAGCTCACCCAGATGCTGACCGAGTACTTCGCCGGTCACGGCGCCACCGGTTTCTTTGAAGCGCAGGCGCAGATGCTCTCGGGTCTGCAGGGCCTGATCGAGACCATCGGCCAGCACGGTTCGACCATCGGCTCCGTGCTGGAGGGGGCCATGCAGACCGACCAGACGATCAACAGCCTCTTCTGACCACCGCCGCGGGCACCGGTGATCGCAGGTGCCCATCGCGGGTGGTGATCATGCAGCGATGACGAAGTGGGGTGTCTGCGCGACAGGCGCAGATACCCCACTTCGCGTTTCGGACTGGGGGCTCAGGGATGAGGCGGCAGTGACATGTTGACAACGACCCTCGACGGTCTGTGGGTGCTGCAGGCTGTGACCGGGATCGAAACGCTCTGCCCGGAGTTGGGCCTGCGGCCACTGCTGCCGCGGCTGGATACCGCCGAACGGGCCCTGCAGCATCCGATCGCGGAGGAATTGACCGCGATCGGCGCAGTCGACGGCCAGGGCGAGGCGGATCCGATGATCCGGGAATGGCTGACGGTGATCATGCGCCGCGACATCGCGTTGATGCTGCAGCTGAATTTCCCCGGCCGACCCTATGGCGACGCCCAGCACATGACGCGGGTCTCGATCAATCGGTTCGCCTCCTGGTGGGTGGTGCTGGAACGCCACGACCGGGAAGTACGGCTGTACCCGGCCGGCAGTGCCACCGATCAGGCGGCCGCCGGCGATCTGGTCGTCGGTCAGATCGAGCGGCTGTGCGGTGTGACCGAAGCCGCGCCGCTGCGGCCGGTCACCTTGGACACCAACGAGCTGCTCGAACGGGTGCGGGACTCCGACAGCCTGCGCAAGTACCTGGCGGCTCAGCGGCTCGACATCGACCAGCAGCAGCTCGTGCTGATGGCCGCCGACCCGGAGGTGTCCGGTCAGGCCAGTATCGTCGCGATCCAGCCCGGCGCCGGGCCTGAGGAATTGGCCCGGATGGCCATCGGTGACACCGCGGTCCTGATCTCCGACACCCCCGCCGGCCGGGTTTGTGTGGAGAACGTCGACAACGGTGGGCGGCGCTACCAGATCGTCTCCCCCGGATCGCGCGCTGATGTCGCCAATGCGATCCTGCGGCTTATCCGCCGACTGCCGGCCGGTGTGGACTGGCATTCACACCGACGGGTTGTGTAACAGTGAATTTGCCTGGTCACCATTATCGAGTATTACTGCCAGTCGTTAGAAAGGCCGTAAACAAGGTATCCGCCACCGTGTTAACATCACGCACGTGACGAGCCCATGGAATAGCCCCAATATGCCTGACGAAGGCGCATCCGGGCGGCGGGATCCGGCGACCGGCCACCGCTACCGGGATTCCGTATCGGACTCCATGCGCATTTCGGACCTGGCGACACCACGCAAGATTCCGCCCGGCTCGGGCTGGCGCAAACTGGTGTATTTGGCGTCGGCTAAGGTGATCAATCCGGGCGAATCCCCGCGCGAACGTCATTACCGTGACCTGCGGAATAGAATTCGGCGGCACATCCGCCGGCAGTACGTCGTCACACTGGTGTCCGGAAAAGGCGGTACCGGCGTGACGACGATGGCCGCCTCCATCGGCAGTGTCTTCCGCGAATGCCGGCCCGAAAATGTGATCGCCATTGACGCAGTCCCGGGGTTCGGGACGCTGTCGGATCGCATCGATGAGCACCCGCCGGGCGACTACTCGGCCGTTCTGAGCGACACCGATGTGCAGGGATATTCCGATATCCGGGAACACCTCGGGCAAAATGCCGTCGGCTTGGACGTGCTGGCCGGCAACCGCACCTCGGATCAGCTCCGACCGCTCGTGCCCGCCATGTTCAGTGGGGTGTTGTCCCGGCTGCGCCGGACCCACAACGTGATCATCGTCGACACCGCGGCCGACTTGGAGCACCCGGTGATGAAGCCGGTGCTGGAGAACACCGACACGCTGGTCTTCGTCTCCGGGATCACCGCCGACCGGTCTCGGCCCGTGCTGCGCGCAGTCGACTATCTGGCCGCCCAGGGCTATCACGAGCTGGTGTCGCGGGCGACGGTGATCCTGAACCACTCCTCTCCCATCGAGGACAGCGCCGCCGTCGCCTATCTGACCGAGCGGTTCAGCAAAACCGGTGCCACCGTTGAAGTCATGCCTTATGACGCCCATCTGGCCAAGGGCGGCATCATCGATGTCCACCATGAGGTCAAGAAAAAGACGCGCCTGCGACTATTTGAAATAACTGCCGGTTTGGCCGATAAATTCGTGCCGGACACCGAAAGGTAGTCGCGGTGACCACCCCGACACCGGCTAAAGTCGCATTTCCGGCCCGCTGCGCGGTCAGTCTCGCCTACGACAAACACCTCGTATCGCAGGTCTTCCCGGCCGGAATTCCGGTCGAGGAATTCTTCGAGGGAATGGTCGAACTACTCGATGAGGATTTGAAGCACCACGGCTTTGATGGCGTCGCCCTTCCGCCCGGGAGTTACGAACTCCATAAGGTCAACGGGGTGCGGCTGGACATCACCCGCAGCCTCGATGACCTCGGCGTACAGGACGGCGACACCCTGGTTCTGGTGCCGGTGGTCGGCGGTGACTCGTTTGAACCGCAATACGAGTCGCTGTCGAGTGCGTTGGCTGCCACGGCCCGCCGACTGGGCACCCAACCCGAGATCCAGTGCGCCGAATGCGGACACAAGGCCGACGAACAGACTGTCACCCGATTGCTCAACGTCAAGGTTGATCGGATGTTCGCCCCGATCACGGCGGTGACCGCGGCGCACACCGCGATCGGCCTGTTGGCGATGGCGGTCGTTGTGCTCTTCGCGCTGGCGGTGCGCGCCCGCACGTTCAGCGACAGTTGGCCGCCAGCAGTGGTTTTGGCCGGCCTGGGCGGACTGCTGACGATCGGTGCCACGGTGGTCCGCCGGAACTGGCCCGCGCGTGCCGATCTGTTCAGCGGATTCGGTTGGTTGGCGGTGATCGCGCTGTCCGGTGCGGCGCTGTGCGCGGCGCCCGGGCCGTTGGGGGCGCCGCATCTGCTGATCGGCGTGACGGTCCTGGCCATGGGCGCGATCGCGCTCAGCGTCCTGCTGCGGTCGCAGACCGCGGTGGCCACCGCGGTCGTCACCGCCAGCGGAATCGGCGGGGCGGTTGCCGCGGCGCGAATGTGGCATCCGGTGTCCGCCCCGGTGATCGGCATCTGCATGCTGCTCGGCCTGCTGATGCTGGTGCGCATGTCCCCGACGATCGCCCTGTGGGTGGCCCGGGTGCGGCCACCGTACTTCGGCTCGATCACCGGGCGGGATCTGTTCGCCCGCCGCGCCAATATGCCGATCGACACCGTCTCCCCGGTCGCCCCCGAGGACGGCGAGGACGACGAGGACGACCTGGTCGACATCTCGGCGCGGGGGGCAGCGATCGCGGCGTCGGCGCGGCTGATCAACGCGGTACAGGTCGGTATGTGCGTGGCGATCGCGGTGGCGCTGCCGATCGCGGTGTGGATGGTGCTGGCGCCAGGCTCGACCCACCAGCGCGGCGCGGTGGCATTGTGCGGGCTGGTGGCCGGGTTGTTCATCACCCAGGGACGCGGGTTCGCCGGCCGGGTGCAGGCGATCGCGTTGGTCGGCGGCGCATGCGCTGCGGTGCTCGTCGGGATCACCAAATACGCACTGGCGGCCCCCGGTTACAGCGCGGGCGGTTTCCTTTGGCCGGCCGCGGCCGTGGCGGTCTTCGCCGGGCTGGGCCTGGCCGCGGGCTTGCTGGTTCCCGAGACGAAGTTCGTCCCGTGGATCCGGTTGGCCGTCGAATGGCTGGAAGTGCTGGCGTTCATCGTGGTGGGGGTGCTCGGCGCATGGCTGGGAGGACTGTTCGTGTGGGTGCGCAACTGAGTCGGCTGCGCACCCGGGCCGTCGCGCTGACCGCCGTGGTGCTGCTGGCGGGCCTCGCCGACGTCCCGCCCTTGGCCCGGGCGATCGAGCCGCCGTCGGTCGATCCTGCGATGGCGCCGCCCGACGGCCCGCCCGGTCCCGATCAGCCGATGCGGCGCTCGAACTCCTGCAGCGTCCCGATCACGGTCAGCAACCCCGACGTGGCGCAGCTCGCGCCCGGATTCGACATGCTCGGCATCGCCGCGGCCTGGCAGTACTCGACCGGCCACGGCGTACCGGTGGCGGTCATCGATACCGGGGTCACACCGAACCCGCGGTTGCCGGCGGTTGCCGGCGGCGACTACATCATGGGTGGGGCCGAGGGCCTGCACGGCTTGCAGGACTGCGATGCCCACGGCACGATCGCCGCCTCGATCATCGCGGCGGCCCCGCTGGGCGTACTGCCGATGCCCCGCCCGATGCCCGAGGTTCCCGCCTTCCCGCCACCGGCCGGCCCGCCGCCGAGCATCGGCGAACCACCGCCGCCCGCTGACATTCCCGGGCCACCGGCGCCTCCCCCGGCACCGGTTCCGGTGACCATCACCCAGACCGCGCCCCCTCCGCCTCCGCCACCGCCACCCCCGCCGGAAGAGGGCGCCATGGCACCGGCCTCGGGACCGCCGGACCCGCAGACCGAGGACGAACCCGCCGTCCCGCCGCCCCCGCCGGGCGCCCCGGACGGCGTCGTCGGGGTCGCTCCGCACGCGACGATCATCTCGATCCGCCAGTCCTCCCGGGCCTTTGAGCCGGTCAATCCGCAGCGGTTCGGCTACGACGACGAGCGGATCAAGGCCGGCACGCTGGCCACGCTGGCCCGCGCCGTCGTTCACGCGGCCGACATGGGCGCCAAGGTCATCAACATCTCGGTGACCTCGTGCGTGCAGGTGGCGGCCGCGCTCGACCAGCGGGCCCTGGGGGCCGCGCTGTGGTACGCGTCGACCGTCAAGGACGCGGTGATCGTCACCGCCGCCGGCAACGTCGGCGAAGCCGGCTGCGCCAACAACCCGATGTTCGACCCGCTCAACCCCGGCGATCCCCGGGACTGGAACCAGGTCAAGGTGATCTCCAGCCCGTCGTGGTTCTCCGACTACGTCTTGTCCGTCGGCGGGGTGGACGCCACCGGGGCGCCGATCGACAAGAGCATGTCCGGGCCCTGGGTGGGAGTGGCCGCGCCCGCCACCCACGTCATGGGGCTGTCCCCGCAGGGCGGCGGACCGGTCAACGCCTATCCGCCGGTCCGGGTCGGCGAGAAGAACATGCCGTTCTGGGGAACCAGTTTCTCCGCGGCCTATGTCAGTGGGGTCGCTGCTTTGGTGCGGGCCAAATATCCCCAGCTCACCGCCCACCAGGTCATCAACCGGATCGTGCAGACCGCGCACAACCCGCCCGCCGGCGTCGACAACCGGGTGGGCTACGGGCTGGTCGACCCGGTGGCGGCGCTGACGTTCAACGTGCCGCCGGGTGAGCCGGTGGCACCGGGATCGCAGAGCCGTGTCATCACCCCGGCGGCACCGCCGCCACCGCCGGATCATCGCGCCCGCACCGTCGCCCTCGGATTCCTCGGCGCGATCGCCGTCGCGGTGCTGACGGCCGCCATCACCGCGCGGATCCGAAGGTCCCCCAAGTGAGTCAGGACCGGGTCCGGCTGACCGGGTTCAGCGCCTCGAGCAACCGGCGGCTGCTCAGCGCTGTGGCAATCGCACTATGCGGGTTGGCGGGTTGGGCGCTGGGCGGTCTGATCGGTGTCGCGGTCGCTGTGACGCTCGCGGTGCTGCTGGTGCTGGTGCCCTGGTGGGGCCAGCCGGCATGGTCGTGGGCCGCGCTGCGACTTCGGCGACGAGCGGCGACCGGCTGGGCCGAACCGATCACGGTGGCCAACAACCGCGCCGGCGGCGGGGTCCGCATCGCCGACGGCGTGGCGGTGGTGGCCGTGCACCTGCTGGGCAGGGCACATGCCGCTACCGTCGCCACCGGATCGGTGAACGTGGAGACCGACAACGTCATCGACGTCGCCGCCCTGCTGCCGATGCTGCGGCACGCGCTCGGGCTGACGCTGGATTCGATGAGTGTGATCAGTATCGGAGCACGCCGCGCCACCACCGGCGACTATCCCCGGGTCTACGACACCGAGATCGGCACCCCGCCCTACGCCGGTCAACGCGAGACCTGGCTGCTGCTGCGGTTGCGGGTCATCGACAACACCGCCGCACTGCGTTGGCGCACCACCCTGGGCGCGACCGCGGTCGCCGTCGCCCAGCGGATCGCCGGCTTGCTGCGGTGCGAAGGCCTGCGCGCGCGGGTCGCCACCGCCAGTGATCTGGTGGAACTGGACCGGCGGCTCGGCGGTGCTTTGCTGCTGGCCGACGCCGAGCGGTGGAAGACGCTGCGCACCGAAGGTGGCTGGGTGACCACCTACGCCTACCCGGCCCACGAGATCAACGCCCAGCTGCTGGCCCAGGTGTGGACCCTGCCCGTCGACGAGGTGGTCCAGAACATCACGGTTTTCCCCGACGCGACGTGTACGGCCACCGTCACTCTGCAGACCCCGCAGCCGGCGCCGACCCCTCCGGCAGTGGTGCTGCGGCGGCTCAACGGCGAGCAGGCCGCTGCCGTGGAGGCCAACATGTGCGCTCCCCGCCCGCGGCTGCGCGGACTGCGGCCGGGGCCGCTGCCCGACACCCTGCCCGTCGAGATCGGCCCGTCGGGCGTCCTGATCGGAAAGCTGGCCAATGGCGATCGGCTGATGGTTCCGCTGACCGACTCCGGCGAGCTGAGCCGGGTGTTCATCGCCGCCGAGGACCTGATCGCGAAACGGATCATCATCCGTGCCGCCGGGGCCGGCGAGCGGGTTTGTGTGCACACCGGCGACAAGGGGCGCTGGGCCAGCGTCCGGATGCCCGAAGTGTCGGTGGTCGGCGAGTCGAGGCCGACGCCACGCAGCACGGTCAGCGTGGTCGACGGGCCGATCGCCCCGTCACCGCGTCCGGCCACCGTCATCACCGTGGCGCCGCCCGGTACGCCCCCGCCGCCGCCGGACGCCGTCGAGGTGTGTATCGAGCAGATCGACCGGACCGCGGTACGGGTTGCCGCGGGCGGAAAATCGTGGCTGGCTACGGTGGAGTTGTTCCGGGCGGAAAACCGGTACTGCAGCCCGGAGGCGCTGGCGCCGATGCCGTCACGATGAGCCAGCGCCGGATCGGCAGTAAGCCGGACAACTCGTACATGCGACAGAGGACGACAGACATTGAGTGACTTGCTGGCGGCCCGTCGGCACTTCGACCGAGCCATGGCGAGCATGGACGGACGGTACGGCTCCCCCGAAGCGCGCGCTGAGTTCGTGGCGGCGACCGAAGCCGATCCTTCCATGGCCGATGCCTGGCTGGGCCGTATCGCTTGCGGTGACACCGCTCTCGACACGCTCAAGCGGCTCTACGCCAACAGCGACTGGCTGCACAAGGAGACCACCCGGCTGGGCCGACACCTGGCCGCCCAGATTCCTTTGGGCCCGTACCTGTCGATCACCGTCACCGACGGCTCGCACGTGGGACTGGCGTTGGCGTCGGCCCTGACGGTGGCCGGCGAATACGAGCGCGCCGACACGCTGCTGGCCGATCGGGGTCTGCTGGACAGCTGGATCAACCACCAGTGGCACCAGCTGGCCCGTGCCTATCTGATGTTCGTCACGCAGCGGTGGCCGGACCTGCTGACCGTCGCCGCCGAGGAACTGCCCGAACGGGCGATCGTCATGCCTGCGGTCACCGCGTCGGTCTGCGCGCTCGCCGCTTACGCGGCCGCGCATCTCGGGCAGGGCCGGGTGGCGTTGGACTGGCTGGATCGCGTCGACATCGCCGGGCAGGCCCGCTCCTCGGAACGGTTCTCCGCGGGCGTATTGACCGCGTCGATCAACCCCGGTGAGATCCCGTTGCTGGCAGCGGATCTGGCCTACGTCCGCGGGATGGTGCACCGTCAGCTCGGCGAGGAGGACAAGGCCCAGGTCTGGTTGTCCAAGGCCGCCATCAATGGTGTGCTGACCGAGCCGGCCAAAGCCGCACTCGCCGAGCCGAATCTGCGCCTGGTGGTCACCGAGGAACAGATCATCGACAGCCGCGCCGATCGCTGGGATGCCGACTCGGCGAAAAGTCGGGCCGAACTCGACGAGGACAATGCGCTGGACCGCCGCGCCGAGCTGCTGGCGCAGGGTCGCGCCGAGCTGGAGAAGCAGGTCGGGCTGGCCGAGGTGAAACGGGCGGTGAAGGCTCTGGAGGATCAGCTCGAAATCCGGGCGATGCGTCTGGAACACGGTCTGCCCGTGGAGGGCCAGACCAACCACATGTTGCTGGTCGGCCCGCCCGGCACCGGTAAGACCACCACCGCCGAGGCGCTGGGCAAGATCTACGCGGGCATGGGCATCGTCCGCAATCCGGAGATCACCGAGGTGCGGCGCTCCGACTTTTGCGGTGAGCACATCGGCTCGTCAGGTCCGAAGACCAACGAATTGATCGAAAAAGCTTTGGGCGGAATCCTCTTCATGGACGAGTTCTATTCGTTGGTGGAACGCCACCAGGACGGGACGCCGGACATGATCGGCATGGAGGCCGTCAACCAGCTGCTGATCGCGCTGGAGAAGCACCGCTTCGACTTCTGCTTCCTGGCCGCCGGCTACGAGGACCAGGTCGACGAGTTCCTTACCGTCAACCCCGGCCTGGCAAGCCGCTTCAACCGCAAGATCCGGTTCGAGTCCTACTCGCCCGAGGAGATCGTCGAGATCGGTGAGCGGTACGGATCCAGCCGGGCCACCGAGCTGAATCCAGAAGCGCGACAGCGGTTCCTGCAGATGGTGACCAGGATCCGCGCTTACGTCAGCCCGCGCGGCGAGCACGGCATCAACATCATGCACAACGGCCGATTCGCCCGCAACGTGATCGAGGAAGCCGAATTGGCCCGCGACACCCGGGTGGCGGCCCAGAAGCGCGCCGGCCATCCGGTCACGGTCGACGACCTCAAGACTATTACCGCCGTCGACATCGACGCCGCCGTGCGTGCCGTGTGCGACACCAAACGCGAGATGGCCGCGGTCAGCTGGTAAGCCGCGCTCAGACCGGGCTGCTGCCGTATCTGGCGGCGAAGTCGGACTCGGCCTCTTCACGCAGCGCGGTGAAGACGACATTGAGCCGATCCGCCAGTTCGCTGTAGGTGTAATCGCTCACCACGCAGGGGTGCAGCGTCAATTCCAGCAGTCGACCGTCGGAGTTCGCGACAGCGCGGACATCTCCGAGATCGACGCTGTAGGTGGTGTTCTCGGCCTCGGCGACCAGGGCTTCCCACTTCTCGGCAGCCTCACGAAGATCCCGCAGGACGGCCTCAACGAGGTCCTTGTCGCTGAGTTCCGCGCGGCTGTCCGGCCCCGACATTGGCTAAGTATGTCGAGCCGGTGTGAGTAGCGTCAATTCATCATCGCGATCAGGTCTGCGGATCCCACTGGCCGGCTGGCGGCGCACTGAGGGTCCGGAACCAGCTGTAGTGGTAGTTCGCCGACACCGCGTCACCGGTCGCAACGCCTTCGGTGGCGGCCAGCAGCATGCAGTTCAGCACCACGGCGGTGTCGGTGTCGGGATACTGCGCCAGCAGTTGGTAGCGCATGGTGTCCAGATGTACCCGCAGCAAGTCGATTTCGGCGTCGACCACACCGGTTCCGGCGGACCCGGCCTTCGCCAGGGTGTTGGCCATCCGGGGCAGCCCATCACGCCAGTGGGTGGCCTCGCTGAGCTGCCAGCCGAGATCCTCGATGGGCGCCAGCTCGCGGGGCTGCACCGAAGCGTCCGTCTCACCGAAGTCACTCGCCCAGCCGAGGCGATCGCCGGGATGGTAGGAGGCCGACTCGGTGGGGGTGCCCAGCATCGTGGTGGCCGTCCCGGTCCGCCGGCCCGGCTCCAGCAGCTGCACGCCGGCCGGTAGCTCGATCCCGGACGGGATCCACCCGCCGGCGATATCGGTTACCAGCAGCGTTCTTCCGTCGGCGAAGGTGCCGATGGCCCAGCGCAGCGCGGGTTCCTGACGGGCCACGAAGGCCAGCAGGCGTTGCAAGCGCTGTTCGCTGGACTCGGCGACCGCAGGTTGGGCGGGGGGCGGCGGGGCGGGTTCGGCGGGCGGCGACCCGGCCCGGTGCGGTGGCGTTGCTGACGCCGGGGCCGGTGCCGGTTCGGGGACCGGACGCGGTTCGGGGACCGGAGGCGGTTCGGGGGCCGGAGGCGGTTCGGGGGCCGGTGCCGGTTCGGGGGCCGCGGGAATGACGGCGGTCAGGTCCTCCTGCCCCTCGGCCAGCGGTACGACCGGTTCCGCCGGGAATGCGGTGGTCGGCGATTCCTCCTCGACGCTGTCGATGACCAGCGGACCCGCCCCGAACGGCAGGTCGGGCCGATCCTGATCCACCGCGTCGAACACCTCGCCGACCGCAGGAACCGGCGGTGGCGGCGGGGCCACTTCAACCGGGGCCGGCGACGGAGCCACTTCGACCGGTGGCGGCGGCGCGGGATTCTGGGGCGGCTCGGCGATGACCGGCTCGGGAAGCCGATGGCGGGCCCTTCCCCTGCGCCGGTTGCCGCTGGCCAGGGAAGGCTCGGGCGGACGGACCTGCTCGGGTTCGGGCGGGCTGGGCGGACTCGGAGGAGCGGGCGGAGTCTGCTCGCGGACCTCGACAGGAACCGGGGCCGCATTCAGACTGACATATTCGGTGCGGATCTCCAGGGCTTCCTTGTGGAGCTGCCGCACCGTCGACTCCACCCGCAGGACCGCGAACGCCCTGGCGACGTTGATGACCCTGGCCTCCGCGGTCTGTCGCGCCTGCCCGGCAAGACCGGATCGGCCGATCGCATGCAGCTTCTCGTTCGCCGAATTCGCGATGCGCCGCAGATCCGCGTTCAGGTAGTCCGCGAGTGGGGCCGTCGCTGGGGTGATCGTCGCCAGTTCTGCCGGCCACAGGCCGCCGAGCACCCAGGCACTACAGTCGACCGGAGCGCTGAAGGCCGGGATCGCGAGTGATTCCCGGGCCGCGTTCCGGAGGCGCTGGCGCGCCGACCGTCGACCGAAGATTGCCACCGCGCAAGCCTACCGTTGCCGTCTTTGGGGCCCCGCCGGAATTTCGCCTCCGCCGAACCCGCCGCGCCACAGCCTCAGCCGGTCATCCACACCCGCTGCGCGCCGTGAATTGTCAGCCCCACAGCAGGTCGGTAGCGTGCAAACCATGGCCGACGTCGGGTCCCCCGCAACCGGGTGTGCAGCGCAGCTGAGCGAAGTGCTCGCCCTACTGGCCCGTGCTCGAAACCTGTTCGGCGACACGTTGATTGATCCTCCCGCTGACTTCACGCCCCGGGCCGACGCCGCCGGGCGCTGGGTGGTTTAGCGCCTGACGCCGTCACCGGACTGGTGGCCTGCGTGCAGCTGGTGGCTCAGCAGGCGCTCGGTGGCCACTCGGAGGTCTTCGTGGGTCGGCACCGCCGCCGAGGGAACGTGGCCGGTGCTGACGATCTCGCCGCGGATCTCCAACGCGGCCTTGAGAAACGACACGTCCGCCGCCAAGACGACCGCCTCCGCCAGCCGTTGCGCGTCGGCTGACATGGCCGCCTCGCTCAGCACCACACTGTGCAAATAGCCGCCGCGACAGGACCGGAACATCACGTCACCGCTGGGATGGGTGGTGTCGAACGCCGGATTCGGTTCAGTCATCAGCGCCCATCGGGGAGGTGCCGGAAGGCTTTGGCCGCGTCGTCTTCATGCTTGTTCCACGTTGCCACGGCCAGGTTCAGATTGTTTGACATCTCCGCATGTTCGCTCGACTGATCGTCGTAGCAGTTCTTGCGGGCGTCGAGCAACGCGCCGGCCGCGCGACGAAAATCGCCGTAGATCGGCCCGAGCGCAGTCAACGTGGTCTGAATTGCCTCGTGGGATGCCGCCGCGGTGGCCAGGTAATCCGACGCCTGCTGGTGGTTTCCGGCAGCGTTGGTCAGAACGTCCTGGTCGACGTGGATCTTCTCTGACATCTGTTACCTCCCTGGCTAGTCGACGATGACCGGTGAAACGCGAATTTTCAAGCTCATGGGACCTCGCAGAAGTCCCGCCGGCCGGGTCGGAGCCGGTTCACCCGTCGGGGCGGACTCCGCGATTCGCAGATGCTGCCAGCCCAGGAATCCCGGACCGCGCAGATTGCCGGCGAGGTGAACCTGTCCGTCGAGCAATGCCTTGCCGTCGCCGACGGCCACCGCATGACGGTCGGTGAAGACGCCGATGTCACCGGGCCGCAGGCTGGCCTGGTCGACCGGCGCCGTCACCGGAATGCCTGGCGGGGGAATGTCAATCCCTTGGCGGCGGAACGCCTCCGCTACCGGCGTCCCATCGGCGGCGGCCTGCATCGCTGCAGCGAGTCGCGGATCGGTGACGGTGGTCGTCGCGCCGTCGGGCAACGTCACGGTGACCAGACTCTTGTCGTCCCCGGTCTCCGGCGGCGCGTCCGCCTCGGCCTTGTCGTCGTCGAAGACGGCGTCTGCCGGAGTCGTCTCCGCTGGTTCTGACTCGTCGCCGGCGGCTGCATCGCCGCCCTCCGGTCCGGGCAGCAGGCCTGCCGATGGAAACCCGGCCGGCATGGCGGCCGGCATCGCACCGAACCCCGGGCCCTCGCCGCCGAGACCGGGGACCATCGGCAGGGCGGGTGCCTCCGGCGGCCGCTGGGGCGACAGCGAATAACTTGCCTCCGGCTCGTCGTCCGGCAGCGGATCGAGGTAGGCCTCCTCACCGTCTGTCGCCGCGAGCGATGGAGACGCCGGATCGTCGGGAGGTTCGGACTGCTTTTGGGCCGGTGCGGCGGTGTCACGATCGGCCGGTGTGGCATACAGAGCGGTCAACGCGGCGGCCAACGCCCGTTTGGAGGTGTCGTCGTCGTTGGCCTCTTCGACCACTCTGACGATCTCGGCGAGTTTGGCGATCAGGAACCGCTGAAACTCGCGCGCCCCCGCAGCGGTGCCCAGATCCCAGCCTTGTGCGGCACCTACGATCTCCGCCTCCAGATTGTCCAGGCGGAGGCGGCCCTCATCGGTGGTCTTGTGTGCGTGCCGCAGCGCTTCGATGATCTGCCGGTCGAACTCCGCAGCCGACGACAACTGATGCGCCAGTGCGGCTTCAGCAGACTTCATCGCTTGCGCCGCACGACCTTGCTGCTCCTCATCCGGGCTCGGCTGAACTGATCGCGGACCGTTCACGATGCGGTCGTAACCCGCTTCCGGCAGGGGCAGGGACGTCATGCCCTCAGCCCAACGCCGGTGCGCTGTAACGCTGTTCAGGTGCTGACCACGTCATGGCCGGTGACTGTACCGATGTCCTGACCCGCCGACAATTCACTCGCCGGCCAGCTGTGAACAGGCCGATCACGGTACCGGGCGCCGGATCGCCACCTGGGCACCCAGCGGGCTGATCTGGACGGTGGCCCCGGCGTGCGGGGCTTCGACCACCATGTTGCCGCCGATCGCAAGCTGGACGTGGCCGGTGCTGGGGAATACCAGGTCGCCGGGGCGAATTTGGGAACGCGGCACTGGGATTCCGTCGTGAATCTGGGTGTAGGTGGTGCGCGAAAGCGGCACTCCGGCCTGGTGATAGGCCCACTGAGTCAGCCCCGAGCAGTCGAATCTGTCCGGGCCGGTGGCGCCCCAGACGTAGGGCTTCCCGAGCCTGGACAGCGCCGCGCGAACCGCCAGTCCGGCGCGAGTATTGGGTAGCCGCAGCCGATCCAAGCTCGGCGCCCGGCGCCGGGACCGGTAGCGGAGTCGTCGCAACCCCACTCGATGTATCTGGGCACGGTGCCGGGCCGCCAGCACGTGGGTTCGCTGGGCTCGCAACCGAGCCGCTCGCCGGCGCATCGCCTCCCGCTGTGCCAGCGGGGTGTCATGCACGACGGCAGCGTCGGCGCGGGCCGCCGTGACGACGCCCTTGGTCTGCTGGCCGGCCCGGGCATGGTCGGCGACCGCGGCGGCAAGCACGGCCGTTGCGGCGGCATCGGTGTGGGTGTTTGCCAGCAACCGATCCCGCTGGGCGAGCACCGCCTGCCGGTAACGTTCGTGGCCCGGTCCGGTACCCGGATGCGTGGTCCGGTCGAGCAGGTCGACGTAACGATCGAGCCCGGCATCCAAGGACGCCGGCTGCGGCCGGGCCGCGAACAACCGGTAGGCGCGGGTCAGCACCTCCACCTCACCGTCGGTCATCGTTGCCTCCCTCCGTCGGCAGCCTCTGAACTCGCTGAGGCCGCGTCCGAGGCCCCGTCGGCGAACGCGCGCACCCGGGCCAGCGCCCCGGCCGGGATCACTCCCCTGTTGCGGATGTCCCACATCTCCTCGACGCTGACACCGAGCAATGCGGCGATCACCGGCTCGGGCAATGACGACCGCGCGCACGCATCGTCGAATCGAGCGGTCAAGCTGGCGGGCATGCGCTGCAGCAGGTCGGCCCGGGTGGCCTCCAGCGCCTGCAGGTGGGCCATCAGGCGGGCGGCGTGGTCCCCGCCCGCGTTGACGGCGACCCGCCAGGAGCTGGCCGCCAACATCTCCGCCTTCACGCACTGCGTGATCACGGAAAGAATATACGTCTCGTATTCGTCTGACGCTTCCGACGGCAATCTCGCGATCACCGAACGCAACGCATCGAGCTGCGCCTCGGCGTAGCCCTCGAGCACTTCGGCGTCGCTGTGGCGGTCGACGACGACGGCGCCGGCGGGCCGCGCCGGCGATACTCCCGGGCCGCTCGCGGGCATCAGCTGAGCCAGTTCGGCGTCGGCATCGTCGGCTACCAGGAGCCGAGAATAAGTACCCGGCGGCAGACCGAGGCCGTTCTCAACCTTCTGAACTGTGCCTTTGTGGGGTTTGCGGGCGCCGCGCTCCAGGTAGCTCAAGCCCATGATGCTGACGCCGGTGGCCGCGGCGAGGTCGGCCAGCGACCAGTCCCGTGCCTCGCGCAGCGCCCGAATGGCCGCGCCCGCTGACTCGCGGCTCACCGTCGCGCCCCGACCATGTCCGGATACTACACAGGCTGGCCCCTCGCTAGTTACATATATGTTTTTATCCCCTTTCTGTTGCGATTCCCGGCTCGGTTTGTATACGTTTCCATCTACGTTATCCGATCGGTTCTCACCCAGGAGGTCCTCCCGATGCCACTCCCCTGCTCCGTGAACCCAGAACTGTGGTTCGGCTACCCCGACGCCGACGGGGCCGACGGGGCCGCCAAGGCCCGCGCCTATGAACAGTCCTCGACCGAGGCGCGGCTGCTCTGCCTGCGCCGCTGCCCGCTGGCCCAGCAGCGCCGGTGCGCCGCCCTCGCCGTCGAACGCAGCGAGGAGTACGGGGTGTGGGCGGGCGTGAAACTCCCCGGCGGCCAATACCGCAAGCGCGCGGAACTCGCCCGCGCCCACGCGGTCCTACGGGCCATCGCCGCCGGTGAGATCAACACCCGCGAGCTGCCCGAGAACCAGGCGTTGCTGGCCAACCACGAACGAGAGCAGCTGCCGGTGACAGCTGCGGTGTTTCACCTGCCCTCCGGTCGGATCGGCTCCCCGTCCGCGGCATGACCGGTAGTGTCACCGGCGCGGCTTGGTACCCGGTGCGGAGGTGGGCGGTTGAGCAACCTGGAGATCCGTTCGCCCGAATTCGCCTGTGCCGCAGGGCCTGCCGATGGCATCGAGGTGCTGCGCCCGCGCGAGGTGCCCCTGGGCGGGCCGCGGGCCATGCGGGTGCGCCGCACATTGCCGCAGCGGGAGCGCTCGCTGATCGGCGCTTGGTGCTTCATCGACCACTACGGGCCGCAAGACCTCGGCCGCGATGGCGGCATGGACGTGCCGTCGCACCCGCACACCGGTCTGCAGACGGCGACCTGGCTGTTCAGCGGACGGGTCGAACACCGCGACAGCGCCGGCGTGCACGCCCTGGTACGGCCCGGCGAGCTGAACCTGATGACCGCGGGGGCGGGCATCTGCCACTCCGAGGTCTCCGTCGAATCGGAGACCGCGCCGATCCTGCGCGGCGTGCAGCTGTGGGTGGCGCTACCGGACGCCGCGCGCCATACCGCTCGCGCCTTCAACCACTTCGCCCCGGAACCGGTGTCGCTGCCCGGCGGCACAGCGCTGGTGTTTCTCGGCGAGCTGGCCGGCCACCGCTCCCCCGTCCCGTCCTTCACTCCCCTGCTCGGCGCCCAAGTCGATCTGGATCCCGGCAGCGAACTCGCGCTTGACATCGATGCGGCCTTCGAGCATGGCGTGCTGTGTGACCGCGGCGCCGTGGTTCTGGGCGGGGCCGCGCTGGGTCTCGGCGAAGTGGGCTATCAGGGCCCGGGCCGCACCGCGCTGCCGCTGCGCAACACCGGCGACTCCCCCGCCCGGGTGCTGCTGCTGGGCGGAGTGCCGTTCGGCGAAGAACTGGTGCTGTGGTGGAACTTCATCGGCCGCAGCCACGAGGAAATCGTCGAGTATCGACGGCAGTGGCAGGACAACGACGAGCGCTTCGGCGCGGTCGTCGGCTACCAAGGCCGGCTGGACCGGCTGCCGGCACCGCCCCTGCCCCCGGTGCGGCTGCGGCCACGGCGGGCAGGCGGCGGCTAGCGAGCCTCGACGAAGGAGAGGCGAAGCTGGACCGCCGAATCAACCCGGCGGCTACAGCGGCCTGAGGAAGACCGTTTGGTCAGCCACATCCTCGCCCTGGACACCAGCGACAGCTACGGGGCCGATCGCTACGGCGTGAGCAGCACTTTCACCACATCGCCGGATCGGGCGGCGACAGCCCGGTAGGCGTCGGCCGCGGCATCCAGCGGCATCTCGGTGGTGAAGATCCCGTCGACCGAGAGCCGGCCGGACTGCAGCAGCGGAATCAGTTGCGGCCAGGTCTGCTGCACCGGGGCGGTGGTCATCCGCAACGTGATGCTGCGCACCAGCGCCGGCAACGCCGGGAACGGAAACGGCTGCAGGTCATGCACTCCCACCACCGACACCGTTCCCCCGGCCCGCACCGCGGTGAGCGCATCCGACATCGTCACATCCGAACCGACGGCATCGATGACCGCGTCCACTCCGCGTCCACCGGTCAGCTCCATCGCCGCGATCGTCGCCGACGGCTCCGCCGGAGTGATCCCCATGGCCACCACCCGCTCGCGGCGCCGCGCCACCGGGTCGATACCGAGAACCGTTGCCGCGCCGAGGAATAGCGCGCTTCGCGCCGCGCACAGCCCGACCGCCCCCAGCCCGATCACGGCCACCGTCCCGCCGACCGGAATGTCGGCGCGCAACGCTGCCGCCCACCCGGTGGCGAGGTTGTCGGTGAGCAGCAGGGCTTCCTCGTCGCACAGCCCGTCGGGGATGCGGGCGAGCTGAAAGTCCGCCCCCGGCACGGCAAGTAGCTCCGATTGCGCCCCGCCCAGGGCACCCGATCCGAAGATCAGCGGGCCGGAGTGGCAGCGGATCGGGTCGCGGGTGGCACACCCGCCGCAGTGCCCGCAACCGGCCACCGACGACACCATCACCCGGTCGCCGACGCGCACCGAAGCCACCTCGGGACCGGTCTCGACGACGGTGCCGATCGCTTCGTGGCCCAGCGGCACCGGGTCGACGATGGGAAAGTCGGCCTCGTAGAAGTGCAGATCCGAGCCGCAGATCGCGGTCGCTGTCACCGCGACCACGGCCCCGTCGGCGCCGGGCAGCACCGCGTCGGGGCGGGTGTCGACCCGGATCGATCCGGGTGCGTCGATTACCACACTGCGCATACGTTCATCCTTCAGTTAGCGCTTGCACTTTGCCGAGCACGTCGGGGTAGCGCTTGAGGTGTGCGCCGCCGTTGATGTCGAAGGCGGACCCGGTGATCCACGCCGCACGCGGTGAGGTCAAGAACTCCACGGCGTCGGCGATGTCGTCGGGGACACCGGCCCGCCCGAGCGGGGTGTTCTCCAGGTATTCGTCGGTCAGGCCCGGCACCATCGCCAGCCCGGCGACCAGGGGAGTGTCGACCAGGCCGGGGGAGACCGCGTTCACCCGGATGCCGCGGGCGGCCAACTCCAGGGCGGCCACTTCGACCAGCATGTTGACCCCGGCCTTGGCGCTGCAGTAGGCGGCCATCGCGGTCCCGGGCTGCCGGCCGTTCAACGAGGAGATCGCGACGATGCTGCCGCCGTCGTCTAGGTTGCGCGCGGCGTGCTTGATCACCAACATGGTGCCGGTCAGACAGACGTCGATGGTGGCCTGCCAGCCGGCCAGCTCGATGTCGGGGATTGCGCCGATGACCGACATTCCCGCGCAGCTGACCACGGTGCGCAGCGGTCCGGCCGCGCCGGCGGCCGCGAAGGCCGCGGCGACGCTGTCTTCGTCGGTCACGTCGGCGGCCACGGCGCTGGCCGAGTCGCCGAATTCAGCCGCCCGTTGTTGTGCTGCTTCGGCATTGAGGTCGGCGATCACCACGTGATCGCCGCGCGCGGCCAGGGCGTGCGCGGTGGCCAGGCCGATTCCGGAGGCACCGCCCACGATCAGGGCGACCGGTTGGGTCATCGCCTGCCTCCTGCCGTCGTGCCGTAGGCGCGTTGCCGATCCGGGCGTACCCATAAGGTGTCCGCGCCGACCTCGGTGCCCTCGGCCACCAGTACGCGTTTGAGGACCTTGTTGGTCGCCGTGGCGGGCAGTGCCGCGGCTACCCGGACATAGCGGGGCCAGGCTTTGGGTGACAGATCCTCTTGGGCAGCAAGAAAATCGGAGAAGTCGGTGTCGGTCAGCTCCGCGCCGTCGCGCAGTACCAGCGCGGCCATCACCTGGTCGCCGACGTAGGCGTCGGGCACCGCGTATACCGCGGCCTGGTTGATGTCGGGGTGCCGCATCAGGATGCGTTCGATCGGCGCTGCCGCGAGATTCTCACCGTCGACCCGCATCCAGTCAGCGGTGCGGCCGGCCAGATAGATCCAGCCGTCGGCGTCGGCGTAGGCCAGGTCGCCCGACCAGTACATGCCACCGCGCATCCGCTCGGTGGTGGCCTGTTCATTGTTGTAGTAGCCCGAGAAGAAGCCGGCGCCAGTGGTGTTGACCAGTTCTCCGATCGCCTCGTCGGGGTTGGCCAGCCTCCCGTGTTCGTCGAAGACCGCAGGCGGGCACTCGGCGACCGGGTCGCTGCGGTAGATCGCCACGCCGGGAAATCCCCGGCCCACCGAACCGGGCGGGGTGCCCTCGTCGCGGGTGATGGTGACGGCGTTCTCGGTCGAGCCGAACGCGTCGACCACCTGGACGCCGAACCGCCGGGCGAATTCGCCGATGTCGCGCTCGGAGGCTTCGTTGCCGAAGGCGACCCGCAGCGGGTTTTCTGCGTCGTCGGGTTGTTCGGGGTGGGCCAACACGTAGGCGAGCGGCTTACCGACATAATTCATGTAAGTGGCGCCGTAGCAACGAATATCGGCCAGAAAGCGTGAGGCGGAGAACTTCGCCGGCGCCATCGCTGCGCCGGCGGCCACCGCGGGCCCGAAGCCGGCGGCGATCGCGTTGGAGTGAAACAGCGGCATGGACAGGTAGGCGACGTCCTCGGGTGCGAGTCCGAACCGTTCGGTCAGAGCCTGTCCGGCGACCAGCACCATCAGGTGGTTGACCAGGACGGCTTTCGGGTCGCCGCTGGTACCAGAGGTGAAGATCATCATGAACGGATCCGCTGCCTGGACCCGCCGGTGCGGGGTCAGTTCGCCGGCGCCGTCGCAGGTCTGTTGCCAGCCGGGGTCGTCGACATCGATGACGACGACACCGGTCAGGTCCAAGCCGTGCAGCAGGGCGCGGTGGTCGGCGTCGACCAGCAGGATCTGCACGTCGGCGGTGCGCAGGTCGGCGGCCAGCGCCGATCCGCGGCGGGTGTCGTTGACCCCGCAGAGCACATAGCCGCCGAGCGCGGCGCCGGCCACCGCGGTGAGCATCGCCGGGGTATTGCCCAACAGCGCACCGACGTGCATCGGCCGGGCGGTATCGGCGCGGGCGAGCACCGCGGCGGCATGCCGGGACGCGCGGGCGATGTACTCGCGCCAGGTCCAGCGGATCTGGCCGCCGCGGGCGTCGTTGTAAAGCACCGCCGGCCCGTCGGCATCCGCGCGTTCGGCAAGCAATTCCTGCATCGTCTCGGCCATGGCGCCCTCCTAACCCGTGACGCTAGCGGTCGGTGCCCCCAGATGCCTGGCCAAGAACGCGATCTGGTGGTCGACGACGTGGTCGAACCAGGTGCCGCCGGCGAAGACGTCGAAGTGATCGCACGGATAGTGGCGGACTTCGGCGCGCGCGGCGAACGCCGCCTTCGCCGCGGCCTGCGGGGGAGCGCCGCGGTCGAAGTCGGCGATCTGCACCAGCATCGGGCAGCGGATCGACTTGGCGTGCTTGGCGGCCGGGCGGTAGCCGCCCAACTGCATGCCGACCTGGGCGTCGACCTCGTTGCGCCAGGTAGGCCCGGCCATTGCGAGGTAGGCCTCGTAGTAGCCGTCGGCCGTGAGAGTGGCCAGCTCGCCGGGTCGGCCCACCAGGGGGATCGTCGCGGGCCCGCGGCCCGCCCGCTGAGCCAGCGCGCTGCGCCACCCGGTCACCGTCGAACGCAGCATGGTCGACGGCCGGTGCTGCGGCAGCGCCGCGACGGCGGCAGCCGGACCGCTGACCAGCGGGGTGAGCGCGACTGCGGCCGCGACACCGGGCGTGGTGGCCGCGACCTCGAAGACATGGCCGCCGGCCAGCGAGACGCCCCACACCACCAGCCGCCGTGCGTCGACGCCCGGCTGCGCCGCCGCCGCGGTGCAGGCGGCACGGAAGTCGGCGATTTGTTCCCTGATCGAAATCCGTTGCCGCGGTCGGCCCTCCGATGCCCCGAAATAGCGGTAGTCGAAGGCGAACGCGGCGAAGCCGGCGGCGCTCAACCGTTCGGCGAAGGGGACCAATCCGGAGTCGACGGTGCCGCCGAAGCCGTGTCCGAGCACCACCACCGGTGCGCCGTCGGAATCGCCGGTGCCGCCGGCCGCCGGGAAGAACTGAGCGACACAGGTGGTGCCGTCGCTGTCGAAACGGACCGTGCTCACGCGGATGCTCCCGTCTGGTGCACTCCGGCCCAGCCCGGCGCGCCGAGTTCGGCGGCCCGCTTTGTCCCGCGGGGGATCTCGGCGGTGCGGATGTCGTGTTCGTAGAGGAAGTAGTCGAGTTGCTGAGTGTGCCGCGGCCGATCCAGCATGTGGCCGGTGTACTTGCGCATGTCGGCGTCGATCACCCGGTGCATCTCGGTGACCGACGGCAGCCGGTAGCGGCCGGCGGCGTAGGCGCCGATCAGGCGGGCCTGGGCCTCCACGAATGGGAACAGGGTCGGGGTGGCTTGGGCGAATCCGGCGAACACCAGGTCGTCGATGCCGGGGTAGAACATCCGCTTGTACAGGTCGATCCGGTTGTCCGGTGCGCTGATGAACTCCGGGTCGAAGAACGGGAAGGTGATGTTGTAGCCGGTGGCGTAGATGATGACGTCGAATTCACCGCGGGTGCCGTCGGTGAAATGCACGGTGTCGCCGTCTAATCGGCTGATGTCGGGCTTGGCGATGACGTCGCCGGACCCCAGCCGCAACGGCAGCTCCACCGATTGGGTGGGATGCGCCTCGAAGAACTTGTGGTTGGGCGTCGGCAGTCCGACGTCCTCGGGCTGGCCGGCGATGAACGGCTGGGCCCACTGGGCGAACTTGCGCTGCCAGGAGTACGGCAGATAGGGGCTGGTGCGGTAGTACTTGTCGGCGGGTTTGCCGGCGAGGTACTTCGGCACGATCCAGGCGCCGGAGCGCGTCGAGAGGGTCAGCTCGTTGTCCAGGGCCCGCTGCGACAGTTCGACGGCGATGTCGGCGGCGCTGTTGCCCAAGCCGACGACCAGGATGCGCTTGCCGGTGAACTCCAGCGGTGTCTTGGGGTCGATGTAGTGGTGCGCATGCAGGGTGTCGCCGGTGAATTCGCCGGGGAAGTCCGGCAGGCGCGGGTCCCAGTGGTGGCCGTTGGCGACCACCAGCAGATCGAAGCGGCGCCGCTGACCACCGGCCAGTTCCAGCTCCCAGCCGCCGCCGGGCAGCCGCTGCGCATGGGCGACCTCGGTGTTGAACTCGATGTTGCGTTTGAGCTCGAAGGCCTGCGCGTAGGACTCCAGGTACTCCTTGACCAGCGTGTGGTGCAGGAAGTCCGGGTAGTGGGCCGGCATCGGGAAGTCTTTGAAGGACAGCTGGTGCTTGGAGGTGTCGATGTGCAGCGAGCGGTAGGCGCTGGAATGGCCGTTCGGATTGCCGAAGGCCCAGTTGCCGCCGATCCGGTCCGAGGATTCGAAACAGGTGTAGTCGATTGCGTAGTCGGACAACATCTTTCCGGCGGTCAGGCCGCTGATGCCGGCCCCGATGATCGCGGTGCGGGGTGCGGACAAGGGGGAACCTCCGGCATCGGGGGAGTAGACATGCTCAGCACAAGTGTCTATGCGATGAGTGGCAATAGTACACAGATCCGCGAATCTGTCTACTGTCTTGTTAGGCTTGCCGGCCAGGAGGTGGACCCGTGAACGCACACCCGGCGTCGTCGACGACCGTTCGGCTGCTGGATGCGACCGAGCAGTTGTTGGCCGACAAGGGGATCCGGGCCACCACGATGATCGATGTCGCCGAGCGCGCCGGGGTGTCGCGCGCCTGGCTGTACCGGAAATTCCCGGACAAGCCCGCGCTCGTCGGCGCCGCGATCATCCGCCTGGTCGAGACCAGTTGGGCTCGGTCCCGCGCCGAACTGTCCACCCTGCGCAGCTTCGAGGAGCAGCTGGTGGCCGGCATGCAGATCGGGCGCCGGGCCTATGACGATCCGGGCACCCTGCTGATGCGGCTGCGCACCGCCGAACCGGAGGAGTTCGCGGCGTGCGCCGGTGCCGGGGTGAGCGGGCTGGTGCCGGATCTGGCCGGGTTCTGGTACCCGTTCCTGGAGGCTGCCGCCGCTGCCGGAGACATTCATCCCGACACCGACTTGCCGGAGGCCAGCGAGTGGGTGGCGCGGGTGATGATCACCCTGGGCAGCGTCCCGGGCAATCACATCGATCCCGACGACCCGGCAGCGGTGCGGCGGCATCTGCGCCGGTATGTGCTGCCGGGGCTGCGGCAGCCGCCGGGGGGAGCTGAGTAGCGCCGAGCACCTGGGTGCAGCAAGTCGGTGCACCCAGCCCCAGCAAACAGAAAACCCCGGCCGAAAAAGGCCGGGGTGCTGCCGAACAACAATTGTGGGCGAAGGGGGACTTGAACCCCCACGTCCCGAAGGACACTGGCACCTGAAGCCAGCGCGTCTGCCATTCCGCCACTCGCCCGAGCGACCGGGGGAGCCTATCACGGCTCCTGGAGGGCACTTCCGACCCGGTTCGGAACCCGGGGACCACCGTAGCGCAGCGCGCCGTGACCCCTTCGTGACCTGGTCTTATCCGATTCTCCGCCGTACAAGGGTGCCGCGGCGGCACACCGGGTCGATACCATGTCCAGGGCGGATGCAGCGCAGCGACACGCCGCGGCGACGCGTCCCCGGCACGACGAATTGACGGCGGCGAGTGAGGCGGCAGGGGATGGACAGCCAGCGCGGGCTGGTTCAGCGCATCGAGCGCCGGCTCGAATCCGCCGTGGAGGATGCGATGGCCAGGGTCTTCGGCGGGGAGGTCGTCCCCGAGGAGGTCGAGGCCGCGTTGCGCCGGGAGGCCGCCGCGGGGGTGCGGGCGTTGGCGGGAAATCAACTTTTGGCAGCCAACGAATACGTCATTACCCTCGGTGTGGACGACTACGACAATGTGGGCGCCGACCAGGATTTGACGTCGAAGGCCTTCGCCCGGCATTTAGCGGGGTATATCGGCGAACAGGGGTGGCAAACGTATGGTGATGTGGTTGTCCGGTTCGAGCAGTCACCGAGTCTGCGTACCGGTCAGGTCCGCACGCGGGGAGCTGTCAATCCGGACGCCCGCCCCCACCACACGGTCAGTGAATCCCGCCCGCCAGAATCAGATCATGCGTTTACCGCAGAATCAGGAGTGCCACCGATGACCGATAACCCGAGCTACCGCGGCGCCCACGGGCAACAGGACCGTCCCGGCGACGACTATTACGACCCGCGTTACGGCCGCCCGGCCGACGACGCTCGGGGCGGTCAGGACCCTCGTGGCCACTACGCCCCGGAACCCGAGCCTTACCAGCAGGACCAGCGCGGCGGCGGCTACCCCGAGGGCCCGGGCGGCCAGGGCGGTTATGCCCCGCCACGTCGGCCCGAGCAGGGCGGCTACCCCGAACAAGGCGGTCACCCCGAGCACGGCGGCTACCCCGAGCACGGCGGCTACCCCGAGCACGGCGGCTACCCCGAGCAGGGCGGTTACCCGGACCAGGGCGGCTATCCCGGCGGCCAGGGCGGCTACCCGCAGTCCTACGAGCAGCGCCCGCCGAGCGGGTATGGCGCGCCCTCCGGTTATGAGCAGGGCTACCCGCATCAGCAGCCTCCGCCGGCACCGGCGTACCCGGGCGGCGGCGGCCAGCCCGGCTACGGCGACTACGAGCGCCCCCCGGCCCGCCACGACGACTACTCCCAGCATGGCGCCTACCCCGAGGCCCAGCCCGAGCAGCGCCCCTCCTACCCGGACCAGGGCGGCGGCTATGACCAGGGTGCGCCGTCCTACGGCCGGCAGGACTACGCACAGCCGGACTACGGCCAGCCCGACTACGGCCAGCCCGACTACCGCTACGGCGAATCGCAGGGCGCCCCGGCCGGCTATGACTACGGCCAGCAGGGCGGCTACGGCGACGCCCAGGGTGGCCCAGGCGGATATGACTACGGCCAGCCGCCGGCCGCCGGCGGCTATGACGCTCCGGGCGGCGGCTACGGCCAGCGCGCCTACTCGGCTCCGGCCTCGGTCACCTTGCAGCTCGACGACGGCAGCGGACGGACCTACCAGCTGCACGAGGGCACCAACGTGGTGGGTCGCGGCCAGGACGCCCAGTTCCGGCTGCCGGACACCGGGGTGTCGCGACGTCACCTCGAGATTCGCTGGGACGGCCGGGTGGCTCTACTGTCCGACCTGAACTCCACCAACGGCACCACGGTGAACAACGCCCCCGTCCAGGAATGGCAGCTGGCCGACGGCGACGTGATCCGGCTCGGGCACTCCGAGATCATCGTCCGGGTTCACTAGGAGGAACGGAGCCCACGCCGCCGGGTAGCAGCGAAGCCCTCCCGCTTTGCCCTACGGCCACCCACGTCCAAGTATCGTGACTTTGCCGAAGTGCTCCGCCGTGAGCGCACATGGACGGCACAAGGACGGAGAGGACGCCGGATGCAGGGACTCGTGCTGCAGCTGACGCGAGCCGGTTTTTTGACGTTGCTGTGGCTGTTCATCTGGTCGGTGCTGCGGATCCTGCGGACCGACATCTACGCGCCGACCGGCGCGGTGATGGTGCGCCGCGGCCTGTCGATCCGGGGCGTGCTGCTGCCTTCGCGGCAGCCACGCACCGGCGCCCGCCACCTGGTGGTGACCGAGGGACCGCTGACCGGGGCCCGCATCGCGCTCAGTGATCAGCCGGTTCTGATCGGCCGGGCCGACGATTCGACCCTGGTGCTCACCGACGATTACGCGTCCACCCGACACGCCCGACTATCTCAACGGGGGTCCGAATGGTATGTCGAAGACCTCGGCTCGACCAACGGCACCTACCTTGACAGGGTGAAGGTGACCACAGCGGTACGGGTGCCCCTAGGAACGCCGATACGCATCGGCAAGACCGCGATCGAGCTCCGGCGGTGAGCCTGGTTCTGCGGTATGCCGCCCGCAGTGACCGCGGCCTGGTGCGCTCCAACAACGAGGACTCCGTCTACGCCGGCCAGCGTCTGCTGGCGCTGGCCGACGGCATGGGCGGGCACGCGGCCGGCGAGGTCGCCTCCCAGCTGGTGATCGCCGCGCTGGCCCACCTTGACGACGACGAGCCTGGCGGGGACCTGCTGGCGAAGCTGGAATCAGCTGTGCAGGAAGGCAATTCGGCGATCGCGGCCTACGTCGAGGAGCATCCCGAACTCGAGGGCATGGGCACCACGCTGACCGCGGTCCTGTTCGCCCCGCCCCGGCTGGGATTGGCCCACATCGGCGACTCGCGCGGCTACCTGCTGCGCGACGGCGAGCTGAGCCAGATCACCAAGGACGACACCTTCGTTCAGACCCTGGTCGACGAAGGTCGGATCACCTTGGAGGAGGCGCACAGCCACCCGCAGCGGTCCTTGATCATGCGGGCCCTGACCGGCCACGAGGTGGAGCCGACGCTGATCATGCGCGAGGCGCAGGTCGGCGACCGTTACCTGCTGTGCTCCGACGGTTTGAGCGACCCGGTCAGCACCGAGACCATCCACGAGGCGCTGGAGATCCCCGACGTCAACGACAGCGCACTGCGGCTGATCGAGTTGGCGCTGCGCGGCGGGGGACCGGACAACGTGACCGTGGTGGTGGCCGACGTCGTCGACGTCGACTACGGCCAGACCCAGCCGATCCTGGCCGGGGCGGTCTCCGACAGCGACGACGACCACACCACCGCCCTGGACACCGCCGCCGGGCGGGCCTCGGCGATCTCGCCGCGCAAGACCGTCGCCAAAAGGGTGCTGCCGCGGATCGAAACCCTGACCGCACCGCCCCGGTCCCGGCGCCGCAAGATCATCATCGCGGTGCTGCTGCTGGCCCTGCTGGCCGCCGCGCTGCTGATCGGACGGGCGATCGTGCGCACCAACTATTACGTCACCGCCTACGGCGGAACGGTGGCGATCATGCGCGGCGTGCAAGGTTCGATCCTGGGTCTGCCGCTGCAGGAGCCCTACCTGCTCGGCTGCCTCGACAGCCGCGGCGATCTGGTGCAGATCAGCTTCAGCCAGTCCGGCGACAAGCTGGCCTGCCGGCTGATGACGTTGCAGGATCTGCGGCTGCCGGCACGTCAGCAGGTCAGCAACGGCCTGCCTGCCGGCACCCTCGACGACGCGATCACCCAACTGCGCAACCTGGCCCGTGACTCGCTGCTGCCGCTGTGCCCGGCGCGGAGCACCGGCGGGAAGGCCGACGGCAGCGGTGCGACGCCCTCACGCGCCCCGGATCCGGGCCCGGCCCCGGCCGGCCCACGGCCCGGCCCGCCTCAGCCGGCCCCGAACTCCGGGGTGCCGCACCTGCCCACTCTGACCAACCTGCCGCCGGCCCCGCTCGAACCGGGGACCGACTGCCGGGCGGCCTCATGACCACAGCGCCGCAGCCGCCGGTGGCGCTGACCCCGGCGCTGCCCGATCGACGCAACGCCGAACTCCTGCTGCTGTGCTTCGCGACCATGATCATCGCGGTGGCGATGCTGATCGTCGAGGCCGGCCACGAGAAGGGCCTGCGCTGGGACCTGCTCGGCTACGGGACGGCGTTTCTGGTGCTGTTCGTCTTCGCGCACCTGGTCATCCGGCACTCGGCGCGGTACGCCGACCCGCTGCTGCTGCCGGTGGTGGCCCTGCTCAACGGCCTCGGGCTGGTGATGATCCACCGCATCGATCTGGGCGCTGTGCTCGACGGCGCCGGCACGCGCCCGGGCGCCACCTCCCAGATGCTGTGGACGCTGGTCGGCGTAATCGTCTTTGCCCTGGTGCTCGAGCTGCTCAAGGACCACCGTCAGCTCGCCGGCAGCGGTTACGTCTGCGGGCTGGCGGGCCTGGTGTTGCTGGTGATCCCGGGCCTGTTGCCGGCCTCGCTGTCGGAACGACAGGGCGCCAAGATCTGGATCCGCTTGCCCGGCTTCTCGATTCAGCCCGCCGAGTTCTCCAAGATCCTGCTGCTGATCTTCTTCGCCGCGGTCCTGGTCTCCAAACGCCAGCTGTTCACCAGCGCCGGCAAACACGTGCTCGGGATGAACCTGCCCCGCCCGCGCGACCTGGCGCCGCTGCTGGCCGCCTGGGTGATCTCGGTCGGCGTGATGGCGTTCGAGAAGGACCTGGGCACATCGCTGCTGCTATACGCGTCGTTTTTGGTGATGGTGTACCTGGCCACCCGCCGGTTCAGCTGGATGGTGATCGGGATGCTGCTGTTCGCCGCCGGCAGCATCGCCGCGTACTTCATGTTCAGCCACGTCCGGGTGCGGGTACAGACCTGGCTCGACCCGTTCGCCGACCCCGAGGGCGTCGGCTATCAGATGGTGCAGTCGCTGTTCAGCTTCGCCACCGGCGGCATCTTCGGCACCGGGCTGGGCAACGGTCAGCCCGGCTACGTGCCCGCGGCGTCGACGGACTTCATCATCGCCGCGTTCGGCGAGGAACTGGGTCTGGTCGGGCTGGCCGGCGTGCTGATCCTCTACACGATTGTGATCGTGCGCGGCATGCGCACGGCGATCGCGGTGCGCGACAGTTTCGGCAAGCTGTTGGCGGCCGGCTTGGCGGCCACCCTGGGCATCCAGCTGTTCATCGTGGTCGGCGGCGTCACGAAGCTGATTCCGCTGACCGGGCTCACCACGCCGTGGCTGTCCTACGGCGGGTCGTCGCTGCTGGCCAACTATGTGCTGCTGGCGCTCCTGCTGCGCGTCTCACACGCCGCCCGCCGCCCGCTGAGCACCCGGCCGCAGCGCACCGCCGCGATCGGCGATACCGGCACGGCGGTGATCGAGCGCGTATGAACACCTCGCTGCGCCGCGTCACGATGACCCTGATGGCGCTGATCGTGCTGCTATTGGGTAACGCCACGCTGACCCAGGTCTTCGCTGCCGACGGGCTGCGCGCCGACCCCCGCAATCAGCGGGTGCTGCTCGACGAATACTCCCGCCAGCGCGGCCAGATCACCGCCTCGGGCCAACTGCTGGCCTACTCGGTGGCCACCGACGACCGGATCAAATACCAGCGCATCTACCCCGACCCGGCGGTGTATGCGCCGGTCACCGGGTTCTACTCGCTGCGCTACTCCAGCAGCGGCCTGGAGCGCGCCGAGGACACCGTGCTCAATGGCTCGGATCCGCGGCTGTTCGGGCTTCGGCTGGCCGACTTCTTCACCGGCCGCAGTCCCCGCGGCGGCACCGTGGAGACCACCATCCGCCCGCGGGTGCAGCAGGCCGGCTGGGAGGCGATGCAGAAGGGCTGTTCCGGTGGCTGCCGCGGCGCGGTGGTGGCCCTGGAGCCGTCCACCGGCAAGGTCCTGGCGCTGGTGTCGGCGCCCTCGTATGACCCCAACCAGTTGTCCTCGCATGATTCGGAGCAGCAGGGCCGGGCCTGGCAGCGGCTGCGCGACGACCCCAGTTCCCCGCTGACCAACCGCGCCATCAGTGAGACCTATCCGCCGGGCTCGACGTTCAAGGTGATCACCACCGCGGCCGCGCTGCAGTCCGGCGTCAGCGAGAACGAGCAGCTGACCAACGCGGCCCGCATCGCGCTGCCCGACAGCACCGTCAAGCTGGAGAACTTCGGCGGCAACAACTGCGAAGGCAACGCGGCGACCGTCTCGCTGCGGGTGGCGTTCGCCCGATCCTGCAACACCGCCTTCGTCCAGCTCGGTATCCGCACCGGCGCCGAGGCGCTGCGCACTGCCGCCCAGGGCTTCGGTCTGGACATCACGCCCGAAGCCATCCCGCTGCAGGTGGCCGAGTCCACCGTCGGCCCGATCCGCGACGCCGCCGCACTGGGAATGACCAGCATCGGACAGAAGGATGTCGCGGTGACGCCGCTGAAGAACGCGGTGATCGCCGCGAGCATCGCCAACGGTGGGCTGACCATGCAGCCCTACCTGGTGGAGGGGCTGGAGGGGCCGGATCTGGCCGGCATCGCGACGACGCAACCGCGCGAACTACGCCGTGCAGTGTCCTCGCAGGTCGCGGCTAAGCTAACGGAACTGATGATCGACGCCGAAAAAGTGACCCAGCAGCAAGGGGCCATCCCGGGCGTACAGATCGCGTCGAAGACGGGCACCGCTGAGCACGGTCCCGATCCGCGGAACACTCCGCCGCACGCGTGGTACATCGCCTTCGCCCCGGCCAGCGCCCCGAAGGTGGCCGTCGCCGTCGTCGTGGAGGACGGCGGCGACCGTTTGGCCGCGACCGGCGGCGCGCTGGCGGCACCGATCGGTCGAGCCGTCATCGAAGCAGCACTTCAGGGGCGATCATGAGTCCGCAGGTTGGAGCGGCGCTGGCCGGGCGCTACCGGTTGCAGCGGCTCATCGCCACCGGCGGCATGGGTCAGGTGTGGGAGGCCGTCGACAACCGGCTGGGTCGCCGGGTCGCGGTCAAGGTGCTCAAACCCGAGTTCTCCTCCGACCCGGAGTTCATCGAACGGTTCCGCGCCGAGGCGCGCAACACCGCCATGCTCAACCACCCGGGCATCGCCAGCGTGCACGACTACGGCGAGACCGAGCTTGACGGCGAGGGCCGCACCGCCTTCCTGGTGATGGAGCTGGTCAACGGCGAGCCGCTGAACTCCGTACTCAAACGGACCGGGCGGCTGTCGCTGCGGCACGCCCTGGACATGCTGGAACAGACCGGCCGGGCGCTGCAGGTGGCACACAGCACCGGGCTGGTGCACCGCGACGTCAAACCGGGCAACATCATGATCACGCCCACCGGCCAGGTGAAGATCACCGACTTCGGCATCGCCAAGGCCGTCGACGCCGCACCGGTCACCCAGACCGGCATGGTGATGGGCACCGCCCAGTACATCGCCCCCGAGCAGGCCCTGGGCCAGGACGCCACCGCGGCCAGCGATGTCTACTCTCTGGGCGTGGTCGGCTACGAAGTGCTGTCCGGGCGCCGTCCGTTCACCGGTGACGGCGCACTGACCGTCGCCATGAAGCACATCAAGGAGCCGCCCCCGCCGCTCCCGGCCGAGCTGCCGCCCAACGTGCGGGAGCTCATCGAGATCACGCTGGCCAAGAACCCCGGTATGCGCTATCGCAGTGGCGGCCCGTTCTCCGACGCGGTCGCCGCGGTGCGCTCGGGCCGGCGACCGCCCCGGCCCAGCCAATCGCTGCCGCCTGGGCGTGCCGCGCCATCGGCGATCCCGTCGACGGCCGCGACCCGGGTGGCGCCGCCGGTGTCGGCGCGGGCCACCGCGGCACGACGGGCCCGGCCCGGCACCGGCAACCACCGTCCGCCCGCGCCGCGGCGCACCTTCACCGCCGGGCAGCGCGCGCTCCTGTGGGCGGCCGGGGTACTGGGCACGCTGGCGATCATCATCGCGGTGCTGATCGTGGTGAACGCCAAGAGTCCGGGCGGCTCGCTGGCGCCGGCCACCGTCACCGACACCGGTGGCCCGCCGGTCGAATCGTCGAGCGTCGAGTCGTCGAGCTCTGAGCCGCCCCCCGCGCATTCCTCCGGCTGGTCCTGGACCAGGACGGCACGATGACCACCCCGCAGCGGCTCTCCGACCGCTATGAGCTCGGCGAGATCCTCGGCTTCGGCGGCATGTCGGAGGTGCACCGGGCGGTCGACACCCGGCTGCACCGCGACGTGGCCGTCAAGGTGCTGCGCGCCGACCTGGCCCGCGACCCGAGCTTCTATCTGCGCTTCCGGCGCGAGGCGCAGAACGCCGCTGCCCTGAATCACCCGGCGATCGTCGCGGTTTATGACACCGGCGAAGCGGAGACCCCGGCCGGTCCGCTGCCCTACATCGTGATGGAGCTCGTCGAGGGCGTCACGCTGCGCGACATCGTGCACAACGACGGCCCGATGCCGCCCACCCGCGCCATCGAGGTGATCGCCGACGCCTGCCAGGCGCTGAACTTTTCCCACCAGCACGGCATCATTCACCGCGACGTCAAGCCGGCCAACATCATGATCGACAAGCACAACGCGGTGAAGGTGATGGACTTCGGCATCGCCCGCGCGGTCGCCGACGCCGGCAACAGCGTCACCCAGACCGCGGCGGTGATCGGCACCGCCCAGTATCTGTCCCCCGAGCAGGCCCGCGGCGAGGGCGTCGACGCCCGCTCCGACGTGTACTCGCTGGGCTGCGTGCTGTACGAAATCCTCACCGGCGACGCACCTTTCGTTGGTGATTCACCGGTTGCGGTGGCCTACCAACACGTCCGCGAAGACCCGGTACCGCCGTCGCAGCGCCTGCCGGGCCTGCCCGCCGACCTCGACGCCGTGGTGCTCAAAGCGCTGGCGAAGAACCCGGACAACCGCTACCAGACGGCCGCCGAGATGCGCGCCGACCTGGTTCGGGTGCACAACGGGGAGAAGCCCGAGGCGCCTCGGGTGCTCACCGACGCCGACCGCGCCGCACTGATGCCGGCCCGGGCGGGGGATGGCGGCGCGGGGCAGACCGACCCGCTGCCGCGCCAGGAACTCGACTTCGGCCACGAGCGGCCGGGTTCGGTGGGCCGGTGGTTGATCGCCGCGATCGTGCTGGCGGTACTGACCGTCATCGTCACGGTGTCGATCAACAGTTTCGGGGGCCGCACCCATCAGATCCAGGTTCCCGACGTACGCGGTCGGGCGTCGGTCGATGCGATCGCCGAACTGCAGAACAAGGGCTTCAAGACCCGCACCGATCAGCGTGCTGACTCCGACGTCCCGCCGGATCATGTGATCAGCACCGATCCGCCGGCCGGCGCCCCGGCGAACAAGGGCGACAAGATCACCGTGAACGTGTCTTACGGTCCCGAGCAGCGCCAAGTGCCCGACGTGGCGTCGTTGAGCTACGCCGAAGCGGTCAAGAAGCTCACCGCCGCCGGGTTCGGCCGGTTCAAGCAGGTCGACTCGCCGTCGACCCCGGAGCTCAAGGACAAGGTGGTCGGCACCAACCCGCCGGCCAACCAGACCACGGCCATCACCAATGAGATCGTGATCGTGATCGGCAGCGGCCCGGCCACCAAGCCCGTTCCCGACGTCACCGGCCAGACGGTGGAGCTCGCGCAGAAGAACCTGACCGTCTACGGCTTCACCAAGATCACCGAGGTGACGGTGGACAGCCCGCGCCCGGCCGGCGAGGTGATCGCCACCAGCCCGCCGACGGGGGAGACGGTGCCGGTCGACGGGGTGATCGAACTGCGGGTGTCCCGGGGCAATCAGTTCGTCATGCCGGATGTGACCGGGATGTTCTGGACCGACGCCGAACCGCAGCTACGCGCGTTGGGCTGGACCGGGATGCTGATCAAGGGCGCCGACGTCGACGCCGGCGGCTCCGGCCACAACCGAGTGCTCTACCAGAGCCCGGCGGCGGGCCAGGGCGCCAACACCGACGGCAACATCACCCTGCGCTTCGGCCAATAGGCGGTCAGCTGATCGCGGGAACCGGTGTCACCGCGGTCTGCACCGTGGCGGCGATCTCGTCCTCCAACCGGCGCACCAAGGTGTCCTCGCACGCGTAGCCGCAGTACCCCAACCAGTTGGCCAGCATCCGGTGGCCGCCCTGGGTGAGGATGGACTCCGGGTGGAACTGCACCCCGTGGATGGGCAGCTCGGTGTGCCGGACCCCCATGATCACCCCGCCGCGGGTGCGCGCCGTGACCTCCAGGGCGGCGGTCAGCGTCTCGGGCAGGATCGTCAACGAGTGATACCGGGTGGCGGTGAACGGATCCGGCAGGCCCGTCAGCACCCCGCTGTCGGTGTGGAAGACGGTGCTGGTCTTGCCGTGCAGCAGCTCCGGCGCCCGGCCCACCGTGGCGCCGAAGGCGACGCCGATGGCCTGGTGGCCCAGGCACACGCCCAGCAGGGGGATCCGCGCCGCGGCGCACGCGCCGACCAGGGCGATGGACGCGCCGGCGCGTTCGGGGGTGCCCGGCCCCGGGCTGAGCAGCACTCCGTCGAAGCCGGTCACCACGTCGTCCAGGGCGGCCGGGTCGGCCAGGCGGGCGTCGTCGTTGCGCCACACGTCAGCCTGCACGCCCAACTGGCCCAGGTACTGCACCAGGTTGAACACAAAGCTGTCGTAATTGTCGACGACCAGGATCCGCACGCTCACAGGGTACCGGGACTTCAGTAGTCGACCGGGCCGGCCGGGACGGCGTAGCGCATCCGGGCCGGCCCGGGGCTCTCGACCACCTGCAGATCCTCATCGACCTGTTCGCTGTAGCCCAGGCCGAACCGGATCACATACTGCTTGTACAGCGTGACCAGGGGAGCGTCGGCCAGCGCGGCCTGCATCGCGGCCGGGTCGCCGATCGCGGTGATGACATAGGGCGGGCTGTAGGTCCGGCCGCCCAGCAGCAAGGTGTTGCCGACGCACCGCGGCGCCGACTCCGCGGTGATCCGCTGGTCCTGCATCTGGACGGCCTCGGCGCCGGCGCTCCACACCGCGTTGAGCACCGCGGAGATGTCCTGCTGGTGCACCACCAGGTCGTCGGGGGAGGCGTCGCGGGGGAACCGGCCGTTGGCGTCGCGCTGGGCATCGGTGAGGGTCACGACCAGGCCCGGCCCATACACCGCCTCCAGGCCGGCCGCCTCGGCCATCTGCGCGGTGCGGTTGCGCATCGCCGAGAGCGCCGCGCCGGCTCCGCGGCCGTGCACCGACCCCACCGCGGTCGCCAACGCGTCGCGTTTGTCGGTGAGTTCCTCCACCGTGGATTGGGTGGAACGGACCAGGTCGACCAGCCGCGGTGCGTCGCCGCGGCGGATCTCCTTGCCGCCGGAGACGCCGTGGGTGGCCGCCAGCAGCAGACCGGCCAGCAGACACACCAGGGGAACACCGACCCGCCAGGGGGAGCGGCGGCCGGGAGACGCGACCTCCATCGGCTCTCCAATTCTCGGCTGATTGCCCGGCTGGGTTAATCTCGTACCGACCCATACTCGCAGCTTCACCGCCGCACTGTCCCGAGGTACTGATGCCCAAGTCGAAGGTTCGCAAGAAGACCAGCTTCACTCCCTCGGCGGTGAGCCGCACGCCGGTCAAGGTCAAGGGCGGACCGTCGAGCATGTGGTTCGTCGCCCTGTTTCTGGGGCTGATGCTGTTCGGGCTGGTGTGGCTGATGGTGTACCAGCTGGCGGCCACCGGGTTGGACACCCCTGCGGCACTCACGTGGATGAGTGAGCTCGGCCCGTGGAACTACGCGATCGCGTTTGCTTTCATGATCACCGGGCTGTTGCTCACGATGCGCTGGCGCTGAGCTGCTCTGGCCTGCGATTTCGGATATGTGGCGCGGTCGGCGATGCCAGCGTGGCAACCAAGCGGTTGCTCAATCACATCGATGTGATTTATCCCCACTGTGGACAACCCCTGTAGATAACCTCAAAACCGCAGGTCGCATTGACTGAAGACCGTCGCCAGCAAACACAGTGGTCGCCTCCTGCCGGCGGAATCGCTGGTTGCGCGCTTGCCGGCTCGGTGTTAGCTATCAGCGCTGTGACGCTCGCCACAGACCTGCCGGGACGGCTTCTGGCCGGCATTGCCGGGGTCGGCCTGATGGTGTTTGCCGGTTTCTCCTGGCAGGCCCGGCCCAAGCTGGCGCTCACCCCGGCGGGGCTGGCGGTGCGCGGCTGGTGGCGCACCCGGATTCTGGCCCCCGGCAGCCTCACGCGGGTCCGCGTCACCGAGTTCCAGCGGATCGGGCGCACGCATCGGCTGCTCGAGATCGAGACCGACGACGACCTGCTGATCCTGTCCCGGTGGGATTTGGGAACCGATCCCCGCGACGTTTTCGATGCCCTGACGGCGGCCGGTTACACCGGCCGCCGTTGAGAGGTGTTCGTCAGGAGACGGTGATCGACTCGATGACGACGGGCTCGGTGGGCCGGTCGGCGCGGTCGGTCGCGGTGGTGGCGATGGCGTCCACGACACCCTGCGAGTCGGGGTCGACGACCTCACCGAAGATGGTGTGCTTACGGTTCAGGTGCGGGGTCTGGCCCACGGTGATGAAGAACTGCGAGCCGTTGGTACCCGGGCCGGCGTTGGCCATCGCCAGCAGGTAGGGCTTGTCGAAGACCAGCTCCGGGTGGAACTCGTCCTCGAACTTGTACCCCGGGCCGCCGCGACCGGTGCCGGTCGGGTCGCCGCCCTGGATCATGAAGCCGCCGATCACCCGGTGGAACACCGCGCCGTCGTAGAACGGGCCCGACGAGCCGCCGGAGGCGTTGGTGGTCGAGTACTCCTTGGTGCCCTGGGCCAGCCCGACGAAGTTGGCGACGGTCTTGGGGGCGTGGTTGCCGAACAGCGCGATCTTGATGTCGCCGCGGTTGGTGTGCAGCGTGGCGGTGGCGGTGGCGATGGGGCTGGAGGTCATGGGATCACAGTGTGCCATTCCCGGCGTGGTGGGCTGCGTCACGGGTAGCGTTGCAGCCATGCGCCTGTCGACCCAGAACCACCTGACCCACCGTGAACGCCTGACCCGGGGCCTGGCACACACCGCGGGCGGGCCGGTCGACGTGGCACGGGGCGCCGTCGGGCTCAGTGGGGCCGCGGTGCAACGCGGCGCGGTGGAACTGCGCCGGCGCTACCGGGAGAGCCGGCTGGCCGACCATGTCGCCGACGCTGCCGATGCCGCCGCCCGCGAATTGGTCGCCGCCGGCGAGGTGGTCGCCGGGCTGCCGGAGGTGCTCGCGTACGGCGAGCCGCGGCGTCACCGGATTCGCCGATCCTGGGTGATCGCCGGCGTGGCCGGTGCAGCGCTGTTGGCCGGTGGGGTGGTGGTGCTGATCCGCCGGTCGGATCGGCCGGAAGAATCCTCGCCGCGACCGCCGAGCGTGGACACGCAGCACAAGATTTGACAAAAGTGTGGAGCCTAGGAGATTCGAACTCCTGACATCTGCCTTGCAAAGGCAGCGCTCTACCAACTGAGCTAAGGCCCCTGATGGGACTCGTGGGCCTAGGAGGACTCGAACCTCCGACCTCTTCGTTATCAGCGAAGCGCTCTAACCGCCTGAGCTATAGGCCCGTAGTCGACTACGACCGAGCGCCGAGATTACCGCACCCGAGGCCCCCCGACCAAAATGCCGGTCAATCCCGGTCGGCCAGGGTTACCTCGACACCGCCGACCACGTCGGTGCTCAGGTTGTAGATGACCACACCGAGGGTGGCCATCGCGGTAAGCACGACGACGTTCACCAGCCCGATCAGGGCGGCGCCGCCGAAAATCGAACTGCCCGAAACCAGTTCCGCGGCACTGTTATTGGTCAACAAATCACCGACGTTGCTGTTCAGCTTGCTCCAGACACCCATCGCTCCCAGCAGGACGTACAGCACGGCGACGGCGATCATCCAGACGAAGAACAGCGCCGTGGACAACAGCAGCGACACCTTCAGCGCGCTCCACGGGTCGATGCGCCGGATCTGCATGCTGGCCCGCACCGGGCCGCGCGGTCCGGCCGACACCTGCGGGCGCCGGGCCGCCGGACGCCGCTGGGCCGGTTCGGACAGATCCGGCAACTCGCTGCCGTAGGCGTCCTCGGACGGCCCGGGTGAGGCGGCCTGGGCCGGCTTGGCCGGTTGCTGAGCCGGCTTGGCCGCGGGTTTGGCGGGCTTGGCCGGTGCCGGCTGCGCAGCGCCGGGCGCGGCCGTGCCGGAGACGAAGCGGCGCAGCCGCTCATCGACGCCGGCGGAGCGGGCCGTCGCGTTGGGCTCGGCCGGCCGCGCCGGTTCGCCGGCCCGGGCCGGGGCGGGCTGGCGGGTCTGGCCTCCGCGCTGCCAGGGCGGCGCGTCGCCGCTCTCGGCGACCCGGCCCGAGCGTCCCCCGGGCCGCTGGCTTGCAGCGTCGGCCGAACCGCTGCCCGGGGGCTCGGTGTTACCCGGGCCGTTGCCCGGATGCCCCGGCTCATTAGGTGCGCTCACCCACGGCTCCTTCGCTGTGTATCCGAGCCGCCCGGCGGCTGGGATTCTCGTCGGTTCAGCTACCCGACTCCTCGTCGGCCGGCTCTTCGTCGGCGTTCCGCGCGATCGCTATCAGTGTGTCGCCCTCGCCCAAGTTCATCAACCGGACCCCCTTGGTCTGCCGGCCGGCCTTGCGGACCTGCCGCGCCGCGGTGCGGATCACTCCGCCGCCGGAGGTGATCGCGTAGAGCTCACTGTCGTCGTCGACGATCAGCGCCCCGACCAACCGGCCGCGGCGTTTGTCGTACTGGACGGTCAGGATGCCCTTGCCGCCGCGGCCCTGTGCGGTGTACTCCTCGATCGCGGTCCGCTTGGCGTACCCGCCGGCGGTGGCCACCAGCAGATAGGTGCCCTCGCGGACCACGTTGAGCGACAACAGGTAGTCCTCGGCGTTGAAGCGCATGCCCTGGACGCCCGACGTCGCGCGGCCCATCGGACGCAGCGCCTCATCGGTCGCCGAGAATCGGATGGACTGCCCCAGGGCCGACACCAGCAGCAGGTCGTCCTCGGCCGAACACAGCATCGCGCCGACCAGCTCGTCGCCCTCGCGCAGGTTGATCGCGACGATGCCGCCGGACCGGTTCGAGTCGAAGTCGGTCAGCTTGGACTTCTTGACCAACCCGTTGCGGGTGGCCAGCACCAGATACGGCGCGTCCTCGTAGCCCCTGATCTGGATGACCTGGGCGATGCGCTCCTCGGGCTGGAAGGCCAGCAGGTTGGCGACGTGCTGGCCGCGTGCGGTGCGCAACGCCTCCGGCAGGTCGTAGGCCTTGGCCCGATACACCCGGCCCTGCGTGGTGAAGAACAGGATCCAGTCGTGGGTGGAGCAGACGAAGAAGTGCGCGACGATGTCGTCCTGCTTGAGGCCGGCGCCCTGCACACCCTTGCCGCCGCGTTTCTGGCTGCGGTACAGATCGGTCTTGGTGCGCTTGGCGTAACCGGTCTCGGTGATCGTGACGACGACGTCCTCGCGGGCGATCAGATCCTCGTCGGCCACGTCGCCGTCGGCGGCGATGATCCGGCTGCGCCGGTCGTCGCCGTACTTCTCGACGATCTCGGCGAGCTCGTCGCGCACGATCCCGCGCTGCCGTTCGGGCTTGGCCAGAATGTCTTCCAGGTCGGCGATCTCGGCCTCGATCTTGGCCAGGTCGTCGATGATCTTCTGTCGCTCCAGCGCGGCCAGCCGCCGCAGCTGCATGTCCAGAATCGCTTGCGCCTGAATCTCATCGATGTCGAGCAGCTCGATCAGGCCCTGACGTGCGATGTCGACGGTCTCCGAGCGACGGATCAGCGCGATGACCTCGTCGAGGGCGTCGAGCGCCTTGACCAGACCGCGCAGGATGTGCGCCCGTTCGTTGGCCTTGCGCAGCCGGTAGGTGGTGCGCCGCACGATCACATCGAGTTGGTGCGCGACGTAGTACCGGATCATCTGATCCAGCCGCAGGGTGCGCGGCACCCCGTCGACGATCGAGAGCATGTTGGCGCCGAAGCTGGTCTGCAGCTGGGTGTGCTTGTAAAGGTTGTTCAGCACCACCTTCGCCACCGCGTCGCGTTTGATCTCGACGACGATGCGCAGGCCCTCCCGGTCGCTGCTCTGATCCTCGATGTTGGCTATTCCGACCAACTTTCCATCGCGCACCTGCTCGGCGATCGACGTGATGAAGTTGTCGTGGTTCACCTGGTAGGGCAGCTCGGTGATCACCAGCAGCGAGCGCCCGCGCGAGTCCTCTTCGATCTCGACCACGCCGCGCATCCGGATGGACCCTCGGCCGGTCCGGTAGGCGTCGCTGATGCCCTGCGATCCGACGATCAGTCCGGAGGTGGGGAAGTCCGGGCCCTTGACCCGCTCCATCATCGCTTCCAGGGTGGCCTCTTCATCGGCGTCGTAGTTCTCCAGGCACCAGAACACCGCTTCGGCCAGCTCGCGCAGGTTGTGCGGTGGGATGTTGGTCGCCATGCCGACCGCGATGCCGCCGGAGCCGTTGGCCAGCAGGTTCGGGAACCGGCTGGGCAGCACCGTCGGCTCCTGCACCCGACCGTCGTAGTTGGGGATGAAATCGACTGTCTCCTCGTCGATTTCGCGCAGCATCTCCATGGCCAGCGGGGTCAGTCGCGCCTCGGTGTACCGCATCGCGGCTGGCGGATCGTTGCCCGGTGATCCGAAGTTGCCCTGGCCGTCGACCAAGGGGTAGCGCAGCGACCACGGCTGGGCCATCCGCACCAAGGTGTCGTAGATCGAGGAGTCGCCGTGCGGGTGGTAGTTACCCATCGTCTCGGCGACCGAGCGAGCCGACTTGGTGTGGCCGCGGTCCGGGCGGAACCCGGAGTCGAACATCGCGTAGAGCACCCGGCGGTGCACCGGCTTGAGGCCGTCGCGCACCTCGGGCAGTGCCCGGCCCACGATCACGCTCATCGCGTAGTCGATGTAGCTGCGCTGCATCTCCTGCTGGATGTCGACCGGCTCGATCCGGTCCACCGAGTCGTCTCCGGGTGGCAGCGTGGTGTCTGTCATCTATTCCTCGTTCAGTCCGCTGTCGGAAAGGTCAAGATCGCTAAACGTCCAAGAAACGAACGTCTTTGGCGTTGCGCGTGATGAAGCTGCGCCGGGCCTCGACGTCCTCGCCCATCAGGATCGAGAAGAGTTCGTCGGCCGCCGCGGCGTCATCGAGGGTGATCTGGCGCAGCACTCGCACCGTTGGGTCCATTGTGGTCTCCCACAACTCCTTGGCGTTCATCTCGCCGAGACCCTTGTACCGCTGGATACCGTCATCGACGTTGATCTTCTTGCCGGCTGCTCTGCCTGCCTCCAGCAGACCGTCGCGTTCCCGGTCCGAGTAGGCGAACTCGGCCTCAGAACCCCGCTGCCACTTGAGTTTGTACAGCGGCGGCTGGGCCAAAAAGACGTGGCCGTGCTCGACCAGCGGCCGCATGAAGCGGAACAGCAACGTCAGTAGCAGGGTCGCGATGTGCTGGCCGTCGACGTCGGCGTCGGCCATCAACACGATCTTGTGATAGCGCAGCTTGCTGATGTCGAACTCGTCGTGGATGCCGGTGCCCAGCGCGGTGATGATCGCCTGGACCTCGTTGTTCTTCAGCACCCGGTCGATGCGGGCCTTTTCGACGTTGATGATCTTGCCGCGCAGCGGCAGGATGGCCTGGAACATCGAGTCGCGGCCGCTCTTGGCCGAGCCGCCGGCCGAATCCCCTTCCACCACATACAGTTCGCACTTGGTCGGGTCATTGGAGCGGCAGTCGGCCAGCTTGCCGGGCAACCCGCCCAGATCGGTGGCGCTCTTGCGCCGCACCAGTTCTCGCGCCTTGCGCGCCGCCATCCGGGCCTGCGCCGACGACACCGCCTTGTTGATGATCGTCTTGGCTTCGGCCGGGTTGGCTTCAAACCAGTGGCTGAGCTGTTCGTTGCAGACCTTCTGCACGAACGACTTCACCTCCGTGTTGCCCAGTTTCGTCTTGGTCTGGCCCTCGAACTGCGGTTGGGCCACCTTGACCGAGATGACCGCCGCCAGCCCCTCGCGGATGTCGTCGCCGGTGAGGTTGGGGTCCTTGTCCTTGAGCAACTTCTTGTCTTTGGCGTACTTGTTCACCACGCTGGTCAGCGCCGAGCGGAAGCCCTCTTCATGGGTGCCGCCCTCGGCGGTGTTGATGGTGTTGGCGAAGGTGTGCACCGATTCGGAATAGCCGCCGTTCCACTGCATCGCGATCTCGACCTCGTGACCGGTTCCCTTGCCGTCGAAGTCGATGATGGTCGGGTGGATCGGCGTCTTGGTCCGGTTGATGTGCTTCACGAAATCGCGCAAGCCGCCCGGGTAGTGGAAGACGCGGTGCTTGACCTTGTGCGGCGCCTGGGCTTCGGCCGCCTGGTCCTCGGCGGACTTCGGCGCCTCGGCGGTGTCGCTGACCACCTCGTCGACGACCTCTTCGGTGCGCACCCGCTCGTCGGTGAGCTCGATGGTCAGGCCCTTGTTGAGGAAAGCCATCTCCTGCAGCCGCCGCGCGACGGTCTCGAAGTCGTAGTTGGTGGTCTCGAACACGTCCGGGTCGGCCCAGAATCGGATGGTGGTGCCGGAAGCCTTCGTCTTGTCACCCTTTTTCAGGGTGCCGGGCTCGGATTTGTCGTAGGTCTGGAACCACTCGTAGCCGTCGCGGCGGATGTCGGCTTCCAGCCTGGTGGACAGCGCGTTGACCACTGAGACGCCGACGCCGTGCAGACCGCCGGAGACGCTGTAGGCGCCTTCCTCGAATTTGCCGCCGGCGTGCAGCACGGTCATCACGACGTCCACGGTGGGCACGCCGGTGGAATGCATGGCCACCGGGATCCCGCGGCCGTCGTCGGTGACCTCCACGCCGCCGTCCTCGAGGATGCGCACCGCCACCTTGCTGGCGAAGCCGGCCATCGCCTCATCGACGGCGTTGTCGACGACCTCCCAGATCAGGTGGTGGAGCCCGCGTTCACCGGTGGAACCGATGTACATCCCGGGTCGTTTACGGACGGCTTCGAGGCCTTCGAGAACCTTGATCGAATCGGCACCATATTTGTTTTGGGCAGCCACGGTCGGGGAGCTCTCCTCAGAGTCGCGAGCAAGCAGTCGGCGCACCACAGCACAGGATGCGCGGGGGATACCGCAACAGTCTACCGTGACGAGCCGACGGCGGGCATTTTCTTGTGGCGTTTCCACCCATCTGATTGCGCCGTGACGCGGATATCGCACTCAATGGCGTGTCCGGCCGCTGGCCGGAGCAATTTTCGGGCTCGTAGCGCCGCTGAGCCGCTGATCACCCGGCGGCTCCGCCCGGGCTAGCCGTAGGTGTCGCGCGGCCCGCGCCCCGAGACGTGCAGGGGACCTTTGCGCCACGACGGAGCGGTCGGGCCGGTGATCTTCAGCGTCGTCACCACCCCATCGCCGACCGCGGCGGCGATTTTCGCCAGCAATTGTGCCTGCACCAGCCGCAGCTGGGTGGCCCAGGCCGTCGATTCCGCCGACACGCTCAGCACCCCCTCGGAGAGCCGGGTCGGTGTGGCATGCGAGGCGATGTCCTCGCCGACCACCGCACGCCAGCGGCCCAGGACGGTGCCCTCGGCGACCTGCGCCGACCAGCCCCGTGCCTGCGCGAGGTCGCGGGTGGCGGCGCCCAGCGTCTGCGGGTCGCGGCGGTCGGGTCCCGGCCCCGACCAGCTACGGCGGCCGCCGCCGCTACCGGGAGTTCGCCGGCGCAGCGGCGCCCGGCGCCCCTGCCCGACGTCTTTGCCCTGGCTGCGCGCGGCCTCGCGGGCCTCGGCCAAGGTCCGCCGGACCAGATCCATGCCGGCCATCCCGGCCAGGTGCGCCGGCGGTTCGATGTCCGAATCGCTCACGAGCCACCCCCGATCAGCTCCGACACCCTGCCGTGATCGCCCTCGGTGACCGCGATGTGGATCTGGCGGGCCTGCCAATCCGCCGGCACGTCCTCGGCCACGGCGGCGGTGATCAGCACCTGTTCGGCTGATGCGGCCACGTCGGCGAGCGCGCGGCGGCGAGCAGCGTCCAACTCGGCGAACACGTCGTCGAGCAGCAACACCGGTTCGGCGCCCTCGCTGCGCAACAGTTGATACGCCGCCAACCGCAGCGCCAGCGCCATCGACCACGATTCACCATGGCTGGCAAAGCCTTTCACCGGCCGGTCACCCAGCCGCAGCTCCAGCTCGTCGCGGTGCGGACCGACCAGACACACGCCGCGTTCCAGCTCTGCGCGCCTGCGGCGCGCCAATTCCGCCAGCAGCACTTCCTGGAGCTGGACCGGGCCTTCGTCGGCATCCTCAGCGGAAATCTCCACTTTGGGCCGGTAGGCCACCGCCGCGTTGCGGGTTCCGGGCGCAAGTAGTTGATAGGCCTTCTCAACCTCGGGTGCGAGCTGATTGACCAGGTCGATCCGGGCGGCCATGAGATCTGCGCCGTGCGCGGCAAGTTGAGCGTCCCAGACGTCGAGAGTGTCCAATACCGACCGGTCACCGCGGTGCAGCGCGCCGGGTGCACTTTTGAGCAGCGCCGTGCGCTGCCGCAGCACCTTGTCGTAATCGGCACGCACCGCCGCGACCCGCGGGCGGCGCACACTGGCCAGTTCGTCGAGGTAGCGGCGACGCTCACCGGGGTCGCCGCGGACCAGCGCCAGGTCCTCCGGGGCGAACAACACCGCACGCAGCACGCCGACAACCTCCCGGGCGTGACGCACCGGAGCCCGGTTCAGCCGGACCTTGTTGGCGCGTCCGGCGGCGATCTCCACATCGACGGCCAGTTCGCGGCCTTCGTTGACGACGATCGTCGACACCACCGCTCGATCGGCGCCCGATCGGATCAGCGGGGCGTCGGTGGCCACTCGGTGCGAGCCCAAAGTCGACGAATACCACAGGGCCTCAACGAGATTGGTTTTACCATAACCGTTGGGTCCGACCAGTACCGTCGCACCCGGTTCCAGTTCGAGGTCAACGTGCGCCCAGGACCGGAACTCGCGCAGGCCCAGGTGGCGGACATACACCGCGAAACCACCCCTCCCGTTGTGGCGGCCGCGCCGGTCAGCCGGGCAGGCGAACCGGCATCAACAGATAGACGTAATCCGACACCACGGCCGGGAACGGGCCGGTACCGCTGTGCACCGGATCGCCATCACCGGCCGGTCGCAGCACGGCGGGCTTCTTGGGATCGGTGAATCCCATCGAGACCTTCTCGCTGTGCAGCGATCCCAGACCGTCGGTCAGATATGTCGGGTTGAACGCGATGGTCAGCGGCTCACCGACGAAGTCCACCGGGAGGTCCTCCTCGGCCCGGCCGACATCCTCGGCGCCGGCGGACAACCGCAGGGTGCCTTCGGACAGCTCCATGCGGACCTGCGCACCGCGATCGGCGACCAGCGCAACACGTTTGATCGCCTCGGTCAGCTCGGCCACACCGATGGTGGCGACCGCAAGGTGCTCGCTGGGCAGCAGTTGGCGGAATTTCGGGAATTCTGCGTCCAACAGCCGGGTGGTGCTGCGCTTGCCGCCGCTGGTGATACCCAGCAGGCCTTCGCTGCCGACCGCCGGTCCTGCACCCAACGACAGATGCACTTCGGTGCCATCGCTGCTGGCTTTGGCGGCTTCGGCGAGGGTCTTGGCCGGCACCAGCACGGCGGCTTCGGTGCCCGGCGCCGATGACCAGGTCAATTCGCGCACTGCCAGCCGGAAGCGGTCGGTGGCAGCCAAAACCACTGTATTGCCGGAGATTTCGACGCGAATGCCGGTCAACATCGGCAAGGTGTCATCCCGGCCGGCGGCTACCGCCACCTGGCCGATCGCCTCGGCGAACAGGTCGGCGGGCAACACCCCGGTCTCGTCGGGCAACGTCGGCAGCGTGGGGTAGTCCTCAACGGTCATCGTCGGCAGCGAGAACCGGGCATTACCGCACGTCAATGACGCCCGGGTGGCCTCCACCTGCACCTCAACCGGCTTGGCGGGAAGTGCCCGAGTGATATCCGACAGCAGCCGGCCGGAGACCAAAACACTTCCGGGAGAAGCGATTTCAGCCGCCAGCTGGACCTCCGAAGAAACTTCGTAGTCGAACCCGGAGACGGTCAACCCGTTGTCGGATCCGGTCAGCAGCACCCCGGCCAGCAACGGCACGGTGGGCCGAGCCGGCAAGGATTTCGCGACCCACGCCACCGCGTCGGCGAAGTCGTCCCGGTCAAGGCGAAATCTCAAGTCGGTCAGACCCGCGTTCGTGGTCGCCGCGTCCATAGCGTCCTCTCGTCACCCCGATATCGAGCTCTACCCCGCGGCGACCGGTGAACATCCCCACCTGCGGCCGTGCAACGCCCTCGCACAGCGCAAGGGCGGTAGGTCACCAACCGTAGAGCCTCGAAGCCCTTCGTGAAAGTTAATCGATGACACCGGTGGGCCGGGAAGAGGCCTGCGCGTGGCTGACGCCGAGCGGTTGTGAACAGCCCCGCGCGACGCAAATCCCCAACGGCCTGTTTTGAAAGAGAAACGACGAAGAGATCCCAGTATTAGTAGTAAGGCCTGTGCATGCTGGGCACAGCGACGCATCGTCGCTGCTGAACACGGCGATGAGGCTGGGGAGCAACCGTGCATAACACGCCGGGGCCGGCCGGGGCGGCTGTGGATGGAACCGCAGCTGTGTATTCCCGGCCGGTTCGTCATCGGATCATCGACAGGTTGTCCGCAGTGGTATCCACAGCCGACGGGCGTAACGGGTGATACGAGTGGGCCGGAAGTTTTTTGCAACACGCCCGCTGCCGGACGGCGGAATCAGCGCTTCGCGCGCTGCCGGATCCGGGTGGTGAGCTCTTTAACCTGATCGAAGACCTCGCGACGCTCGGCCATCTCGCCGCGGATCTTGCGTTCGGCGTACATCACCGTGGTGTGGTCGCGCCCGAATGCCTGCCCGATCTTGGGCAGGGACAGGTCCGTCAGCTCGCGACACAGATACATGGCGATCTGGCGGGACTGAGCCAGCGGGCGGGTCTTGCCGGGCCCGCGTAGTTCCTCGATGGAGGTGTCGAAGTACTCGGCGATCACCGCCATGATGATCGCGGCGCTGATCTGCATGGTGCTGGCGTCGGCGATCAAATCGCGCAGCACGATCTCGGCCAGCGCCCGATCGATCGGGGTCTTGTTGAGCGAGGCGAACGCGGTGACCCGGATCAGCGCGCCCTCGAGTTCGCGGATGTTGCGCTCGATGCTGGTAGCGATCAACTCCAGTACGTCACCGGGCACGTCGAGACGTTCCATCTGCGCCTTCTTGCGCAGAATCGCGATGCGGGTCTCCAAGTCGGGCGGCTGCACGTCGGTGATCAGACCCCACTCGAACCGGGTCCGGAGTCGGTCTTCCAGCGTGGCAAGTTGTTTGGGCGCCCGATCGGAGGTGATCACGATCTGCTTGTTGGCGTTGTGCAGGGTGTTGAAGGTATGGAAGAACTCCTCCTGGATACCTTCTTTGCCTTCGATGAACTGGATGTCGTCAACGAGCAGGACATCGATGTCGCGGTAGCTGCGTTTGAAGGCGACCTTGCGGTCGTCGCGCAGCGAGTTGATGAAGTCGTTGGTGAACTCTTCGGTGGAGACGTACTTGACGCGCATCCCGGGAAAGAGTCGCTGGGTGTAGTTGCCGGCCGCGTGCAACAGGTGGGTTTTGCCCAGACCGGATTCACCCCAGATGAACAACGGGTTGTACGCGCGGGCCGGAGCCTCGGCGATGGCCAGTGCGGCGGCGTGGGCGAACCGGTTGGACGTGCCGATGACGAACGTGTCAAAGGTGTAGCGCCGGTTTAGGCTCGCGCCGTCGGCGGTCGCCGAATCGTCACTGGGCCGCTCGGTGAAGTAGTTGGGCCAGTCGTATTCGACGTCGGTGGTGTCGTCGTCTTCGTCCTCGCCGGCGCGGGCCGGGGCCGCGCCATCGAGGGAGGGGGAGGCCCCGTCGGCCGGTGCCGGGGCGATGCGCACACCGAGTTCGATGTCATGCCCGAGCCGACGGCTCAGGGCAGCGGTGATCTGGGTGCGCAGGTGCCGTTCGATCTCGTTCTGCACGAAGCTGCTCGGAACCGCGAGCAGCGCGAAGCCCTCGACGATCGCCAACGGGTGTACCAGATTGAGCCAGGCCTTCTGCTGGGGCGTCAAGACCGGGGCAGAGACGTCGGGCGCGGGGGCTTCGCCGTTGAGTTCCGCGACCACCTCGTCCCACAAGGTCAGGAACGCCGACCCGGGGTCATCGGTCAATGACTCATCCCCCTGGCTCGAAGTCGTGCTGCACGGATCTCGTGCGGTGACATGCTATCCACACAGTTATCCACAGGTGTGGATGAGGTGCGTGTACCCCGTCGAGGCCCTCCGGGCCAGTTGCTCGGCAACGGCCACTCCAGACAGTCAGGCGATACCCGAGGCGCAGGCCGCTTCGTCCTCTTCGATTACGGCCGAGATGCGCTCCAGTCGAGAAACGGCGCTGGCAAGCAAGTTAACAGGTTTCCGCTCGGGCGACTACTCCTTTCTGGGAGATGAATCCGGCAAAAACGAGCATCGCCGGAACGTCCGTGGCGGGTGTGACCAGTGTGAATGGTGGGCCGGGTCTGAGGGCGCCTGCAGCGCGGCGTGCGGGGTTCGGGAGCCGGGGTTTGACCCGGCGAACCTGCATCAGTACCCTCGAACAGTCGCCCGAACGTCGGCGATACGGCAGCGACCGGCTCCTGGCCGGAGACCGCGCCGGTTACGAGCAAGACGCAGAAGTTCACCGAGCTTACCGAGTGCGTCGCGTGCGGCAGGCACAACGGGCTTCCGGTGTGTCTCCCGCGGACGCGGCGCAAGACGCAACAAGGAGAGTGTGCCGTGGCCAAGGGCAAGCGGACCTTCCAGCCCAACAACCGCCGTCGGGCCCGGGTGCATGGGTTTCGGCTGCGGATGCGTACGCGCGCTGGTCGCGCGATCGTCACGGGCCGGCGTCGCAAGGGCCGGCGCTCGCTGACTGCTTGAGCACAGGCAGCACCGCGGTGCTCCCGGCTCAGTTCCGGATGAGACGGTCGGCGGATTTCGGTGCGACGGTCAAACAAGGCCGAAGGGCGGTACAGCCCGACGTCATCGTGTACAGCCGGGTGATCTGTGACCGGCGAACCGACACCCCAGCTGTTTCCGCGGCGACGCCGCCACAAGTCGGCCTGATCATCGCCAAGTCGGTAGGCTCGGCGGTCGATCGGCACCGGGTGGCTCGTCGGCTGCGTCACGTGGCCCGCGAGGTGCTCGGAGATCTGTGTGCCGGCCAGCAGGTGGTGATCCGGGCGCTGCCCGGCAGTAACCGCGCGAAGTCGGAGACCCTGCGCGCCCAGTTGCGGGCCGGGCTGCGCGCGGTCCAGAGACCCGGAGGTGCGGCGCGGTGACCCACGCTGTCGCGGCGGCTCCGGTTCGCGGGCTGATCTTCGTCATCCAGCTCTACCGGCACATGATCTCGCCGTTGCGTCTGCCCAGTTGCCGCTTCATGCCGACCTGCAGCCAGTACGCGGTGGATGCCTTAAGTGAATATGGACTGATCCGGGGCGCCTGGCTGGCAGCGGTGCGCCTGGCAAAGTGTGGGCCGTGGCATCAGGGCGGCTGGGACCCGATACCCGAGCGGTCCCAGGGTGGCGCTGGATGCGATTGTCCGTCCGGGAACGCCTCGGACAACCGAGCGGAGGGTAAACGACGTGTCCTTTGATCCCCGGAGTCTGGACTACGTGTACTACCCGGTGTCGGGCATTATGTGGTTGTGGTACAAGGCATTTGGCCTTCTACTCGGCCCGGCGAGCTTCTTCACCTGGGCGTTGTCGGTGACGTTCCTGGTCTTCACGCTGCGGGCCCTGCTCTACAAGCCGTTCGTCAAGCAGATCCGGACCACCCGGCAGATGCAGGAGCTGCAGCCCCAGATCAAGGCGCTGCAGAAGAAGTACGGCAAGGACCGTCAGCGGATGGCCCTGGAGATGCAGAAGCTGCAGCGTGAGCACGGCTTCAACCCGATCCTGGGCTGCCTGCCGATGCTGGCGCAGATCCCGGTGTTCCTGGGCCTGTTCCATGTGTTGCGTTCGTTCAACCGCACCAGCTCCGGGATCGGTCAACTGGGGCTGTCGCCGGACCTGAACCGGCAACTGGGCAACTACTTCTTCAGCGCCGCCGATGTGGGTAACTTCCTGGACGCCAACCTGTTCGGTGCGCCGCTGGGCGCGACGATGATCCAGCGGACCGGGCTGGACGCCTTCGCCGAATTCAACCGGTTCTCGGTGATCGCGGTCGGCGTACCGATCATGATCGCGGCCGGTATCGCGACCTACTTCAACAGCCGGGCGTCAGTGGCACGCCAGAGCCCGGAGGCGGCGGCCAACCCGCAGACCGCGATGATGAACAAGCTGGCGCTGTATGTGTTCCCGCTCGGCGTGGTCGTCGGCGGACCGTTCCTGCCGCTGGCGATCATCTTGTACTGGTTCTCCAACAACATCTGGACCTTCGCCCAGCAGCACTACGTCTTCGGCCTGATCGCCAAGGAGGAGGAGGCGAAGAAGGAGGAGGCGCTGCGCCGGCGATCGGCCAACGCACCGGCGCCCGGCGCCAAGCCCAAGCGAGCCAGCCGCACGGCGACCGCGGACGCCGACGTCTCCGAGACCGACGAAACCGAGGCGCCGGTGACCGACGCATCTGCGCCCGAAGCGGACCAGCCCCCGAAGGCCGAGTCGGCCAAGCGGAACCCGGGCCGGCCCGCGCCCCGAGGAGGCCGTTCCGGCGCCGGGGCGAAGCCGAAGAAACGCAAGCGGTGACCCACCGCCACCAAGCCAACCGGCGCGTCAGCTGCCGGGCACAGAGGGAGACAACATGACCGACATGACTGAGATGAACGACGCAGAGACCAGCGAGCGGGAAGCTGCGGAGCAGCCGGAGGGCCAGGGCGCTACTACGCCGGCGGCCGACCTCGAAGAGCGACTGGTCGCCGAGGGGGAGATCGCAGGCGACTATCTGGAGGAGTTGCTCGACCTGTTGGACTTCGACGGTGACATCGACCTGGACGTCGAAGGCCGGCGCGCGGTCGTCAGCATTGACGGCGGCAACGACCTCACCAAGCTGGTCGGCCGCAAGGGCGAGGTGCTCGACGCCCTGCAGGAGCTGACGCGGTTGGCGGTGCACCAGAAGACCGGTGAGCGCAGCCGCCTGATGCTGGACATCGCTGGCTGGCGGCGCCGGCGTAGGGACGATCTCACCGCGCTGGGCGACGAGGTGGCCCGCCGGGTACTGGAGAGCGGTGCCGATGAGGAACTGGCCCCGATGAGCCCCTTCGAACGTAAGATCGTCCACGATGCGGTGGCCGCCGTCGCCGGCGTGCACAGCGAGAGCCAGGGCGTCGAGCCGTCGCGCCGCGTCGTGGTTCGGCGGGACTAACCGGATTCACCGCGCGGAATTACATCAAGGTAATTCCTCACGGCGGCCCGTTCTACAGCCGGAGGAATGTTTCACGTGAAACATGTCGAGGGAGCACCGGCGCCCGCGCCGCCACAGGCGGCAGCCGACGTCTTCGGCGATCGGCTCCCGACCACTCGGCGCTACGCGGAACTCTTGGCGGGTCCCGGCGTGGAGCGCGGCCTGCTGGGGCCACGGGAGGTCGACCGGCTCTGGGAGCGGCATCTGCTCAACTGCGCGGCAGTCGGCGAACTGCTGGACCCGGCCGAGCGGGTTGCCGATATCGGCAGCGGCGCCGGCCTACCCGGGATACCGCTGGCCCTCGCTCGGCCGGATCTGCACCTGGTGCTCGTGGAGCCGCTGCTTCGCCGCAGCGAGTTTCTTCGCGAGGCTGTCGAAGAGTTGGGCCTTGACGATGTGACGGTGATCCGCGGGCGCGCCGAAGATCCGTCGGTGCTCGCCGAGGCAGGGGAGCGCGATGTCGTCGTCTCCCGGGCGGTCGCCAGCCTCGACAAGATCAGCCGATGGAGCCTGCCGCTGCTGCGGGCGGGCGGCCGAATGGTGGCGATGAAGGGTGAGCGGGCACAGGCCGAGGTCGATGAGCACCGGCGTGTGATGATCCGACTAGGCGCGACCGACGTAAGGGTGGTGAGATGTGGCGTGAACTATTTAACCCCGCCCGCGACCGTGGTGCTGGCACTGCGGGCAGAGCCCAAGACGGCGCGCCCGCGTCGCGCGGCAGGCCCGGCGCGACGGACCACCAGGAGGCCAACATGAGCAGACCAGCCGGCCCGGCCGCCTCCCCACCGGCGTCGGCGAAGCATGCCGACCGGTCCCGCGGCGCAGTTTCACGTGAAACATCGACCCGTTCGGTTTCACGTGAAACATCCTCGGAGTTCGACACCCCGATCGGTGCAGCGGCCGAACGCGCCATGCAGGTCCTGCACACCCACAACCGCCTGCCGCGCCCGAAGCGACGCCGGGTGTTCACTGTCGCCAACCAGAAGGGCGGTGTCGGCAAGACCACCACCGCGGTCAACCTCGCGGCGGCGCTCGCGGTCCAGGGCATCAAGACCTTGGTGATCGACCTCGACCCCCAAGGCAACGCCAGCACCGCGCTGGGGATCGCCGATCGCCAATCCGGCACCCCATCGTCGTACGAAGTGTTGATCGGGGAGATGCCGGTGCACGCCGCGCTCCAACAGAGCCCGCACAATGAGCGTCTGTTCTGCATCCCGGCCACCATCGACCTGGCCGGCGCCGAGATCGAATTGGTGAGCATGGTCGCGCGGGAGAACCGGCTGCGCAACGCGCTGGCCGAGCTCGACGACTCCGACTTCGATTACGTCTTCATCGACTGTCCGCCGTCGCTCGGCTTGCTCACCGTGAACGCGTTGGTCGCCGCGCCGGAGGTGATGATCCCGATCCAGTGCGAGTACTACGCGCTGGAGGGCGTGTCCCAGCTGATGCGCAACATCGAGATGGTGAAGGCTCACCTCAACCCGCGCCTGGAGGTGACGACGGTGCTGCTGACGATGTACGACGGGCGCACCAAGCTCGCCGACCAAGTCGCCGACGAAGTCCGGCGGTACTTCGGTGACCGCGTGCTGCGGACGGTGATCCCGCGCAGCGTCAAGGTGTCGGAGGCCCCGGGCTACAGCATGACGATCATCGACTACGACCCGGGTTCGCGCGGCGCGATGAGCTACTTGGACGCTAGCCGCGAACTCGTCGAGCGGGACGCGGCCAGCGCCCAGGAGGGGCGGCGTTGATGACCGCCGTGAGTGAGAAGGAACGACGCACATGACCGGACCGTCGCGTAAGAAGGGCGGCTTGGGCCGCGGCCTGGCATCGCTCATCCCGACCGGGCCCGGCGAGGGCTCGGGGTCCACCGCTGAGCGTGGAGCCGGCATCGGGCCGCGGATGGGCGATGCCGCGGCAGACGTGGTGCTCGGCGGAAGCCGGGGCAGTGTCCCGCCGGTGGATTCCGCCGCCGATGTGGGCGCGGTCTACCGGGAGATCAGTCCGGCCGCCATCGAGCCGAACCCGCGCCAGCCCCGTCAGGTCTTCGATGATGAGGCGCTGGCCGAGCTGGTGCACTCGATCCGCGAGTTCGGGCTGATGCAGCCGATCGTGGTCCGGGAGCTTCCGGGGGCCGCACCCGGGGCGCCGCGCTACCAGTTGGTGATGGGGGAGCGGCGCTGGCGGGCCTCCCAACAGGCCGGCCTGGAGACGATCCCGGCGATCGTGCGGGAGACCGAGGACGACAATCTGCTGCGCGATGCGCTGCTGGAAAACATCCACCGGGTGCAGCTGAACCCGCTGGAAGAGGCGGCGGCCTACCAACAGCTGCTCGACGAGTTCGGCGTCACCCACGACGAGCTGGCTACCCGGCTCGGTCGGTCCCGGCCGCTGGTGACCAACATGATCCGGTTGCTGCGGCTGCCGATCGCGGTCCAACGCCGAGTGGCCGCCGGGGTCTTGTCCGCCGGCCATGCTCGCGCGCTGCTGTCCCTGGAGGGCGGCTCCGAGGCGCAGGAGGAGCTGGCGGCGCGCATCGTCGCGGAGGGGCTGTCGGTGCGGGCGACCGAGGAGGCGGTCACGCTGGCCAACCGCGAGGGCACCTCGACTCCCGTGGCGCCCCGGCGCAAGCCGATCCAGATGCCCGGTCTCCAGGACGTCGCGGAGCGGCTGTCGACGGCCTTCGACACCCGCGTGACGGTCAGTCTCGGCAAGCGTAAGGGCAAGATCGTGGTCGAGTTCGGGTCCGTCGACGACCTGCAGCGCATCATCGCGCTGATGGACTCCACGGCCACCTGACACCGGCGTTCAGCCACGACCTATGACAAGCGGCAATTACGTCACTGTGACGCTAGGGCCTGCCTGCGGCCAGGATCGGTGCGAAACGTGCTGACCGGCAACGCTTTTCGGATTTCCGGACGACGAGGACGCCGGCCGGCGCCGATGGTGGCATCCGGCGGCTCAACCCTCCTATCCTTAAAGGGCTGTCGCCGGTGGCAGCACGGGTTGAGACCGGGAGTTCAGTGTCTGTCCGAATCGCACCGCTGAAGCTCGAGGGATTCGAGCAGCTTCCCAAGCACGCGCGCCGGTGCGTCTTCTGGGAAGTCGATCCGGCGACCCTCGGCCGCGACGATCACCTCTCGGATCCGGAGTTCGAGAAAGAAGCTTGGCTGTCGATGGTGATGCTGGAGTGGGGGTGCTGCGGCCAGGTCGCCACACCAACGTCCCCTGTCGCGGGGGATCCGCCCTGTGTCGGCTACGTGCTGTACGCCCCACCCCGAGCGGTGCCGCGGGCGCACCGGTTCCCGACGGCACCGGTATCGGCCGACGCGGTGCTGCTGACCTCCATGGGTGTCGAACCGGCGCCGCTGGCCGACGGCCTGCCGCGAGAACTGATCGCCAGTGCGGTCGACGAGTTGGTCCGCCGCGGCGTCCGGGCCCTGGAGGCATTCGGGCGGACCCCGGCGATCGGGGAGCTGCTGGATCCGGTCAACGTGCAGCCCGATGTCGCACCGGTACTCGACGCCCTCGGTGACTGCTCGGTGGAGCACTGCATCATCGGGGCGGACTTCTTGACCGACGCCGGGTTCACCGTGGTGGCACCGCACCGGTACTTCCCCCGGCTGCGCCTGGAGCTCGACAAGGGGCTGGGCTGGAAGGCGGAGGTGGAGGCGGCGCTGGAGCGGCTGCTGGAAACCTCGCAGCTGGAGCAGCCGGTGGGGGCGGGTTTCCCGGCGGCGTCGGGCTCAGCGTCTGCGATTTAGGGTCCGGAACCGGGTTTCATGCGGCGGTCCAGCTTCGGCTCTCCTTCGTCGAGCCTCGCTAACCGGCGGGTTTGATGCGGCGGTTCAGCTTCGGCTCTCCTTCGTCGAGCCTCGCTAACCGCCGCCGAGCCGGCCGGTCCGCTCAACCGACAGCTCGTGGGCCAGCAATTCCGCGAACGTGAATGTGCCGGTGGGCCGGTCGTTCTTGCCGAGCAGGTACAGCCGCTTGACCGCGGCCAGCATCCCCTCGGCGATGGCGTCGCGCGTGGCCGGGGAGACCAGCATGCCGCGATCACGCGGGCTGGTGATGTAGCCGACGTCGACCTCGACGGTGGGCATCCGGGTCAGGCGCAGCAGGTCCCACGTCCGGCCGTGGGCGCGGCAGTCCTGTAAACCGCTGCGCGCCACGATTTCTCGTTGAATGAAGTCGGCGAGGTTGCGGCCGATGGTGGACACCGACCCGTGGGAGTTCCCGAAGTGAAATGACGCCACCCCGTTGGCCGCCGGACTGGTGTGGGTCGCGCAGCGCAGGCTGATCATCAAGTCGGCGCCGACGGCGTTCGCGGTGGCCGCGCGTTCGGCATCCGACGGGCTGCGGCCGTTCGGCCGGGACAGAAAGGTCTCCATCCCGATAGCCGTCATCCGGCCCTCGAGACGACTTGCCAAGTCCCACAAGATGTCTGCTTCGCTGATTGGGCCCGACGGTGTCTGGGTGATCAGCCCGTGGTCACTGCCGCCACGGCCCGGATCGATGACGATGCGCTTGCCGGACAACCGCGGTCCCGAGCGGCGCACCAACTCTTCTTCGCGGATCGCATGCGGTGAGCCGCCGGTCACCCGCGAGGCCAGGAAGTTCAACGAGCGCAACGTTTCCGGGCCGCAGATACCGTCGGCGTACAGGCCGTACTCCCGCTGATAGGACATCAGCGCATTGTGGGTCTGAATGCCGAAGTAGCCGTCGACCATTCCGGTGTAGAAGCCCAGATCCTGCAGGCGCGCTTGCAAAGTGGCCACGTCGTCGCCGTACATCGGTGCGCCGAACTGGTGATTGAGGATGCGCGCGCCCAGCCGGTAGGACGCCTCTTTGAGTGCGCGGTAGGTGGCCTCGCCGATGATGCCGTCGACGAGCAGTCCGCGCTGCTGCTGAAAGGCGCGCACCGCCTGGTCGAGGTCGTCGTCGAACACATCCAGCGCGACGTGTTTGCCGGTGGTCAGATCGGCGTCGGGGCTGTCCACCAGACCCAGCGCGGCCAGCGCCGCACGGATCTCGACAACGGCACTGTTGCGGTCGCCGCGGCGCAGCGCGTCGTCTGCGCCGCGGTGCCGACCCGACATCACTGAGCCCTCCGGTCGTTGGTGTTGGCAGCGAAAACGTCGCTGGCGGTCACCAGCTGATTACCCAGCATTGTCTCAGATGCTGCCCGAATTATTGAAAACGACAAGGCGAGAACGATGCGTGATCGAGGCGGGCCGACACGATCACCAGCGGAGGGCTAGCGGACGACTAGCTGACGTCGGAGAGCTCCCGGAGTAGGGCCGCCTTGCCCTTGGCGCCGACGATCCGCTTGACCGGCTGACCGTCCTTGAACAGGATCAGCGTCGGGATCGAGACCACGTTGAACTCGCGGGCGGTCTCGGGGTTGGCGTCCACGTCGAGCTTGGCGACGGTGAGTTGGCCGGCCTGCTCGTCGGCGATCTCCTCGAGTACCGGGGCGACCATCTTGCAGGGGCCGCACCAGGTCGCCCAAAAGTCCACCAGCACCGGCGTGCTGTTGGCCAGGACGTCGGTGGCGAAGGTGGCGTCGGAGACGGTGACGGTGTGGTGGCCGTTGTCTGTCACTGGGGTGCTCCCATCAAGGTTTCGGTGGTGGTTTCCTGCGGGTAGGCGATCTCGGCCGATTCGGCCAGCCAGCGTTCGGCGTCGATCGCGGCCGTACATCCGGTGCCGGCGGCGGTGATCGCCTGCCGGTAACTGCGGTCCACCAGGTCGCCGGCGGCGAACACCCCGGCCACGGAGGTGCGCGAGCTCGGCTGCTGGACCAGCACGTAGCCATCGGAGTCCAGCTGGACCGTTTCGCGCACCAGCTCCGAGCGGGGGTCGTGGCCGATCGCGACGAACACTCCGGTCACCGGCAGAGTGGTCTCCTCGCCGGTCACGGTGTCGCGCACCCGCAGGCCGGTCACCGTGTTCTCACCCTCCACCGCGACGGGGACGGTATTGGTCAGGAAGCGGATCTTGTCGTTCTCGCGCGCGCGGTTGAGCATGATCTTGGAGGCGCGGAACTCTTCGCGGCGGTGCACCAGGGTCACGCTGCGGGCGAATCGGGTCAAGAAGGTGGCTTCCTCCATCGCCGAGTCGCCGCCGCCGATGACGGCGATGTCCTGGTCGCGGAAGAAGAATCCATCGCAGGTGGCACACGAACTCACCCCCCGGCCCAGCAGCTCCTGCTCGCCGGGGATGTGCAGGTAGCGGGCGGCAGCGCCCATGGCCAGGATGACCGCTCGCGCCCGGTGCGTCTCGCCCTCGGCGGTGACGACGGACTTGACCGGGCCGTCCAGATCGACCGAGTCGACGTCTTCCATGCGCAGGTCGGCGCCGAAGCGCAGCGCCTGCTCGCGCATCTCGTCCATCAGGTCGGGCCCTATGATCCCGTTGCGGAAGCCGGGGTAGTTCTCCACCTCGGTGGTAGTCATCAGCGCCCCGCCGAACGAGGTCCCTTCGAATACCAGCGGCGCCAGTTGCGCCCGGGCGGCGTAGATCGCAGCGGTGTAGCCGGCCGGGCCGGAACCGATGATGATCACATCGTGGATGGTCGGTGTCTCAGGCATCGAGGACATCGAGAGCCTTTCCGCTCGGATCGGTAACAGGGCTATCAACGTCAGCGTAGGCGGCGATTGTTCCGGAGAAGCACTACGGACGGCGAACGGTCGTGTCGGCCAGCAGCCCGGTATCGGCGGAATTGCAGGTCGGGGCCACCGCCAGCGCGACGATTGTGCCGGTCGAGTCGCCGGGCAGCAGCAGCACGACCCCGGGATGACCGTTGACGGCGATCTCGCGCGCACCTAGGACGCGGGTGGAGGCGGGATAGCCCAGTCCGGCCAGGCAGCCGGTCCGGCGCCCGGGGTCGGCCAGCGCGCCGTATTCGGGGCGGCGGTCCAACAGCTCGAGGAGCTCCGATTCGGTCAGCGGCAGCGCCGGCGCCGGCTCGGAGGCCACCGTGATGGCGTCGAAGGACCGCGGACCGCTGGTGGTGTCGGCGGGGGAGCGAATCAGCGCCGCCGTGCCCAACCCGATCGCCAGCAGCGCGGCCGCGCTGCCGGCCACCAGGGCGATCCGGTTGAGCCGGGGCAGCGGCCGGCTCGAATGGGTCGGGCGTCCAGCGTCGTCCCGGTCGTCGTCCCGATCACCCGCATCCATCGCAGTGCGCTGCTTCCGCTCACATCCTGGCTATGCGCAGTCGTCGACCCGACTTCGCATGGCACCGTCGGGTGCCAAGGTTATCCGTCGCCCGCCCGGCGCGACGCTGCCGGCGGCACCGGTGTGGTCTCGGCCCAGCAGTACCGCGAGCCGGGCCCGGCCGCGGGCACAGCGGCTTTTGACCGTGCCCTGGGGCACCCCGAGAGCGTCGGCGGCATCGGCGACCGAGTAGCCGTGCATGTCGACGGCCACCACTGCGGCACGCTGTTCGGCGGGCAACCGGCGCAGCGCGGCATGCACTTCCAGCGCGGTCTCCACCTCGGCGGTGCGGTCACCGACGGCAGAATACTCGCCGAGCGGTTCGGTGGGTTGAATTCTGCTGTGGCGCAACCGATCCAGACAGGCATTGACCACGATGCGGTGCAGCCAGCTGCCGACGGCGGCGTTGTAGCGAAACGCCCCCGCACCCCGGTGTGCCGAGAGCATCGCCTCCTGCAGGGCATCTTCGGCGTCTTCGGGGCAGCCGGTGGTGAGCCGGGCCAGCCGGCGTAGCCGGCGCTGGTGGCGGCCGTAGAGCTCCCCGAAGGCGAAGCGGTCACCGGCGACATGCGCGGCCAGCAGCTCGGCGTCGCTGCGGTTCGGGTGCCCCATGGGCGGACATTAACCAGCCGGGGGCCGCACGGCACTTCAGTTATGCACAGGAGGTTAGGACGCCGCCTGCACGGTGATCTCGGAGATCTGGGCGCGGCTCTCGCCGCCGGTGCTGCCCATCGTGGTGATCCACACCAGCAGGTTGGATGTCGGCGACGACGAGTCGGCCGAGATCTTGTTGGCACCGGGCTGCAGCGCCTTGGCGGGCGCCAGCAGTGTGGTGTCCTCGAGCCGGGTGGGCTTCGGTGTCGAGGCCGAACGCAGCTCCACCCGGGTACCGGTGCTGGAGACGTTGATCCCGACGCTGCCGATCACCGTCGGCTTGGGCAACTGCAGTACCAGCCCGACACCACTCTTGAAATTGGGGAACGGCACCGCATCCGAGTAGGTGTCCGTCGACCAGAAGGTGGCCGGGTTCCCGTCGATGGCCAGCCCGGCGTCCTGGGGCCGGTCGGCCTCGCCGCCGGGGGAGAAGACCGTCGCCTGCACCGGTTTCACCGTGCTGCCGGGCGTGGCGGAGGCCGACTGGGAGGACGACGCCGAGGGGCTGCTCAAGCCCAGCTCCGTCTTGTCCAGCCCGTTGACGTCGCCGAAGATCCGGTTGAGCACTGAGGCCAGCACCAGCAGGGCGACCAGGATGACGGCGCCGCCGATTCCGGCACCGATCAGCAGCCGGCGGCGCCGCTCCGCGCGCATCTCCTCATCCAATGGCGCCGGTTCGCGACGCGGCGCGGGCCGCTCGTCGTCGACCGGACCCAGCAGCTCGGTCTGTTCGTGTAGCGCCGTGGCCTGCTGCAGCAGGTTCGACAACGTGGAGGCGCCGCGGATCCCGCCGTCCGACTGGATCGCATGGCTGGCGGCCGCGGAGATCTGGAACGGGATCTCCGGGTTGACCGCGTCCGGTTTGACAGGATTACCGGCGGCGTCCCGGTCGGCCGGGGCGAGTCCGCCGTCGGCACCGGCATCCAGCGGCCATCGGTTGACCAGCAGCGCGTACAAGGTGGCGCCGATGCCCCGGATGTCGTCCTCGGGCTGGGCGTCGGGCAGCGTCGCGGGGAAGGCCAAGGTGACGTCGCCGTCGATGCTGACCCGGACCCGGGCGGGGTGGTCGATCGACAAGGCGACGCCGGTGTGGTGGGCGGCCTCGGCGGCGGCGGTCAGGGCCCGCATCGCGCGGGCTGCGCCGATCGGCGACGGTGCCGTGCCGGCTACCTCCTGCAGGGAGGCGCCGCGGACCCATTCGGAGACGACGAGCCCGCCGGCGCCGATCCGCACCACGTCGAGCACCCGGGCGATCCCGGGGAGGTCGATCTGGCTGAGCCGCTGGGTGCGCGACAGGACGCCGGTGAGCTGCTCTTCGGGCATGGTCTGGTCCGGGTCGACGAACGTCAGCGCCACCTGCCGGTCCAGCGCGGTGTCCAGGGCCTGCCAGAACTGCAGCACCGGGGTGCCGCCGTGGCGCACCAGCAGCCGGTAGCGTCCGCCGGCGATACTCAGGCCTGGTGTCAGCTGATCCCCGGCCTGAGCATCGGCGGTGGGTTCGGGGGAGGCCGAGCCGCCGGCGGGGCGCTGGGATGGCGGCGGAGCAACCGATCGCGACGCCGCGCGAGCCCCGGGACTCTCCGAAGGTTTGTTGGTCACCCCCATACCTTTCGGTGTCCAGCCACCGGCGATGTGCTCCGATGGCATGTGCCGGGCGGAGGCGTTCGTCACGTCCCCGCCCAGTGTGGGCAAACGGTTGTGCTCAGCGTACGGGACGGGGGGAGCGGGAGACGGCGGGTTTGCCGGGCTGATATGTGCGCGCTGCGCACCGAGCCTGCGGCGCACCGTGTCCAGTGCCGCGGTGGCTTCGGGGACCTGGGCGCCCACCATGACCGCCGCGATGATCGGCAGCATCACCATGGCGAGCACGAACAGCCGCAGCATCGACCCGGCCGCGCCGTGATCGGTCAACCCGCGCAGGCCGAGCACCCGATCGAGGATCTCGGCGACCAGACCGGCCAGCAACGACGCCGTCACGGTGACCAGCACGGTGCGGACCACGGTCGGCCCGAGCAGGTGCCCGCTGACCGGGCGCAGCGCGCGCCGCAACAGGAGGTGACCGACGGCTGCGCCGGCCAAAAAGCCCAGGCCGTTGGCAAACCCGAGGTAGGCGGCCACCAGATCGGGGTTGTCGGTCAGGTGCGGGGCGGCCAGAGAGGCGATGATCTTCACCCCGGTGATCACCACGATCATCGCGATCGGGATCCAGGGCTGCTCCCGGGCGTAGAAGACCCGCAGCTGCAGCAGCACCATGGCGTAGGGAATCAACGTGAACGCCGACATGGCGACTGTGATGCCGAGATACCCGGCGTCGACGTCGCCGAAGTTGCCGTAGGCGAACAGGGCGCTGCCGATCGCTGGGCCGCCGACGGTCATCAGCGCCACCACCGGGATCAGCGTGATCATCATCAGCCGGGTGGCCAGCGACAGGTCGGCGAGCACTGCGGGGTCGTCGCCGGCGGCGGCGTTACGGCTCAGCCGCGGCATCACCACCGTCAGCACCGTCACCCCGATGATCCCGAACGGCAGCTGCAACAACAGCCAGGCGTAGTAGTAGATCGCCGGGCCGGACGCAGCGGAGGTGGCCGCGATCTGGTTGGTCACCACCAGGCCGATCTGGCTGATCAGGACGTAGAGCACCATCGCGGCGGCCATCGCTCCGAAGCGCTTGAGCCGGTCGTCGATTCCCCACAGCGGGCGTAGGCTGATCCGCTCCCGCCGGATCGCCACCAGCAGTACCGCGGTCTGGGCGACCACCCCCGCGGTGGTGCCGAGGCCCAGCACCAGCAGCTTGGCGTTGCCCATCCGCACCGGGTCGACCGACAGTTCGCCGGGAACCAGCAAATAGACCACCAGCGTGGCGATCGCGACGACGTTGTTGACCACCGGCGCCCAGGCCGGCGCCCCGAAGATGTTGCGGGTGTTCAGGATTGCCATGAACACCGAGGACAGCCCGTAGCAGATCACCTGCGGCAGCAACAGATAGGCGAACGCTGTGGTCAGCGGCTCGTTGACCTGCGGGTCGCCGCCCAGCATCAGCTTGACCAGCAGTGGCGCCGCCGCCACCGAGATCACGGTGGTGGCCAGCAGCAGCGCGGTGGCCAGCGTGACCAGGCGCCGCACGAAGGCGGTGCCGCCGTCGGGGTCGTCGCGTTCGGCGCGGGCCAGCACCGGCACGAAGATCGCGGTGAATGTCGCCTCGAGCACCAGCGCGGCGATCTGGTTGGGCAGCTGGTTGGCCACGGAGAAGGCGCTGGACAGCGCGGCCCCCAGGATCGCGGCCAGCAGCACGATGCGGACGAACCCGGTGAGTCGGCTGACCAAGGTGGCCAGTGCCATGCCCCACGAGCGCGACACCACCGCGGCGTCGGTCAGCTCCGGGCGCGCGGGCTGCGGCGCCGGTGCGTTCACCGGCCCGCACCCCGGTCGGGCCGGCCGGCGGTCGCCGCCGGCGGAGCCGGGTGCTCCCGCCCGGGTGGGGGCGGCCGGTCCAAGTCGGCGCGGTCGGGCTGGCCGCGGAACCGGTGCCACAGCCGCCGCCCGGTCAGCACCGTCAGCGCCGCCGCCGCCGTCATGGTGATCATGAACAGCACCAGGCCGTAGGCGTTCGCATGCACTGCCAACCGGGCGGACTCGCCCAGCGGCAGCCCGTCGGGAGTCTGCAGGGCGACGTCGACGACGAAGTGCTGGTTGACCCGTACCTCCACCGGCACCCGCAGCGGCAGGTAACCCGGCGGCAGCTCCAGATCCCCCATATCGTCCACCGTCATCCCGGGGGGTGCGTCGACGTGCAGGCGGACCCGGATCGGCACCGCCAGATCGTTGCGCAGGGCCAGCGGCAGCGGGCTGTGCTCGGTGGCCAGCGTGTAGGAGCCGGCCGGGTTGACGATGGTGACCGCGGCGATCAGATCCGCGACGGTGTCGCCGACGATCGCCAGCCGCTGTCCCGCCACGCCGCCGCGCACGGCGAGCGGCTCGGACTGGCTCAGCGCGCGGAGCATGTCCTCGGCGAGCGGAGCGGTGTATGCCTCGCCGGTCAGGCCGGTGCGGACGTCGGTGGTCAGCGCCGAGGTCAGACCCCACAGCCGGCCGATGTCGCCGGTGACCGCGGCGATGATGTCCGGTGCGAAGCCGCCCGCTGACTGCTCGGCCGGCAGCGGATGCGCCGGTGCGGCGGTGACGCTCTGGGCGTCGGCGATCACCGCGCCCAGCGACCGCGGTTCGGCCAGCCCGGAGCGCAGCGCGGTGGCCAACGTGGTCAGCACGGCCTGGGCGTCGTCGGCCCGCGGCTTCCAGTACGCCGGCGGCACCAGGATCTCGGTGCGCGGTGCGCCGGGACTGTCCGGGGATTCCAGGCCCCGCCACAGCATCGATCCGAGGGCGTCCTGCCGGCGGGCCAGGGCGGAGTCGTGGTGCAACCGGATCGCCAGGGAGCCGTCGAGGTAGGTCGGGGCCACCGGATCGGTGCCCATCGCCGCCAGCGCCGCGCCGACGGCGGGATCGTAGGGAGCGGCCACCAGTTGCGGGGACAGTCGCCGCGGGGTGAGGTCGGCGGTGGCCGACGCACCGGTGACCGAGTCCTGAGCCGAACAGTCGCCGGCGGTGATCACCACCGCTACGCCCGCTGAGCCCTGCGCGCTGATCAGTTTGGCGGCACCGGCCGTGAGTTTCCCGTCGCCGAGCACCAGGGCGCCGCGGGTCGACGACACCTGCAGGATGCGGTCGACGATGTCGGCGGGCCGGCTCACTGCGATCGCGTTGAGCTTCGGGTCGCCGACGCGGGCCAGCGCGTCGAGGTCGGCCTGTGCGTAGGGAGTTGCCGTGACACAGGTGTGGCCTGCCAGCCGGCGCAGCCGCTCCAGCCAGGTGGTGGCCGCCGCGCGACCGGCGCCCGGGTGGGAGCTGGCGCCCTCGGGGGAGTCGGCGACGACATAGCCGCCGGTCATCGCGTTGACCGTGACCAACAGGTCGGGGTCGATCGCCAGGCACAGCGCCCGGTTGACGACCCCGTCGCCGTCGACGGTCGGGCTGGTGGCGAACTCGGCGGCCGACAACAGGGCGTCGAGCCGGCCTCCCGGGGCCAACGAAGTCGCCAGGTCATCGTCGGTGAGCCGCACCGGCAGGGTGCCACCGGGCGCTCCCGGAGTTAGCCGGGGACGATCGGCCAGCGGCCACAGCATGGTGAGCTGCACCGGTTGGGAGGTGTCGGGCGCGACGGCGCCGGCCAGCGGATCGGAGTCGGCCTCGGTCTTCGGCAGGCCGGCCACCGGCAGCAGGAAGCGGGCATCGTCGAGGCGGGCCGGTTCGCCGTAGTCCGGGGTGCCGTTGACATTGACCAGCAACGGATAGACGCCGGGACGGTCGACGTTCAGCGCCGGTTGGCTGGTCGCGCGCAGCGGGGCCGACAGCGTGAAGCGGGCATCCTGCCCGCGCTGCAGTTCGGTAGCGACCGTGCTGAACGTGCCCACCGGGCGGTACTGGTCGTTGGCGCCGCTGAGGTTGGTGCGCAGGCCTGCCGATGATGCGACGGCACCGGCCTCTTCGAGGCGCACCATCACGTCGCGCACCGGCCGGTCGCCGACGTTGCTCACGGTGCCGGCGACGGTGACGACCGGCACGCTGGAGGTGGTGACGACCTCCGGGGTGACCCGGTCGATCCGGACCTGGACGAACTGCGCCGCGCCGGGCTCGCCGGCCGTGGCGGGCGGTGCGGAGGCAGCGCCCAGAGCCATGCCGAGCGCCATCAGGATGGCGGCCACCACCGCCAGAGGGGCCATGCGGGGACGTGACAAGGCGGGCACGCGGCCCCCACCGCTTCGTAGGGTGCGGGTCACGGGTCCAGCCCGCGACCGTTCTTCCGGTGCGGTTCTTGCTCGTCGGGGCGAGAGTGGCGGGTGCGGGAATGGGTCTGCGGGCGCCGCCAGGGCGCGCTTACCGGCAGCGGCGGCAGCGCGGCCGGGCCGTCGGCCTGCAGCCGGTCGATCAATTCGTCGGCGACCACGGCCAGGCGGCGTTCGTCGGCGTAGGCCAACCGGGACGGCAGCTCCCGGATCGGCACCCAAGCCACCTCGGTGACCTCCACGTCGTCATCGCACAGTTCTCCGCTGGAGAACCGCAACAGGTAATGATGCACGGTCTTGTGCACCCGGCGGCCGTCGGTGACGAACCAGTAGTCGATGCTGCCCAGGGCGGCCAGCACGTCGCCCTGGACGCCGGTTTCCTCGGCGACCTCGCGGATCGCGGTCTGCTCGGCGGTCTCACCGACCTCGATGTGCCCCTTGGGCAGCGACCACAGCATCCTGCCCCGGCGGTCGATGCGCCCGATCAGTGCGGCGACCTGATCCTCGCGCGGCCCGTCGATGCCGTCGACGACCAGGCCGCCGGCCGACGTCTCGTGCACGGTGCGCAACCGCTCCGGTCCGTGCCGGGCGCTGCGGGGACGGCGTTGCGCCGAGCGGGCGGGTGTCGCCGCTGTCCCGGCGGTGTTGTCGGGGGCCGCGGCTTCGGTGTGGCTGGTTTTCGGACCTGACGTGCGTCGACCACGGCGCCGCCTGCGGCGCCGTCCCGAATTGGCTTCTCCGCCGTCGGCCGACACCCATGTGATAGTAGCTGGCAACGGCGGGCCGACCCGCCTCCCTCGCCGGGCTGGGCCTGGCCGCGCCTACCGCTGCGTTGATGGCGGTGGCCCGCTGCGCCCGGCTCCGCCGCGCTTGCGACCGCCGCTAAGCTCATCGAACGTGCCCGAAGCCCACCAGGACTTGCTGACCTCGGCCGCCGTCGTGCTGAACCGGCACGCCGAGCTGCTGCGTGAACTCGGCGCCATGTTCGACGCGGCCGGCCATCAGCTGTATCTGGTCGGCGGATCAGTCCGCGACGCCTTGCTGGGCCGGCCGGGCCCGGATCTGGACTTCACCACCGACGCCCGCCCCGAGCAGGTGCAGCGCATCTTGCGGGGCCGGGCCGAGGCGATGTGGGACACCGGGATCGAGTTCGGCACCGTCGGCGCCGCCCTGGGGGGTCAACGGCTGGAGATCACCACCTTCCGCGCCGACCAGTACGACCGGGTGTCGCGCAATCCCGAAGTGCGCTTCGGTGATTCGCTCGACGAGGACCTGGTGCGCCGCGATTTCACCGCCAACGCGATGGCGGTCCGCATCACCCCCGCTGGGCCGGGGGAGTTCCTCGACCCGCTGGGCGGCCTGGCGGCGTTGCAAGCCGGGGTGCTGGACACGCCGACCGCGCCGCAGGACTCGTTCGGCGACGATCCGTTGCGGATGCTGCGCGCCGCCCGGTTCGTCTCCCAACTCGGGTTCACCGTGGCGCCGCGGGTACGCGACGCGATCGAGGAGATGGCCCAGGAGCTGTCCCGCATCACCGCCGAGCGGGTTTCCGCCGAACTGGACAAGCTGCTGTTGGGCGCTGACCCGGCCGCCGGCATCGACCTGATGGTGGCCACCGGGATGGGCGAGGTGGTGCTGCCCGAGGTCGGTGCCATGCAGATGGCGATCGACGAGCACCACCAGCACAAGGACGTCTACCAGCATTCCCTGACGGTGCTGCGCCAGGCGATCGACCTCGAGGATCCCGGGCCCGAGGGTGGTCCCGATTTGGTTTTGCGCTGGGCGGCGCTGCTGCACGACATCGGCAAGCCGGACACCCGGCGCCACGAGGTCGACGGCAGGGTGAGTTTCCACCACCATGAGGTGGTCGGCGCGAAGATGGTCCGCAAGCGGATGCGCGCGCTGCGCTACTCCAAGCAGATGGTCGACGACGTCTCGCAGCTGGTCTATCTGCACCTGCGTTTCCACGGGTACGGCGACGGCAAGTGGACCGATTCGGCGGTGCGGCGCTACGTCACCGATGCCGGACCGCTGCTGGCCCGGCTGCACAAGCTGGTCCGCGCGGATTGCACCACCCGCAACAAGCGGCGCGCGGCGCGCCTGCAGGCCAGCTACGACCAGCTGGAAGAGCGGATCGCCGTGCTGGCCGAGCAGGAGGATCTGCAACGGGTGCGGCCGGACCTGGACGGCAACGAGATCATGACGCTGCTGGGAATCCCGGCCGGCCCGCAGGTGGGTCGCGCGTGGAACTATCTCAAGGAGCTGCGCCTGGAGCGGGGACCGCTGACGCGTGAGGAGGCCACCGCCGAGCTGCTGGCGTGGTGGCAGACCCAGGGGAACCAATAGCGCCGACGCCTCGTCTGATACGGGTATGGACTACTGCCTGGGCGATGGGGACGGCGCGGCCACGATGTGGACCGGTCCGCCCGATCTCGATCTCGACGGTGACGGGCTCGCCGATGCGATCGGCCTCGATTTCGACGGCGACGGTCTGCGCGACGACGCCTTGGTCGATCTCGACGGCGACGGTGTCGCCGACCACCTGATGCTCGACCTCGACGATGACGGAACCCCGGAAGCCTCCTTCACCGACGACGGCTCCGGCACCTGGGGGCACGGTGTCGCGGCGGGCTCAGCAGACCGATCCGGCGGGCTGCGCTGGATGGGCCTCGACGAGGTCGAGCACACCGGTGGGCCGCTGGTGGACTTCGACGGCGATGGCCGCATCAACGACCTGTTGCTCGACGCCGACGGGAACGGGCGCGCCGATCGGGTACTGATCGGCACGGCACTGGAAGGGGCCGGCGGCTACGGCGCGGCTTACGTCGACACCGACGGCGACGGGCGGTGGGACCTCAAGCTCACCGATACCGACGGTGACGGTGCCGCCGATGGGGCCGCGCCCTTGTGAGACCGGGAGCCGTCTCTTCGCCGCAGCGGTTGATAGCAGCGCTTCAGGGATGGATACTTGGTCGCGCGGTTGGCTTTACATAGCCGACGCGAAACAACTCCACAACGCCGGTTCGGCCCGGCGGCTGGCAGCTCCGACCCGACGCCCTGCGGGGCGTACGAGCGCGCATACGAGACTTATCCCCATTTTTGTGGGAGTTCGATCAAGCACAGCGGCGCTGGGGCGCTTAAGTGGACTCTGCGCCACGAACCGGCTAAGTTAATGACGCGTCGGCACTTCCTGTTCGCTCTTGGGAATGCTGGAAATCAACGCAGCGATGTCGGGAGGATCAGTGAACAAGACGACCGTGGGGGCGCTGTTGGCTGCCCCGGTAATCGTGGCGGGAGTGACGGCTTCTCCGGTGTCGGCCGTCAGCGCTGTGCACTTCGACCTCGACCTGCTCAGCGAAGCCCTGGTGATGATCCCGGCCATGAACCAGAACTGGCTCGACCTGAGCAAGAGCCTGTATCTGGAACCGAACGGATTCCCCACCGACGGCACCGCGACGTTCCTACAGGTGCCCGAAACCTCCGACCTGAACGCGAGCATCAGCGGAGGCACCAAAATCCTGTTCGACGCGATCGTGCAGCGGTGGAACGACGGCGACGGCAGCTTCAGCTCGGAAGACCCGCTGTACATCTTCGGGTATTCGCAGTCCAACGTCGCGGCGGGACTGGTCATGGAGCAACTCGCTGCACAGACGGACATCCCCAAGGACGCGCTGCATTTCGTCATGGTCGGCGACAGCGCGGCGGAGGGTGGGTTCCTGAGCGGGTTCCTGCCCACGCTGCTGTCCTGGTTCCCGGAATCGTGGCATGACGACGTGGTCAGGATGGTCGATCAGTTCGCCGAGATGATGCACATCGACTCGGTCCTCGGCCTGGTCACGCCGAGTAACCTTTTCACGACCGACGTCTACACCCTCTCCAGCGACGGGTTCGCCAACTGGGACGACGGCCACCAAATGGGCGGGATGTTCAGCGATCACCTGGCCTACCTGGGCCTCTCGCCGGAGGAGATTGCCAGCGCGACGCCGACTGTGATCGACGACACGACCTACCACATGATCGACACGGCCGACGTGAACATGTTCCAGGCGTTGATGAACTCCTTCGACATGATCCTGGGCGGGATCATCGCCTGGTTCTGAGCCGGCAAGGGGAGCCGCGCTGGCGCGCTCAGCGCCCCGGCCCTGCTAGTACGGCCCCGGCTCTCTTCGCGCTGGCGTGCTCATCGACCGGTGCCGGGAGGCCCCGCGAAGGCTTGAGCGATCTCCAGCCAGCGCTGCGCGTCGTCCCCGTGCGCCGCGACGTCCAAATCAGCCAGCGCACGACGCTGCGTGACCAGGAAACAGAAATGCTCGGCCGATCCGGTCACCCGCTGCTCGGCATTGACCGGTCCCCACGCCCAGACCCCGCCGCCGGGTGCGTGCAGTTCCACGTGAAACGGCTCTGCCGGCGGGGCCAGGTTGTTGACGGTGAACGCATAGTCGCGGGTCCGCACCCCCAGGTGCGCGATCGACCGCAACCGCGCGGTGGGGGTCCGGCGAATCCCCAGTGCATCAGCGACATCCAGGCCGTGCGCCCACGTCTCCATCAGCCGGGCGGTGGCCATCGACGCCGCGCTCATGGGCGGACCGAACCACGGCAGCTTGCGACCGTCGGGCACGTCGCGCAGCGCCGCGTGCAGCCGCGCCCGGGTCGAGCGCCACTCCGCCAGCAGCTCAGCCGGCGGCAGCGTCGCCAGCTCGGCGGCACCGGCGTCGACGAACCCGGTCGGATCGCCCATCGCCGCCGCGAGCTCATCGGCGAAGCCGGCCTCATCGGTGATGGCGATCAGCGAGAGCCGATCGGTCCACAGCAGATGCGCGATCTGATGGGCGATGGTCCAGCCCGCCGCCGGCGTGGGAGCACCCCACTGACCGTCGGTGAGCGGGGCCACCAGGGTGTCCAGGTCCTCGCTCTCGGCGCTCAGGTCGGCGACGATCGGTTCAGTTTCGGCCATGCCCGTACTGTATGCCGCCCACCGGATCCCGCTGCCGCCCGATCAGGCTGTGCCCGGCCAGACCGGCCAGATACAGCAGCGTTCCGGCCACGATCAGCGCCGGCGCGTGCCCGTCGGGCGGAATCACCGCCGCGGTGCCGGCCACCGCGAGAATGAACGCCGCCCAGAACAGCGAGTCCTGTACCGCGAACACATGCCCGCGCAGGGCGTCGTCGACGTCGATCTGCATGGCGGTGTCGGCGCACAGCTTGACCACCTGCCCGGCCATCCCGAGCAGGAAACCGCACAGCACCAACACCGGCAGGTACAGGCCGAGCCCAGCGAGCTGTATCACCGCCGCCGCCGCCAGCGCCCCGTTGGCGGTGGCATACCGGCCCCAGCGGTGCACCGCCGGCGGGGTGAGCAGCGTGGCCAGAAATGATCCGACGCCGGCCGAGGCGACGAACAACGCCGTGGTCCCCAGACCGGAAACCGTGTGTTCGCCGACGTGGCGCACCAGCACCAGCACCAGCAAAGTGTTGACCCCGAACGCCATCCGGTGTGCGACCAGCCCGGACAGGGTCGCCGCGACGGTGGGCCGGGCCCGCACCGTTCGGATGCCGTGCAGCCAGCCCGTCGTCACCGCGTAGAACACCGAGCCGTGGATGGCGCGCTTGGTGTCGTCGGGCCCGAGCACGTGGGCGCCGAAGCGCAGCGCGAGCACCAGCGCGATCGTGACCGGGACCGCCACCGCGGCGATGATGGACGCCGCACCGCGATCGTCGGCGCCCACCAGCCAGCGCGGCAGCAGCATGAAGTTGGCGCCCAGGAACGCCGCCACCGCACCGGTGGCGATCGCAAGCGCGTTCATCGTGACGACCTGGTCGCGCGGCACCACGTGCGGCAGCGCTGCCGATAGCCCCGAGGCGATGAACCGCGTGAACCCGTTGGCGATCAGCGCCGCACACAGCACCGGCAGCTCACCGGCGCCGGTGGCCAACAGCGCGGCGATCCCGACCACCAGCAACAGCCGGGCCAGGTTGGCCACCACCAGCACCAGCCGCCGATCCCAGCGGTCCAGTAGCGCGCCGGCGAACGGTCCCAGCACCGAATACGGCAAGAACAGCACGGCGAAGGCCCCGGCGATCGCCCACGGCGCGGCAGCCCGGTCCGGGTTGAACAACAGCGCACCGGCCAGGCCGGCCTGAAACAAGCCGTCGCCGAATTGGCTTGCGGCCCGAAGTTCCAGCAGCCGCCAGAATTCCGGCAGGCTGCGCGCCGACCGCCATAGCGATACGGGTGCGCGGGTGTCCACCACAAGACCTACCTCCGGACGCGGGCGGCTGACACTGCGGCGTCGGCCCCAAACCAGAGTACAAATCTTCGAGGTCGCTTGGCGTTCGGCACAGCTCGGCTACGAACACCGGACTCGGGTGCCATTATGGGAGGGTGGCGCATCCCGAAGACCCCGAGGACTACGTCGCGCCCGCTGCGCATCGGGTCAGGGCCGGCACGCTGCTGCTGGCCAACACCGACCTGCTCGAACCCACCTTTCGCCGCACGGTGATCTACGTGGTCGAACACAACGACGGCGGCACACTGGGCGTGGTGCTCAACCGCCCCAGCGAGACCGCGGTCTACAACGTGCTGCCGCAGTGGTCCGACCTGGCCGCCAAGCCCAAGACGATGTTCATCGGCGGGCCGGTGAAACGCGACGCCGCATTGTGCGTCGGGTTGTTGCGTGTCGGAGCGGAACCCGATGGCGTGCCGGGCCTGCGGCACATCGACGGCCGGCTGGTGATGGTCGATCTGGACGCCGAGCCGGAGTCGGTCGCGCCCCACGTGGAGGGCGTGCGGATCTTCGCCGGTTATGCCGGCTGGACCATCGGCCAGCTCGAGGGCGAGATCGAGCGCGACGACTGGATCGTGCTGTCGGCGTTGCCGTCCGACGTGCTGGTGCCGCCGCGGGTGGATCTCTGGGGCCGGGCGCTGCGCCGCCAGCCCTGGCCCACCGCACTGCTGGCCACCCACCCGATTGACATCAGCCGCAACTGAGCGGCCTCATCACGACGGTTACGAGCAGCCGCAACCGCTGCCGCAACCCGATGCCGGCTCCGGCGGTGCGCTGGCCGCGCAACCGCAGCCGGGACCGCAACCGACGTCCTCGCTGGGGGCGCTGTCGCCGCAGCCGCAGCCGGACCCGCAGCCACCCGAGCCGGCCGCCTCGGACTGGCGTGCCGCATAGCGCGCCCCCTGCCAGGCACCGGCGGCCAGGATGGCCAGCGCGCCGCTGACCGAGATGATCAGGGCCAGCAGCGCCACCGCCGGCGGGCCGGCCAGCACCAGCGCACCGCCCACCGCCAGAATCACCCCGACGGCGACCTGCGCGGGAGCGACCGCCCGCAGCACCAGCTGCTCGGGGTCGCCGGTGAGCGGACGCGCCAGGGTCCGCACTCCGAACACCAGGGACACCACGGCCGCGAGCAGGCACAACACACCCATGATCAGCATGGGCTCCAGGATACGAGGGCGCGGTCAGCCCGCGATGCCCGCCCGGGGCTGCACCGGGGCCGGCGCCGCGGGCCCGTGCGGAGCGTCCGGCAGATGGGTGATTCCCGGCCGCTCCACGCGGAACCCGTTCACGATCGCGTCGGTTGCCGGGGCGTTGCCCACCGCGCGCCCGGCGCCGGTGGTGACGGTCAGCGAGACCAGGTAGGCGGCATCGTCGACCGGCACGATCACATGGCGCCGAGAGGTGTTCAGGGTCATGTCGGTGTCGCGGTAGGTGCCCTCGATCACCGAGGACGGGAACCCGTTGAAGTCGGCGAGCGAGGCGTTGGTGGTCTGCCAGGCCATCAGCTTCTGGCTGTCGACGAAGCCGTGGGTGATCGCTTCCTTGGGGTCGAACTGGCCGACCAGGCGGTAGACCACCACCTGCGCGTTGGGGGTGTAGAGCGACCCGCTGCGCCGGTCGGCGATGACCGCGAACGCATCGGGCACGTTCGGGTCGGGAACATGGGTCCAGCCCACCGGCATCGGCAGGGTGATGTTGAATGCGGTGAAGCCGGCGGCTTGCTGCGGCTCCAGCTGCACGTTCTTGGCGGCGAAGTAGTCCCGCAACGTTCCCGAGGTCGCCGGAACCAGGGCACTGGGCGCCGCGGCGGGCACCGGAGATCCGGGTACGACGGCCGGACCGGGCAGGGCCGGGACGGGTGCGGCCGGTCGCGGTAGCGCCGCGAGCGGTGGCGCCATCGGCACTGAGGCAGGTTGGGAGGCCGCTTGGGCGGCCGGCTGACTGGCCGGTTGGGCGGCCGGGCCGTAGGGGTTGGGCGGCGTCGGCGTCAACGGATCGCCCAGCGCGACCGGGATCCCCACCGGGCCGCCGAAGCCCGCCGCTGCGACAGCCGCCAAGCCGACCAGTAGCCGCCAGCGGCGAACGGTGTTCGTCATGTCCTCACGGTCCTTCCGGGACGGGCCGGGCATAGGGCGCCCCGGCCGTGCATCGACGTTAACCAGCGGTGGTGCGCCCCACCAGGGCCGCAACGGAGCTGGAACGAACTCCTCATCGGCCCGCAATGCAACCGATACCAAGCCGCGGCGAACGGCTTGGCAAACCCCGCCCCTTACCCTGTTGAGGTGAACGAAGCCCCGACCACCCAGGGATCCAGCGAGCCCGGCGGTTCAGCGAGACTCGACGGAGGAGAGGCGAAGGTGGGATCGCCGCTTGAACTCGGCGACCAAGCCCCCCGCCACCGCTACACGGCGGCGCTGGCCGGGCGCATCGAAGGCGCCTGGCAGGACCACTGGGAGGCCGCGGGGACCTTCAACGTCGCCAACCCGGTCGGCTCACTGGCGCCGGCGGACGGCTCGGCGGTTCCGGCGGACAAGATGTTCGTCCAGGACATGTTCCCCTACCCCTCCGGCGACGGCCTGCATGTCGGCCACCCGCTCGGCTACATCGCCACCGACGTCTACGCCCGCTACTTCCGGATGACCGGCCACAACGTGCTGCACGCGCTGGGCTTCGACGCGTTCGGCCTGCCCGCCGAGCAGTACGCGGTTCAGACCGGCACGCATCCGCGCATCCGCACCGAGGCCAACATCGAGAACTTCCGCCGGCAACTGCGGCGCCTGGGGCTCGGCCACGACAGCCGGCGCAGCTTCTCCACCACCGATGTCGACTTCTACAAATGGACGCAGTGGATCTTCCTGCAGATCTACAACGCCTGGTTCGACACTGCCGTGAACAAGGCCCGCCCGATCGCGGAGTTGGTCGCCGAATTCGACTCCGCCGCACGCATACTCGACGACGGGCGGGACTGGTCCCAGTTGACCGCGGGGGAGCGGGCCGACGTCATCGACGGCTACCGGCTGGTCTACCACTCCGACTCGATGGTCAACTGGTGCCCGGGGCTGGGCACGGTACTGGCCAACGAAGAGGTGACGGCCGACGGCCGCAGTGACCGCGGGAATTTCCCGGTGTTCCGCAAGCGGCTGCGGCAGTGGATGATGCGGATCACCGCCTACTCCGACCGCCTGCTCGACGACCTCGAGGCGCTGGATTGGCCGGAGAAGGTCAAGACCATGCAGCGCAACTGGATCGGGCGCTCCACCGGTGCGGCGGCGCTGTTCGGTGCCGACACCACCGACGGCGCCGCGGTGGACATCGAGGTGTTCACCACCCGCCCGGACACCCTATTCGGCGCCAGCTACCTGGTGTTGGCGCCCGAACACGACCTCGTCGACCGGCTGACCGCCGCCGACTGGCCGGACGGGGTGGATCAGCGCTGGACGTTCGGCGCCGCCACGCCCACCGAAGCAGTCGCCGCCTACCGCAAGGCGATCGCGGCGAGATCCGATCTGGAACGCCAGGAGAACAAGACCAAAACCGGTGTGTTCCTGGGCAGTTACGCCACCAACCCGGCCAACGGCCAGCAGGTGCCGATCTTCATCGCCGACTATGTGCTGGCCGGTTACGGCACCGGCGCCATCATGGCGGTGCCCGGCCACGACCAGCGGGACTGGGAGTTCGCCGCCGAGTTCGGCCTCCCGGTCCTGGAAGTCATTGCCGGCGGCGACATCTCGGAGGCGGCCTATGCCGGCGACGGCACCTTGGTCAATTCCGGCCCGCTGGACGGCATGAGTGTCGCCGACGCCAAACAGACGATGACCCAGCGACTGGAGGCCGACGGACGCGGCTGGGCGCGCATCGAATTCAAGCTGCGGGACTGGCTTTTCGCCCGACAGCGGTACTGGGGCGAGCCGTTCCCGATCGTCTACGACGCCGACGGGCGTCCGCACCCGCTGGACTCCGCGGCGCTACCGGTCGAACTGCCCGACGTCGGCGACTATTCGCCGGTGCTGTTCGACCCCGACGACGCCGGCAGCGAACCTTCGCCGCCGTTGGCCAAGGCCACCGACTGGGTGCATGTCGAACTGGACCTCGGTGACGGCCTGCAGCCCTACACCCGCGACACCAACGTCATGCCGCAGTGGGCCGGCAGCTCCTGGTACGAACTGCGCTACACCGACCCGCACAACGCCGAGCAGTTCTGCGCTCCGGAGAACGAGGCCTACTGGATGGGGCCGCGGCCGGCCGAGCACGGACCCAATGACCCGGGCGGCGTGGACCTTTATGTCGGCGGGGTCGAGCACGCGGTGCTGCACCTGCTGTATTGCCGCTTCTGGCACAAGGTGTTACACGACCTCGGGTATGTCAGCTCGCGTGAGCCCTACCGGCGGCTCGTCAACCAGGGCTATATCCAGGCGGCCGCCTACACCGACGAACGAGGGTCCTACGTGCCGGCCAACGAGGTCGTGGAGCGCGACGGGAAGTTCTTCTACCCGGGTGCGGGTGGCGAGATCGAGGTGTTCACCGAGTTCGGCAAAATGGGTAAGAGCCTGAAGAATTCGGTGTCCCCGGACGAGATCTGCGATGCCTACGGTGCTGACACCCTGCGGGTCTACGAGATGTCGATGGGCCCGCTGGACATGTCGCGGCCGTGGGCCACCAAGGACGTCGTCGGCGCACACCGCTTTCTGCAGCGGGTGTGGCGGCTGGTTGTCGACGAGGAGACCGGCGACACCCGAGTGCTCGACACCGACCCGGACACCGAGACGCTGCGCCTGCTGCACCGCACCATCGTCGGGGTGTCGGAAGACTATGCGGCCCTGCGCAATAACACCGCGGCCGCCAAGTTGATCGAGTACACCAACCATCTGACCAAGGAGCACCGGGACGGGGTCCCGCGCTCGGCGGCCGAGCCGCTGGCGCTGATGCTCGCACCGCTGGCGCCGCACCTGGCCGAGGAATTGTGGCGGCGCCTGGGCCACGAAACCTCGCTGGCGCACGGGCCTTTCCCAGTGGCCGACCCGACGTATCTGGTCACCGATACTGTCGACTACCCGGTGCAGGTCAACGGCAAGAAGCGCGGACTGGTCACGGTGGCCACCGACGCGGACCAGGACACCATCAAGGCGGCCGCGCTGGCCGATGAGAAGGTACAGGCGTTCTTATCCGGCGCACCGGTGAAGAAGGTGATCGTGGTTCCCGGCCGGCTGGTCAACCTGGTGGTGTGACAGCGTTTTAGGGCAACATCATGTGGGCCGACGCCGGAGCGTTTCGTGAGACCTTAGCGGAGATGGGTCTGCTCGACGGCCTCGACGAGAGCGCCTGCGGGGAGCGGACCGAGCTCGTGGCATGGTTGCTGGAGCAAGGCTTCGGCTTGGAGCAGATCCGGGACGAGGTCGCCCCGATGTTGATGCCGGCGCACCGCGCGCTGGGCGACGACGGCAAATACGTGTCGGAACGCGAGGTGAGCGCCGCCCACGGAATCGATCTGGCTCTGTTACAGGGCATCCAGCGTGCCCTGGGGCTACCCCGGCTCGACGATCCCGACGCCGCCCTGCTGCTGCGCGCGGACGCCGAGGCCGCCCTGAGTCTGCAGCGACTCGTTGAGGTCGGACTCGACCCGGGCCAGGTGTTGCTGATGATCCGCCGGCTCTCCGACGGCATCTCCCGTGCGGTTCCAGCGTTCCGCTACAGCACGATATCGGCGATCATGCGCCCGGGCCTCACCGAGCTCGAAGTGGCGAAGGCTCACGAGGAGATCGTGCGAGCCGTTATCCCGTTGTTGGGACCTATGATTCGGGACATCTTCTTCGTTCAGCTGCGGCGTGTACTGGAAGGCGAGGCGGTCAACGCCAGTGAGCGGGCTGCCGGAGTGGCGCTGCCCGGACCGCGGCAGCTCGCGGTGGCCTTCGCCGACATGGTCGGCTTCACCCGGTTGGGGGAGGCGGCGCCGCCCGAGGAACTGGTTGGACTGGTGGAGCGGCTCGCCGATCTGGCGCGCGAAGCGGTCAACCCTCCGGTGCGGCTGGTCAAGACGATCGGTGACGCGGTCATGCTGGTTTCGTCAGACGCCGGCAAGCTGCTCGACACGACGCTGAGGCTGCTCGACGCGGCGGCGCAAGACGACGCTCTCCCGGAGCTACGGATCGGGATCGCCTCGGGGTGGGCGGTGAGCCGGGCCCGGGATTGGTTCGGCAGCCCGGTCAACGTCGCCAGCCGGGTCACCAATGTTGCCGAGCCGGGAACGATCATGGTGGAGGGCGAAGCGCGCGCGGCGATCGGCGACGCGGCCGGCTACAGCTGGGCATTCGTGGGGGCGCGCGCACTCAAAGGCGTGGAGGGCGAGACCAAGCTGTTTCGGGTGCAGCGGCGGACGACCCGATAGAACTAGCGCGGGCGAACCACGACCTCGTGCAGGTGCGCATCCGGCGGGGTGCGCACCGCGGCGGCCACCACCTCGGCGACGGTGTCGGGGCGCAGGAAGCGGCCCGGGTCGTACTCGCCGCCCTCGTAAGCGACCAGGTCCTGCTGCATGTCGGTGTCGACGCGGCCCGGGTAGACCGTGGTCACCCGCAGGGCAGGCTCGTCGTTGCGCAGGGCGTCGGCGAACGCCCGCAGCGCGAACTTGCTGGCCGAATACGACGCCATTCCCGCCGAAACCTTCTGGCCGGCACCGGAGTTGATGAACACCACCTGCCCGCGGGCCTGTCGCAGTGCGGGCAGCAGGGCCAGCGTCAGGGCGACGGCGCCGAACACGTTGATCTCGAAGGTGGCCCGCCACTCCTCGATCGCGGACTCGCCGGCCGCACCGGGCAGCATCACCCCGGCGTTGTGCACCAACACGTCGAGTTCATCGACGATCTCGGTGGCCGACTCGATCTCGTCGGCGTCGGCGAGGTCCAGCGGCCAGGTGGTGGCGCCGAGCCGTTCGGCAACGGCGTCCAGGCGCGCCGACGGCCGGCCGGCCAGCAGCAGCGTGTGAGTGGGTGCCAGGGCCGCCGCTATCGCCGAACCGATGCCGCCGCCGGCGCCGGTGATCAGCGCAGTCGGCATCAACCGCAGTCCAGCGGGCAGTCCGCCCCATCATCGGGGCCGGCGCCGGCCTCGCCCGTGGCGGCCGCACCCCAGTTGGCCAGCCGCTCCAGCGGTTCCAGCGCCCGGGTCAGGGTGTCCAAATCCTCGGGAGTGAGCCGGTTCAGCATCGCCGCGAGGGCCGCGTGCCGGTTGGCCAGCGACTGACGGTGACTGGCCAGGCCCTCCTCGGTGATGTCGACCAGCACCGCCCGCAGATCGGAGGGGTCCCGGCTGCGTTTGACCAGACCGATTTTCTCCAGACGGCGGATCGCCACCGTGGTGGTCGGGGTGCGCACTCGTTCGTGGGCGGCCAGTTCGGTCATCCGGATCGGGCCACGGTCCAGCAGCGTGATCAAGATCGACAGCTGAGCCAGGGTCAGCTCGCCGGTCTTCTCCCCGCCGCTGATCTCACCGCGCCGGAGTATCGAGAACAGTTTCGACAGCGAACGATGCAAGCCCTCTGCGATCGCCGTCACCTGCGGCGTATCGGCTTTGCTCTCCGCCATAGTTCGCCAGTCTAACCTGTGGTTCTTATTAGGGGGATCGGTCGCGCAGGTTGCTGTCACAACACCTGGGAGAGGAACTTTTGCAGCCGTTCGGTCTCGGCGTGATCGAAGATCTGCTCGGGCGGACCCGATTCGACCACCTTCCCGCGATCCATGAACACCACGGTGTCCGACGCCGACCGGGCAAAGGCCATCTCATGGGTGACCACCACCATGGTCATGCCGTCGGCGCCCAGTTCGGCGATCAACGCCAGGATCCCTTTGACCAACTCCGGGTCCAGCGCCGAAGTCGCCTCGTCGAAGAGCATCACCTGCGGCTGCATCGCCAAGGCCCGGGCGATCGCCACCCGCTGCTGCTGCCCGCCGGACAGCGCCGAGGGGCGTGCCGCCGCCTTGTTCTTCAGGCCGACGCGGTCCAGCAGGCCCAGCGCGAGTTCACGCGCGGCGTCGGGGGAAAGCCCGCGCAGCTTGCGTGGGGCCAGGGCGATGTTGTCCAGCACACTGCGATGCGGAAAGAGATTGAAATGCTGGAACACCATGCCGATCCGCTGGCGCAGCGCGTCGGGATCGTCGCCCAGCACGGATCGACCGCCCAGCAGGATGTCGCCGGCATCGGGTTCGTGCAGCCGGTTCAAGGTGCGCAGCATCGTCGACTTCCCGGAACCAGAGGGCCCGATCACCGCCGCGGTGCTGCCCGCCGGCACATCCAGGTCGACGCCGCGCAACACGGCGTTCTTGCCGAAAGACAACTGAATTCCCTTGGCCGCCAAGGATACCGGCTCACGTGAGGACGCGTCGATCACGTCATCTCCTGTCCGGCGATCGCCGGGTTCAGCTCGACGGAATCGTCGGCTTCGGCGGGCCGGCCGCGCCGCAGCCGATGGTCGACGACGTTGACCAGGTGCGTCAGCGGAATGGTCAGGGCCAGGTAGAGCACGCCGGCGGCCACCAGCGGAGACAGGCTGCCGGTCTGGGCGTTGAAGTCGCGGCCCACCTGGAACAGCTCGCGCTGGCCGGCGACCAGGCCCAGGAAATACAGCAGCGCGGAGGCCTTGAGTAACGCGATGAACTGGTTGACCAGCGCCGGCAGCACCCGCCGGATGCCCTGCGGGATGACCACCAGCCGCATTGCGGCCGAATAGCCGAAACCCAGTGCGCGCGAAGCCTCCAGCTGGCCGGCCTCCACGCTCTGTATGCCCGAGCGCAGGATCTCCCCGATGTAGGCGGCGGCGGTCAAGCCCAGCGCGGCGATGCCCAGCGGGTATGGATTGTTGTGCGTCAGCCCGCCGATCAGCGGTCCGACCGCCAGGCCGATGAGCAGGATGATCAGCACCTCGGGCAGGCCACGGAAGATGTCGGTGTAAATCCTTGCCGGCCAGCGCAGCCACCGGGTGCGGGAAATCCCGGCGACGGCCAGACCCAGCCCGGCCACCAGGCCGATCACCCCGCCGCTCAGCGTCAGCAGCACCGTGTTGGGCAGGCCCGTCTTGAGCAGGTCCGGTAGGGCTGCACGGTAGAGCTGCCAGTCGAAGAACGAGTCACGCAGTTGCGCCAGTGTCGATTTGGGGGAGTACGGCTCGGCGTCGGGTTTGTGCAGCCGCGCGGCGATCGCGGCGAAATCCGGCAGGTGCGGGGTGGCCGCGGATTTGGAGCCCGGCTGCCAGTCCGGCGGCAACGGCCGCGGCACCCAGTCGGTGTAGAGCTGCGGCCAGGTGCCGTCGGCGATCACCGCGTCCAGGCCGGAGTTCAACGCCGAGATCAGCGCCCGGTTGTTCTTGGCCACCGCATACGCCTCGAAGCCGGCCGGGCTGGCGGTGTAGCCGAGGATCTGTGCCGGGTCGCCGGGGCGCATCAGCTTCAGCGCCGTCAGCGACGGCGCCACCCAGGCCTCGACCTGCCGGCTCTTGAGGCTGGCGTAGAGCGTGATGGAGTCGGGGAACCGCACCGGTTCCAGTTCCAGGGTGTCGACGACGTAGGCGTCCTCGATGGTGCCTTGCACCACCGCGATGCGCCGGCCTCCGGTCAGGGTGTCGAAGCCGGTGATGTCCGAGCCGGCCGGAACCACCAGCGCCATGTAGCCGAAGTCGTAGCCGTTGGTGAAGCCGACGGTGCGTCGGCGGGCATCGGTGGCGTTGATCGACGCCGAGCCGACGTCGAAGCGCCCGGACTCCACCTGGGCGAGCAGCCCGAAGAAGTCGGTGCCGATGAACTGGATTCGCAGGCCGAGCTTCTTGGCGATGGCGCGCAGCAGCTCGTTGTCGAAACCGCTGTAGCGCCCGGTGGCGTCGATGCAGTTGGTCGGCGGGCTCTCGGTCAGCGTGCCGACGGTCAGCACACCGGGGGTAGCCAGCCCGAGCTTGGTGATGTCGATCGAGCTCAGCGGTTCGACGCCGGCGGTGGTGTATTTGTCCTCGCGGGGCCGTTTGGCGGTGGCCAGTTTGGGCGGCAGCGCCACCGCGGCCTGTTCACCGGCGGGCGCGCACTGATCGGGGACGGCCGCGGCTGGGGGGACCGCCGCCAGACCGGCCACGATCAGCAAAGTGGCGAGGAACGCCGCCAGCCTCAGCGCTGGTCGCGCCATCGGCACAGCGCCTCGGCAGCGGTCAAATCATAGTCGGGTCCGTTGCAGCCGAGGGTCAGCAGTCGCACCCCGAGGTCGGTCAACGCCTCGGCCTCGGCGATCAACTCGGCCACGCTGCCCTGCGTCCGGTCGCCGCCGACCGCGGCCGAGTGCTCGATGGCGGCCGGGTCGCGTCCGATAGCGGCGCAGTGCTCGGCCAACACCGCCGCCTTCTGCGGATAGATGTCGGCGTCGGCGAAGCTGTGCCACATGTCGGCGTGCTCGGCGACCAGGCGCAGCGTCTTACGCTCACCGCCGCCGCCGATCAGCAGCGGGAGCTCCCGGGTGGGCGGCGGATTCAGTTGGGACAAGCGGGTTTTGATCCGCGGCAGGGCGTCCGCCAGGTCGTCGAGGCGGCTGCCCGCGGTGCCGAACTCGTAGCCGTATTCGCGGTAGTCCCGGTCCTTCCAACCCGAGCCGATGCCCAGAATCAGCCGGCCGTCCCCGATGTGGTCGACGGTGCGGGCCATGTCGGCGAGCAGCTCGGGGTTGCGGTAGGAGTTGCACGAGACCAGCGCGCCGATCTCGATGCGCGAGGTCTGTTCGGCCCAGGCGGCCAGCATGGTCCAGCATTCGAAGTGTGGCCCGTCGCGGTCGCCGTAGAGCGGGAAGAAATGGTCCCAGTTGAAGGCGATGTCGACACCGAGATCCTCACAGCGCCGGACGGCGTCGCGGATCGCGCGATATTGCGAGGCGTGCTGGGGCTGCAGTTGCACGCCGATGCGGATAGGTCGGGTCATTTCGCCACCCTAGCCCCGAAATCGGCCGGAGTATTCGGCAGTTCCAGCTCCTCCGTCGAACCTCGCTGAACCGCCGGTATCAGGTGAGCGCGGTACGCAGCAGCTCGACCAGCGCACGCGGCTGGTCGCTTTGCACCGAATGCCCGGAACCGGCCACCACGTGGCTGGTCAGGCCCGGCGAGCGTCGGGCGTACTCGGCGACGTCGTCGGGAGAGACGAATGCCGAATCACCGCCACGGATCAAGGTGGTCGGTGCGGCGATCGCCGAGACGTCGGTCCACAGCTCGCCGAAGTCCCCGACGGTGCGGATGGTGTCGTAGCGCCAGGTCCAGCGGCCGTCGGGAAGCCGTCGGCTGTTGTGGAACAGGCCGCGCCGCAGGGATTCCGGATCCCGGTGCGGGGCCGCCAGCGCAGTGACGGCCAGCATCGAGGCGAAGTCGGGAAACGCCCGATCGCCCTGGGCCAGCGCCACCGTCCCGCGGTCGGCGGCGCTCATTTCCGAATGCCGTTGCAGCGCAGATGGAGTCACATCCACGAGCACCAGCCGGTGGACCAGCTCGGGTGCGGTGGCCGCTAACCGGATCGCGGTCAGCCCGCCCAGCGACATGCCGACCACCAACTCGGCGGCCGGCGCCAGCTCGCGCAGCACCGGTGCCACGGCGGCGGCGTTGCGCTGCGGGGAGTAGTCGCCGTCGTCACGCCAGGCTGAGCGGCCGTGACCGGGCAGGTCCACGGCCAGTGCGGGCACGCCCAGGCCCACGATCACGGTGTCCCAGGTGTGGGCGTTCTGCGCGCCGCCGTGCAGGAACACCACCCGCGGCGGCGCGGCCCCCCAGCGCAGCGCGCTGACACCGCCGGCCTCGATGCGCTGGACGGTGGGCAGCGGACCGGTCACACCGGCCTGTTCGGCGTTGCCGGCCAGCAGCGCGAACTCCGACAGGCCGGCCAGCTCGTCGTCGGGAAGCACCCGGCGAACGGCTAGCCGGTGATGAACTGCTCGAGCTCGGCGCGGGCCACGTCGTCGGGCAGCTGCTTGGGCGGGCTCTTCATCAGGTAGGCCGAGGCCGGGATGATCGGCCCGCCGATGCCGCGGTCCTTGGCGATCTTGGCCGCGCGCACCGCGTCGATGATGATGCCGGCGGAGTTCGGTGAGTCCCACACCTCGAGCTTGTACTCCAGGTTCAGCGGCGCGTCACCGAAGGCGCGGCCCTCGAGGCGCACGTAGGCCCACTTGCGGTCATCGAGCCAGGCCACATGGTCGGACGGGCCGATGTGTACGTTCTTGTCCTCGACCTTGCCGGCCAGCGAGCCGGTCAGGTTGGAGGTGACGGCCTGGGTCTTGGAGACCTTCTTGGACTCCAGGCGCTCGCGCTCGAGCATGTTCTTGAAGTCCATGTTGCCGCCGACGTTGAGCTGGTAAGTGCGGTCCAGCGTGACGCCGCGGTCCTCGAACAGCTTGGCCATCACCCGGTGGGTGATGGTGGCGCCGACCTGGCTCTTGATGTCGTCGCCGACGATCGGCACGCCGGCGTCGGCGAACTTCTTGGCCCACACCGGGTCGGAGGCGATGAACACCGGCAGCGCGTTGACGAACGCGACCCCGGCGTCGATGGCGCACTGGGCGTAGAACTTGTCGGCCTCATCGGAGCCCACCGGCAGGTAGGACACCAGCACGTCGACCTTGGCCTCTTTCAGCACCGAGACCACGTCGACGGCGTCGGCGTCGGAGACCTCGATGGTGTCGGCGTAGTACTTGCCGATGCCGTCCAGGGTCGGGCCGCGCTGCACCACCACGTTGGTCGGCGGCACGTCGGCGATCTTGATGGTGTTGTTCTCCGAGGCGAAGATGGCTTCGGACAGATCAAAGCCGACCTTCTTGGCGTCCACGTCGAACGCGGCGACGAACTTCACGTCGCGAACGTGATACGGGCCGAATCGCACGTGCATCAGGCCAGGCACCGACGAGCTGTCGTCGGCGTTCTGGTAGTACTGCACGCCCTGGACCAGCGAGGAGGCGCAGTTACCGACGCCGACAATGGCGACCCGCACATCCGTCGTTTGCTCAGTCATTTCCGACGTTCTCCTTTTTCTGCTGTCACTGCTGACGTGCTGTTTGTGTTGTCCTGATACCCGCGCCGTGCCGGATCATGCGAGACACGTTCGGCCGCGATCAACTCGTTGAGCCACTTGACCTCCCGCTCACTGGTTTCCAGCCCGAGCTGGTGCAGTTGGCGGGTGTAGCGGTCCAAGGAGTTGCTGGCCCGCGTCACCGCGTTACGCAGACCCTCCCGGCGTTCCTCCACCTGGCGGCGGCGGCCTTCCAGGATCCGCATCCGCGCCTCGGCAGGGGTGCGGTTGAAGAAAGCCAGGTGAACCCCGAAACCGTCGTCGGTGTAGTTCTGCGGTCCGGTGTCGGCCACCAGCTCGGTGAAGCGCTGACGGCCGGCGTCGGTCAGCCGGTACACCCGCCGGGCCCGGCGCACCGGGGTCCCCGCCGGTGCCGCGTCTTCGGCGATCAGCCCGGCCGTCTGCATGCGCCGCAGCGCCGGATACAGCGAGCCGTAGGAGAACGCCCGGAACGCGCCCAGCAAACCGGTCAACCGCTTCCGCAACTCGTAGCCGTGCATCGGTGACTCGAGCAGCAAGCCGAGTATGGCAAGCTCAAGCACCGATTCACCTCCCGATGTGATGGTTTAGCTACGACCGTTCGACGGTTCGGGCCATAGTATCGCGCCGATATAACAGAACCCAAGTTGCCTACTGTTCGCTCAAGGTTCAGCTCAGCGAAGTCCGCAGTTCAGGACGGGTAATTGATGCGCTTGACGGCACCGTCGCCGGCGACGGCGATATAGCCGCCGCCGTAGTCACTGGAGACGTACACCGACAGCGACAACTCGCCGGGAGTCGTCGGATCCCGGGCCGGCTCGATGATCAGGTAGGTGGAGGTGACGTCGGCGGGTTTGATCCCCAACGTTTCGGGGGCTCCGCGCAGGATCCCGATCACGGCTTTGGCGTCGAACCGGCTCAAATCGACCGCGACGGCAGTGCTGCTCTTGGCCGAGCTGGACGGATCGTCCCAGCCGCCGCGGTAGGTGTAGTTCAGTTCGCGACGCCCCTCGCCGGGGTCGGGCCGGGTCAGCGACGCGTACTCGGGGTAGATCACCAGCCGGTACCCCACGGTGTCACCGAATTTCTGGCGGGCCTGTTCGAGCAGGCCGGTCAAGCCACCCAGCGAATGCAGCTGCCGCGGCGGGGTCAGCACCACCGGAGCGACGCCGTCGGGTTTGGCGCCGGGGTCGGAGGTGAAGCTCAGCGGGGAACTGGTGTTGCCGTACACGCCCCAGCCGATACCGATGCCCAGCAGTCCGGCGGCGAGCAACGCACCCACGGCGAGACCGCGACCCGGCAGCTTCAGCGGCTTGGCCAACACCGGCAGCTGCGCGGGCGGGCTGGCGATCTGCAAATCGGTGATCAGGTCGCGCAGCTCGCCGAGCGTGACCGCCCGAGTGGCCGCACTGATTCGTTCGCGGTGTTCCTCGGCTGACAGCTGGCCCTCGGCCAGGGCGGCGTCGAGGATCCGGCAGGTGTCGTCTCGATCACTGTCCTTGGCCCGGGTTCCGGACGTCTGCCGCGTTGCCACGCGATGATGCTAGAAGCTGGCGGCCCGCGGTGGCCGCTGAATCCGCCGGTCGGTGCGGGATAAGGGCGTTCGTCACACCCGCCCGCGCGGACCCGACGTACTCTGGTCACCGTGCGATTGCAGCGACAAGTGGTGGACTACGCGCTCCGGCGCCGTTCCCTGCTGGCCGAGGTCTACTCCGGACGTACCGGGGTGTCCGAGGTCTGCGACGCCAACCCGTATCTGCTCCGGGCGGCGAAGTACCACGGCAAGACCAGCGCGGTGGTCTGCCCCATCTGCCGCAAGGAGCAGCTCACCCTGGTGTCGTGGGTGTACGGCGACGACCTGGGCCCGGTGTCGGGTTCGGCGCGTTCCGCCGAGGAACTGGTGCTGTTGGCCACCCGTTACCCGGAGTTCTCGGTGCACGTGGTCGAGGTGTGCCGCACCTGCAGCTGGAATCATCTGGTGAAGTCGTATGTGCTGGGCCTCGCACGCCCACCGAAGGGGTCCCGGGGTCGGCGGACGGCACGCAGTGGAGCCCGTACCGCCAGTGAGTAAACACCACGACGATCGGCCGGAGGCTGCCTCGTCGCGGCCGTCCGACGTCGGCGCTCGCCGCGCACCGGGCCCGCCCGATGACCGGCAGACCACGATCATCCCCGCCGTCGACGACGCGGTCACCGCCGACCTCCGCGATCCGATCGACGCCGTCAAAGCCGCCCTCGACGGCGCGCCGCGGCAACGCGAGCAGGCACTGAGCGCACGGCGCCCGCCCCGGCGGGAGCCGCCGGAGGAACCATCCGACGTGCCGCCGCGGCGAAACCTGCGCTCCGAGCACACCGAGCGGCCCGCTGCGCAAGACCTGCGGGACTGGCTGCGCCGGCACCCACCGAACTGGCGGTGGATCCGGCGAGGGCTCTACATCGCCGCCGCGGTCATGCTGCTGCTGCCGATCATCACCTTCGCGATGGCCTACTCCATCACCGATGTGCCCTCGCCCGGCGACATCCGCACCAACCAGGTGTCGACGATTCTGGCCAACGACGGTTCGGAACTGGCGAAAATCATTCCGCCGGAAGGCAACCGCGTCGACATCGACATCAATCAGGTGCCGGTGTATGTGCGCAACGCGGTGCTGGCCGCCGAGGACCGCGACTTCTACTCCAACCCGGGCTTCTCGGTGTCGGGTTTCGCCCGCGCGATCAAGAACAACCTGTTCGGCGGTGACACCCAGGGCGGCTCCACGATCACCCAGCAGTACGTCAAGAACGCCCTGGTCGGATCCGAGCGGGCCGGGATGGGCGGATTGCTCCGCAAGGCGAAAGAGCTCGTGATCGCCACCAAGATGTCCAGTGCATGGCCCAAAGATGATGTGCTGCAGGCCTATCTGAACATCATCTACTTCGGCCGCGGCGCCTACGGGATCGCCGCGGCGTCCCGGGCCTACTTCGACAAGCCGGTCGAGCAACTCGACATCGCCGAGGGCGCGCTCCTGGCCGCGCTGATCCAGCGGCCGTCCACGCTCGATCCCGCCGTCGACCCCGAAGGTGCGCTCGACCGGTGGAACTGGGTGCTCGACGGCATGGTGGAGACCGGAGCGCTGTCGGCCGGGGAGCGTGCCGCCCAACAGTTCCCGGAGACGGTGCCACCGGAGCTGGCCCGCTCCCAGAACATCACCACCGGGCCCAACGGGCTGATCCAGCGGCAGGTCACCAAGGAACTGCTGGAGTTGTTCAACATCAATGAGCAGACCCTGAACACCCAGGGTTTGCAGATCACCACCACGATCGACCCGCAGGCCCAAAGCGCCGTCGAAGACGCGGTGGAGACCTACCTCAAAGACCAGATTCCCAACATGCGTTCGGCGGTGGTCTCCATCGATCCGCGCGACGGCGCGGTGCGCGCCTATTACGGCGGCTCGGACGCCAACGGCTTCGACTTCGCCCAGGCCGGCCTGCAGACCGGGTCGTCGTTCAAGGTGTTCGCCCTGGTGGCCGCGCTGGAACAGGGCATCGGCCTGGGCTACCAGATCGACAGTTCGCCGCTGACCCTCGACAACGGCCGGACCAAGATCACCAACTCCGAGGGTGAGAGCTGCGGGGTCTGCAATATCGCCGAGGCGCTCAAGCGCTCGCTGAACACCGCCTACTACCGGCTGATGCTCAAACTCAAGAACGGGGCGCAGGACGTCGCCGACGCGGCGCACCAGGCCGGGGTGGCCAAGAGTTTCCCCGGTGTGCCGCACACCCTTTCCCAAGACGGCGGGCCGCCCGAAGGCGGCGTCGTGCTGGGGCAGTACCAGACCCGGGTGATCGACATGGCCTCGGCGTACGCCACGCTGGCCGACTCGGGCGTCTACCACCCGCCGCACTTCGTGGCGAAGGTGGTCAACGCCGAGGGCCAGGTGCTGTTCGACGCCCAGACGTCCGAAGACACCGGGGAGCAGCGCATCCCCAAAGAGGTCGCCGACAACGTCACCTCGGCCATGCAGCCCATCGCCGGCTGGTCGCGCGGACACAACCTGGCCGGTGGCCGGCCCTCGGCGGCCAAGACCGGCACCACCCAGCTGGGGGATACCGGCGCCAACCGGGACGGCTGGATGGTCGGTTACACGCCGTCGTTGTCGACCGCGGTGTGGGTCGGCACCACCGGAGGCGATGAGCCGCTGGTGAATCAGTGGGGCGGCCAGGTGTACGGGGCGGGCATTCCGGCCGACATCTGGAAGGCCACCATGGACGGCGCGCTGCGGGGCACCTCCAACGAGACCTTCCCGACGCCCACCGAGATCGGCGGCTACGCGGGCGTGCCGGCCGCACCGCCGCCGCCCCCGCCGCAGGAGACCGGGCCGCTGACCGAGCCGTCGGAGACCGTCATCCAGCCGACGATCGAGATCGCCCCGGGTATCACCATCCCGATCGGTCCGCCGACCACGATCCCGGTCGCTCCGCCCGCGCCGTCCTCGGCGCAGGAACCGCAGTCCCCGGGATCCCCCGAGCAGTCCACGACCGCGCCGGGTGAGCCGGCGGTTCCGTGACGCAGCGCCCGGTCTGCTCGCCGCAGCCGTTGGCCGCTGATCTGCGCAGCGCCGACGACCGCGACTTGCCTAGCCGCACAGACGAATTCGCCCATGCGCTGTCGAACACCGTCGGCGGCCCGGTCGGCCGGCACGCGCTCATCGGGCGCGGCAGGTTCATGACGCCACTGCGGGTGATGTTTTTTATCGCAGTGCTGTTCATGGCGTTGGGCTGGACCACCAAGTCGCCCTGCCTGCAGAGCGTCGGCAGCGGCGGCCCCGATCAGCGGGTGGCCAACTGGGACAACCAGCGCGCCTACTTCCAGCTGTGCTACTCCGACGTCGTACCGCTCTACACCGCCGAGCTGCTGGACCAGGGCAAGTTCCCGTACAAGTCCAGCTGGGTGGAGAAAGACTCCTCCGGCAAGGAGCAGATCCGCTACGACGGGCAGCCCGCGAAGCGCTACATGGAGTATCCGGTGGTGACCGGGCTCTACCAGTACTCGGCGATGGCGCTGGCCAAGACATACACCGCGATCACCAAGGTGGTGAAGATCCCGGCGCTGAGCGGGGTCGCCGAAGTGGTGGTGTTCTTCGACATCGTCGCGCTGGGCCTGGCCCTGGCCTGGCTGGCGACGGTGTGGGCCACCGCCGGGCTGGCCGGACGGCGGGTCTGGGACGCGGCACTGGTGGCCGCCTCACCGCTGGTCATCTTCCAGATCTTCACCAACTTCGACGCGCTGGCCGTCGCGCTCGCCGGCGGCGGGCTGCTGGCCTGGGCCCGACGGCGGCCGGTGGCGGCCGGGGTGCTGCTCGGGGTGGGCACCGCCGCCAAGCTGTACCCGGCGCTGCTGTTGTTTCCGCTGCTGGTGCTGGGACTGCGCACCGGGCGGCTGGCTGAGGTCAAGCGCACGGCGGTGGCGACGGTGGTGGCCTGGGCGGCGGTGAACCTGCCGGTCCTGGTCTTCGCGCCGCGGGGCTGGAGTGAGTTCTTCCGGCTGAACTCTCGCCGCGGCGACGACATGGATTCGCTGTACAACGTGGTGAAGTCGTTGACCGGCTGGCGCGGCTTCGACGGCGACCTGGGCTTGTGGGAACCCCCGACGGTGCTCAACCTCGTCGTCGCCGTGTTGTTCGCGCTGTGCTGCGCCGGGATCGGCTACCTCGCGCTGACCGCGCCGCGGCGACCGCGCCTGGCGCAGTTGGCCTTCCTGGTGGTGGCGGCCTTCCTGCTGACCAACAAGGTGTGGAGCCCGCAGTTCTCGCTGTGGCTGGTGCCGCTGGCCGTGCTGGCCCTGCCGCATCGCCGGGTGCTGTTGGCCTGGATGACCGTCGACGCGCTGGTGTGGGTGCCGCGGATGTACTACCTCTATAGCGTCCCGGACCGCAGCCTGCCCGAGCAGTGGTTCACCACCACGGTGCTGATGCGCGATCTGGCGGTGCTGGGCTTGTGCGCGCTGGTGATCCGGCAGATCTACCGCCCGGAGCGGGATCTGGTGCGCGAGCACGACGTCGACGACCCCGCCGGCGGGGTGTTCGACGGGGCGCCGGATGCGCCCCCGGCCCGGTTGCCAACCCGGTTGCGGCCCGCACCGGTTGGGCCTGATCCGGCCGATTTCGTTCCCCAGCCCAGCCTCCGGTAACCTAGCCGGGTTGCCGACGCAGGCGACCCTCCTGCCGTGGACACATCCACGGCCGCACTACGACCATAGGAGGTGATGAGGTTCCCATGCGTCCATACGAAATCATGGTCATCCTTGACCCCACTCTCGACGAGCGCACCGTCGCCCCGTCCCTGGAGACGTTCCTGAACGTCATCCGCAAGGACGGCGGAACGGTGGAGAAGGTCGACATCTGGGGCAAGCGGCGCCTGGCCTACGAGATCGCCAAACATGCCGAGGGCATCTACGCGGTCATCGACGTCAAGGCCGCCCCCGCGACGGTTTCGGAGCTCGACCGTCAGCTCGGCCTGAACGAGGCGGTGCTGCGCACCAAGGTGATGCGGACCGACAAGTCGTAGCAGGCTGTCGCCGCCGTTGCGTAGGCTCAGGCTGCGAAAGCAGCATCAAGCGCTGCCACCGACCTTAGGAGGGCCCCGTGGCAATTGGTGACACCACGATCACCGTCGTCGGAAACCTGACCGCGGACCCCGATCTGCGGTTCACCCCGTCGGGAGCGGCGGTCGCCAACTTCACGGTGGCGTCCACCCCGCGGGTCTACGACCGGCAGAGCGGTGAGTGGAAGGACGGCGACGCGCTGTTCCTGCGGTGCAACATCTGGCGCGAGGCCGCAGAGAACGTCGCCGAGAGCCTCACCCGCGGATCGCGGGTGATCGTCACCGGTCGGCTGCGGCAGCGGTCCTTCGAAACCCGTGAGGGCGAGAAGCGCACCGTCTACGAGGTGGAGGTCGACGAGATCGGCCCCTCGTTGCGGTACGCCACCGCCAAGATCAACAAGGTCAGCCGCGGCGGCGGCGGAGGCGGCTTCGGCGGTGGGGGCGGCGGCATGCAGTCCCCGGCGGCGGCCTCCTCCGGCGGTGCGCCCGCAGAAGACCCGTGGGGCAGTGCTCCGGCGTCCGGCTCGTTCGGCGGCGCCGACGACGAACCGCCCTTTTAGACCAACGAACCACAGCACGAAAGAGATAGATAGATGGCGAAATCCAACAAGCGGCGGCCGGCTCCCGAGAAGCCGATCAAGACTCGCAAGTGCGCGTTCTGCTCCAACAAGAAGCAGGTGATCGACTACAAGGACACCTCGCTGCTGCGCACCTACATCAGTGAGCGGGGCAAGATCCGCGCCCGCCGTGTGACCGGCAACTGCGTTCAGCACCAGCGCGACATCGCGCTCGCGGTGAAGAACGCCCGCGAGGTCGCGTTGCTGCCCTTCACCTCGTCGGCGCGCTAGCCGGCCACTGAAATCCGAGAAAGTACGAAACGATGAAGCTGATTTTGACCGCTGAGGTGGACCACCTCGGGGCGGCCGGAGACACCGTCGAGGTCAAGGACGGATACGGCCGCAACTACCTGCTCCCGCGGGGGCTGGCGATCGTCGCCTCACGCGGCGCGCAGAAGCAGGCCGACGACATCCGCCGGGCCCGCGAGACCAAGCAGGTGCGCGACCTGGACCACGCCAAGGAGATCAAGGAAGCTCTGCAGGCGCTGGGCACCATCACCCTGCCGGTGAAGACCTCCGGCGACTCGGGCAAGCTGTTCGGCTCGGTGACCGCCGCCGACGTGGTTGCTGCGATCAAGAAGGCCGGCGGGCCCAATCTCGACCGGCGGATCGTCCGGCTGCCCAAGGCCCACATCAAGGCCGTCGGCAGCCACCCGGTGTCGGTGCACCTGCACCCCGAGGTCAACGTCGACGTCACGCTCGACGTCGCCGCGGCGAACTAAGCGCCTACTCGCACAGCCCCGGTGGCGCCCTGATCGGCTCCGCCGGGGCTTTGCTGTGCCCAAATCCGGTTAACTTCGGTTAACTCCGGCTAACTTTTAGGTCGGTGCGTACTCCTGGTGCTATTTACCCGGTCGTGGAGCCCCGTCCACCTACTCGCAAGGCAACACGCCCAACATGGCAACCTGCGCCGACACGCCGAAGAGATTGTCCTCCACAGTGCAGAGGCCAGGGTGTGGTGCGCTTACCTGCGAAGATACCCAAACCAGAGCGGACCATCCACAGGTCTTCCCCACCGTCCCAAACAAGTGAAGGACCGGTGTCCACACTTCATCCACACCTTTGTGAACAAGCGCGTTTGGTGCCGTCGTCAGCAACGCCTAGCGTCAACCCGGCACGACGCGATGGGGGTGTCGGTGTCCACGATTATGGTCGGGACATAAACGTCGAATAGATGTTCGAGCGTGCTGCGGAGGAGGTGGGGCGTATGGCAGTGGTCGACGACCGCGGGCACTCGGAGCTCGAGGAGCCGCCCCGCGAGGATGTCGGCCGCCAGCCGCCCCAGGATGTCGCCGCAGAGCAGTCGGCGCTCGGGGGCATGCTGCTGAGCAAGGACGCCATCGCCGACGTGCTGGAGCGGTTGCGGCCCGGTGACTTCTACCGTCCGGTGCACCAGAACATCTACGACGCGATCCTGGATCTCTACGGTCGCGGCGAGCCGGCCGACCCGGTGACGGTGGCCGCCGAACTCGACCGCCGCGGGCTGCTGCGCCGGGTAGGCGGCGCCCCGTATCTGCACACGCTGATCTCGACGGTGCCGACGGCGGCCAACGCCGGCTACTACGCCGGGATCGTCGCCGAGAAGGCGATCCTGCGCCGGCTGGTGGAGGCCGGCACTCGAGTGGTGCAGTACGGCTATGCCGGTGCGGAGGGCGCCGATGTGGCCGAGATCGTCGACCGGGCCCAGGCCGAGATCTACGACGTCGCCGAGCGGCGTACCTCCGAGGACTTCGTCCCGCTCGAGGACCTGCTGCAGCCCACCATGGACGAGATCGACGCGATCGCCTCGCACGGCGGGATCGCGCGCGGGGTGCCGACGGGCTTCACCGACCTCGACGAGGTGACCAACGGGCTGCACCCGGGGCAGATGGTGATCATCGCGGCGAGGCCGGGTATGGGTAAGGCGCTGGCGCTGAACACCCCGCTGCCGACACCGAACGGCTGGACCACGATGGGCGACGTCGCCGTCGGGGATGAGTTGCTGGACGCCGATGGTCGACCCACCCGGGTGGTGGCGGCCACCGAGGTGATGCTGGGCCGGCCGTGCTTCGAGGTCGCGTTCTCCGACGGCACGGTGATCGTCGCCGACGCCGAGCACCTGTGGCCGACGCACACTGGCGTCCGCACCACCGCGCAGCTGCGCTGCGGGCTGGACCAGATAGCCCCGGCGGGTGTGGAGGCTGGCCGCGCCGGCGGCACCGCGCTGCTCGCGCCCGCGCTGAGCCTGGTGTCGGTGCGCCGGGTGCCCAGTGTCGCGGTGCGCTGCGTGCAGGTCGATAACCCGGCGCGGCTCTACCTGGCCGGCCGCGGCATGGTGCCCACCCACAACTCCACGCTGGCGTTGGACTTCATGCGGTCCTGCTCGATCAAGAACCGACTGCCCAGCGTCATCTTCTCCCTGGAAATGGGCAAGTCCGAGATCGTCATGCGACTGCTCTCGGCCGAGGCGAAGATCAAGCTCGGCGACATGCGCTCGGGCCGGATGACCGATGACGACTGGACCCGGCTGGCTCGGCGGATGAGCGAGATTAGCGAGGCGCCGCTCTACATCGACGACTCGCCGAACCTGACCATGATGGAGATCCGCGCCAAGGCCCGCCGACTCAAGCAGAAGGCAGACCTGCGCCTGGTGGTGGTCGACTACCTGCAGCTGATGACCTCGGGCAAGCGGGTCGAGTCGCGCCAGATCGAGGTCTCGGAGTTCTCGCGGCACCTCAAGCTGCTGGCCAAGGAGCTCGAGCTGCCGGTGATTGCGCTCAGCCAGCTCAACCGTGGCCCTGAGCAACGCACCGACAAGAAGCCGATGCTGGCCGACCTGCGTGAGTCCGGCTGCCTGACGGCTTCGACGCGAATCCTGCGGGCCGACAACGGCTCCGAGGTCACTCTGGGTGAGTTGATGCGCACCGGCGAGCGCCCGCTTGTGTGGTCACTGGACGACAAGCTGCGGATGGTAGCCCGGCCGATGACCAACGTCTTCCCAAGCGGGCATCGCGAGGTGTTCAAGCTGCGGATGGCCTCCGGACGTGAGGTCGAAGCCACCGCCAACCACCCTTTCCTGACTCTGGATGGCTGGGTTGCGTTGGCCGACTTGAACGTCGGGGATCGGCTGGCGGTGCCGCGGCGGGTGCCCGAGCCGGTGGACACCACGCGGATGGAAGACTGCGAGGTCATCCTGCTGGCGCACATGATCGGCGACGGGTCGTGCGTGAAGAACCAGCCGATCCGGTATGCGTCCATCGATGAGGCGAACTTGACCGCGGTGACGGCGGCGGCCATGCACTTCGGGGTGATGGCGGTGCGCGATGAGTACCCGGCCGCTAGGGTGACCACGCTGCGGTTGCCGGCGCCGTACCGGTTGACGCACGGCAAGCGCAATCCGATCGCGGCGTGGCTCGACGGGTTGGGACTGTTCGGCAAGCGCAGCTACGAGAAGTTTGTGCCGCAAGAGGTTTTCGCGCTGCCGAACGATCAGGTCGCACTGTTCCTGCGGCATCTGTGGGCAACTGACGGGTCGGTGTCCTGGGACGCCAAGTATAGGGTCGGTCACATCTATTACGCGTCGACGAGTCGGCGGCTGATCGACGACGTGGCGGCACTGCTGTCGCGGATGGGTGTGTTCGGTCGCATCAAGCGGGTGCCCAAGGCCGGTTATCGCGACTGCTGGCACCTGTGCCTCTTCGGTGCGGAGAACCAAGTCAGGTTCCTGCACATCGTCGGGGCGCAGGGCGCTAAAGCGGTGGGAGCCAAGGCGATTCTGGCCAATCTTCAAGGTGTGACACGCAACCCGAACCTGGACACCGTTCCGAGAGAGGTCTGGGTGCAGGTTCGTCGTGCGCTGGCGGATCAGAAAATGACCCACCGGCAGTTCGCCGCTGCCATGGACACGAAGTTCTGCGGCTCGACGATGTGGAAGCACGCGCCGAGCCGGGCCCGGCTGCACCGCGCCGCCGCGGTGCTCGAGGATCTGGACATTCACGCACTGGCGACCAGCGACGTGTACTGGGACACCATCGTGGAGATCACCAGCATCGGCGAGCACGATGTGTTCGATGGGACCGTAAGTGGCACACACAATTTCGTGGCGCAGGGGATCTCAGTTCACAACTCGCTAGAACAAGATGCGGACATGGTTATCCTTTTGCACCGCCCTGACGCCTTCGAGCGCGACGACCCCCGCGGCGGTGAGGCGGACCTGATCCTGGCCAAGCACCGTAACGGGCCGACGAAGACCGTGACCGTGGCGCATCAGTTGCATCTGTCGCGGTTTACGAACATGGCGCACTGACGCTCCACTACGTTTGTAGGGTCTCACGCTGCGTGTCATATTCTCAGCGGCGGTGTCATGTCCTTGTAATGTGTCTCACGAACGTGTCATATGGATAGACGCATATGTCAGAGTGTTCGTGATCGCGACTGCGTCCATGGCCCGTTTGCTCTAGCGCTGTCTGTGAGTCCGCGGCCAGAGCCGGGTATTCGTGCTTGGGTAGCGACAAGGCCGATGAAACGATTGCTCAACGCCGCAGCTGGCGCTGGTTTTTCTATCTAGAGCAGGCCGATCACGAGAGCCATCGGCTAAGTCCCTTGGGTTGGTGGGGTTTCGGTTCTGCGGCTGACCGGGGCGGATGGGCTCTGGTGTGTCGTTGAGGGCTTTGGGGTGGGTCATCGCGTAGTGGTCAATGAGTTACCGACCAAAGTGACTCAAGCAAAGGACGCACAACGCGATGACCCACGACCATTCTGCCCTGCTCACCCAGCTCGATGCGCTGAAGTCCGCTGATGCCGGTTCGATGTTCGCCGAGTTGATCCGGGCCGGGCTGCAGTCGCTGATCGAGGCCGAAGCCGCGCACCAGATCGGCGCCGACCGGTACCAGCGCAGTGCGCAGCGCACCACCGTGCGCAACGGGCACCGCCCCAAAACGGTGTCGACCACCGCCGGCGACATCGAGGTGCAGATCCCCAAACTGCGGGCCGGGTCATTCTTCCCGTCGCTGCTGGAACCACGCCGGCGCATCGATAAGGCGCTGCACGCGGTGATCATGGAGGCCTACGTGCACGGGGTCTCGACCCGCAGCGTCGATGACCTGGTCGCCGCGATGGGCGTGGCCTCGGGGGTTTCCAAATCGGAGGTCTCGCGCATCTGCGCTGGCCTGGATCGTGAGATCGAAGCTTTCCGCACCCGCAGCCTGACCCACACCGCGTTCC
>NZ_JCALEC010000040.1:0-434 GCF_059813185.1 Mycobacterium sp. NGS18
GTGTTCTCGGGTCAGGGTTCGCATTGGGCGGGGATGGGTCGTCGGTTGTTGGCTGATGAGCCGGTGTTTGCTGCGGCTGTTGAGCAGTTGGAGCCGGTGTTTGTCCGCGAGGTGGGTTTTTCGCTGCGTGAGGTGATTGCCTCGGGTGCGGAGATTTCCGGTGATGCGCAGGTGCAGCCGGTGATCATGGGGTTGCAGTTGGCGTTGGCGGCGTTGTGGCGTTCCTATGGGGTGGTTCCGGATGCGGTGATCGGGCATTCGATGGGGGAGGTCTCGGCGGCGGTGGTGGCCGGGGCGTTGACGCCGGAGCAGGGCCTGAAGGTGATTGCGGTGCGTTCGGCGTTGATGTCGCGGCAGGCCGGTCAGGGTGCGGTGGCGTTGTTGGAGTTGGATGCGGCGGCCACGCTGGAGTTGTTGGCGGATTATCCGCAGGT
>NZ_JCALEC010000041.1:0-413 GCF_059813185.1 Mycobacterium sp. NGS18
GCCGCCGACGAAAAGCCCTGCGTCAGTGGCACGCCGAGCCAGGAGCAGATCCAAGGCGATCACCGCACCCGCGACCAACGCCACCATGACGCGCTGCTGGCCGCGTTCCGGGCGGTGCTGGCCTGTGGAGATCTGGGACAGCTCAATGGCCTGCCGGTCACTGTCATCGTCTCGACCACGCTGGCCGAACTGCAGGCTGCGGCGGGCAAGGCCCACACCGCCGGCGGTTCGTTGTTGCCGATGAGCGACCTGCTGCGGATGGCCGGCCACGCATATCACTACCTGAGCGTGTTCGACGGCCAAGGCCGGGCGCTGTGGCTGGGCCGGGCCAAGCGGATCGCCTCGGCCGATCAGCGCATCGTGTTGCACGCGCGCGATCGCGGCTGCACCCGGCCCGGCTGCACGGTCTCGGG
>NZ_JCALEC010000042.1:0-363 GCF_059813185.1 Mycobacterium sp. NGS18
GCGGTGGCGGGGTATTTGTCGCCGCGGCAGACGGTGGTGGCGGGTTCGCCGGTTGATGTGGATGCGGTGATTGCGGCGGTGGCCGTTCGGGAGCGGTTTGCTCGGCGGGTCAATATGGAGGTGGCCTCCCATACCGCGTTCATGGATCCGATTCTGGGGGAGTTGCGTGCGCAGTTGGCCGGGGTGGTTCCGGTGCCGCCGCAGATCCCGTTTATTTCCACGGTGGTCGATCCGGCCGGGCCGGCTCCGGTGCTCGACGCCGACTATTGGGCCAACAACGTGCGCCAACCCGCATTGGTCAGTCAGGCCATCGGTGCCGCGGCGGAGAAGTACGGCACCTTCATCGAAATCAGCCCGCACCCG
>NZ_JCALEC010000043.1:0-271 GCF_059813185.1 Mycobacterium sp. NGS18
GTATTGGGTAGGGGAGCGTCCTGCATCCGGTGAAGCCACAGAGTGATCTAGTGGTGGAGGGTGTGGGAGCGAGAATGCAGGCATGAGTAGCGATGAGGCAAGTGAGAACCTTGCCCGCCGAAAGACCAAGGGTTCCTGGGCCAGGCCAGTCCTCCCAGGGTGAGTCGGGACCTAAGGCGAGGCCGACAGGCGTAGTCGATGGACAACGGGTTGATATTCCCGTACCCGTGTGTGGGCGTCCCTGATGAATCAGCGGTACTAACCACCCAAA
>NZ_JCALEC010000044.1:0-208 GCF_059813185.1 Mycobacterium sp. NGS18
CGATTGTTGCTGAGGCGCTGCGCAAGATCGATGACCTGACGGCGCGATTGGCGGTGGCTGAGGCCGGTGACACCGAGCCGATCGCGGTGGTCGGGATGGGCTGCCGGTTTCCGGGCGGGGCGGATGGCCCGGCCGCGTTCTGGCAGCTGTTGTGTGATGAGGGTTCGGGCATCGTTCGGGTTCCGGCGGATCGCTGGGACGCCGATGC
>NZ_JCALEC010000045.1:0-206 GCF_059813185.1 Mycobacterium sp. NGS18
CCGACGAAGACACCGGTCTGGGTGCCGCGGATCGCCTCCTTGGTGATCCCGGCATGCTCCAACGCCTCCCAGGCCACCTCCATCAGCAACCGCTGCTGAGGATCCATCGCGTCAGCCTCACGCGGCGAGATACCGAAAAACTCCGCATCGAACTCCGCAGGCTGCCACGACGACAAGAACCCACCCTCGCGCGAACAAATCGTCCC